>JAOASJ010000016.1 GCA_030158725.1 Bacteroidia bacterium
CTGCAGCAATTAAAACAGCCATTGTTTTATATCTAAAGAAAAATGTTTGGTATTATTATAATTTAGAGCAGAAAAGACAAAGTAAAATAATGATTTTATTCTATTTTTATCTGGTTCCTAAATCAATTTTTCAAAAAGATTTATTAAAAATCTTCAAAGATTCTATTAAGTAATGTTGTTTAATTCTTCTGAGTTTTTATTCTTTTTGCCTATAGTATATGTTTTCTATTGGTTTATTTTTTCAAAAAAACTAATTAGTCAAAATTTCTTACTTTTAGCAGCAAGCTATTTTTTTTATGGATGGTGGAGTCTGGAATTCTTAGGCTTGTTGGCAATAAGTACAATTTTAGATTATTTGTATGGATTTTGGGTAGATTCTGAAAATAGGAAAAAAGCAAAATTATTTTTATATTTAAGCGTAATTAATAATCTAGGAATATTATGTGTATTTAAATATTTCAACTTTTTTTCAAGCCAATTTCAATCTTTCTTATCATTATTTGGTTTAAAATGTAATTTGCTGCTTCTAGATTATGCACTTCCTATTGGAATTTCATTTTACACTTTCCATGGTATGTCATATGTTTTTGATATTTATAATAAAAAACAAAAACCTATAAAAAGTCTTGTAAATTATGCAGTATTTGTTAGCTTTTTTCCATTATTAGTTGCAGGACCAATTGAAAGAGCCTCACATTTATTACCACAAATAGAGAAGGAAAGGAAGTTTAGTTATATGCAATCAATTCATGGATGCAGATTGATTTTATGGGGATTTTTTAAGAAAGTTGTAATTGCAGATAACTTAAGTATAATAGTAGATGGGATTTTTCAAAATTACACTTCAGAGAGTGCCCCAAATTTAATTTTGGGTGCTATTGCTTTCAGTTTTCAAATCTATTGTGATTTTAGTGGTTATTCAGATATTGCTTTAGGTACAGCTAAGTTATTTGGTATAGAGCTTTTAAGTAACTTTAAATTTCCATATTTTTCAAGAGATATTGCAGAATTTTGGCGAAGATGGCATATTTCACTTTCAACCTGGTTTAAAGACTATTTATACATTCCACTTGGAGGTTCTAAGAATGGTTTATATAAGACAATTAGAAATACATTTATAATCTTTATTGTTAGTGGATTTTGGCATGGGGCAAGTTGGAATTTTATTATTTGGGGTTTCATACATTCATGCTTTTTTTTACCAATACTATTATCTAAAAGAAACAGAAAACATGTTAATGAAGTTGTAGCTTACAATACTAAGTTACCAAGCCGAAAAGAATTCTTAAGCATGCTATCAACTTTTACTTTGGTTACAATTGCTTGGGTGTTTTTTCGTTCAGATAATTTGACAACTGCTGTTGATTTTTTCAAGAAAATATTCTTTAATATTGTTTTACATCCAGAACAATTTTTAAATTACCCTACTGCAATTGTATCGTTTTTATACATAATTCCATTAATTATTGGTGATTGGATAATACGCAGAGATGAAAGAGTATTAAAAAAGCAGAACTTTATTCTTTATGTAATAATTGGATTATTAATATGGTTTAATTTTGGGAAAAATACATCATTTATATATTTTCAGTTTTAATGAAGAAATTTTATAATAAAATAATATTTTTTGTAATTATAGAAGTAATTCTAATACTATCTATTATTATATTTTATAATTATAACGATAGAATATTATTCATATCTAATTCAGTTTCTTTTAATGCAAAGGCTGAATTTATAAATAAGAATAGAAAACGATTTGATGACTCAAAAATAGTCATAATCGGTTCTTCAATGAGTTTGAATAATATTGACACAAAACAAATTCAAGATTCATTTAAATTGAAAACAATAAATATTTCATCTTGGGGGACAAAGTTATTTGATTTTCAAGAATTTAATATTTGGAGTAAAAAGATAATTATAAATATTAATTTTACTGATTTAGGAAGTTCATTTATAATACAAAAAAATGGTTTCCCTATGAATAATACTTCCGCAATTGAAATGATGAACATTGCATCAGATTTTAGTACTTATAGAAACCAATATGCAGAAATAAATACATATACAAAACTTGGTTCAGATAGATGTTATACAAATTTAAATTTTGATTCTTTAGGAACTGCATATTTAGAAAGTCAGAAATTTGAAATTTTGAAAAGCAGATGGGATGAAGACATTTATTTAAAACATGAAATTACAAAAAATAAAGTAGATGAATTTGTTAATTCACTAAATTCTTTTATTGAGAAAGTAAAACCCAAAAATTCAATTATTATTTCTTTTTCCCCAGGGCGAAGATGTTTTTATAATCTAAATAAGCAAAATGTTGTAAATTATCTTGAACAACAAATAGCCTTAAAATCTCGCATGGTTAGATTTGTGAATTTATATAATATAGATATACCTGATTCGTATTATGTAGATAATTGTCATTTTAATCATAAGGGTAATGAATTGTTTACAATGTATTTATTAAATAAAATTTTGTAATAGGTTTTGGGAGTAATAAGATTAATACTAGCCTTATCTGTATTAGCATCTCATGCTGGAGTGCTATTTAATTTAGAATTTGTTGGAGGTCAAATTGCTGTTCAAGCTTTTTACATCATTTCAGGCTTTTATATGAGTTTAATTTTAAACGAGAAGTACATTGGTCAAAACGGGAATTATAAATTATTTATTTCAAATCGCTTTTTAAGACTCTATCCTATATACTGGGCGGTGTTGGGATTAAGCATTTTATTTTGTTTCTTAAATGGTTTGCTAAGTTCAGATGCCAATTTCTTTTGCATAGATTTCTATGTCAAATACTATAAAAGCGTCTCTACTATGTTGGTTTTGCTTTTCTCACAATTATTAATAATTGGTCAAGATGTTTTAATGTTTTTTGGATTTAACCCAAATACAATGACCATGTATTATACCTCTAATTATGCATTAGAGCCAATATCAATGCATAGATTCTTATTTATACCACAAGCATGGACCTTAGGTATAGAGATATGTTTTTATTTAATCGCCCCATTTATTTTAAGAAGAAATTGGAAATGGATTTTAAGCCTTTTGCTATTGTCTTTTGGCATTAAAATGTATATTCACTTTGGATTGAATTTAACCAACGATCCATGGTCCTATAGATTTTTTCCAAGCGAACTGATGTTTTTTTTAATTGGCTATTTTTGTTACAAAATGGCCAATAAAATTAAAACTATAAATGTTCCAGAATATGTCAATTTAAGTATCTTCGTTTTTCTAGTTCTATTTACACTTTTCTATTTTAAAATTCCAAGTTTTGGTTACCCATTATTTTTAATCGAACTTTTATATTTTATTGTATTTGTTTTCAGTCTTCCATTTCTATTTGTCTATTTCAAAAATAAAAAGTGGGATACTCAAATCGGCGATTTATCCTATCCGGTTTATATTTCCCATATGTTGATTATATTATTGTATTCAGCCTGTGGTTTTCAGTATTCTTCACAAGGCCCATACATCGCATTATGGTGTATAGTCTTTTCAATTTTATTAAATAAATTTATCTCTAATCCAATTGAAAAATTGAGACAATCTCGCTTGAAGTCTTAGTAGTATGTGTGGCATTTCAGGAATATATAATTTAAATGGCTTATCGGTCGATTTGAGTCAACTTAAAAAGTTTACAGACTCCATGTACCATAGAGGTCCTGATGGAGCTGCTTATGAGCTATTGAATGAGAATGCTTTGGGATTAGGCCAAAGAAGACTTTCTATTTTAGACTTATCTATTTCTGGCAAACAGCCAATGAGTTATGGCAATGGTAGATATTGGATAACCTACAACGGTGAAGTTTTCAATTTTGAACACATCAAGTCTGAATTAATTCAAAATGGCTACACTTTCGCATCAGAAACAGATACCGAAGTCATACTTGCATCCTATATCCATTGGGGTAAAGATTGCTTGAATAAGTTCAACGGCATGTGGGCGTTTGCTATTTGGGATGAAATTGAAAAGGAATTATTCTTAGCTAGAGACCGCTTTGGAATTAAACCCTTGTACTATGTTCACAAACATGGAGAAAGCTTCTCATTCGCTTCAGAAACGCGTGCATTTAAATTTTTAGATGGCTATTCAAGAGTAATTAATCAAGAAAGGCTTGAGCTTAATGCAAAGGATCCATATGCTCTAGAAGGGCTGGGATACACCATTTTTGAAGATATATTTCAACTCTTGCCCGGACATTGTTTAACAATAAAAAAAGGTAATGGAGTTGAACAAAAAAGATGGTGGCATATAAGCGATCATTTACAGGTAGTACCAAAAACTTTAGAAGAACAAGCTGAAGCTTATTATCAATTGTTTAGAGATGCTTGTCGAATAAGACTAATTAGTGATGTACCTATTGGAACTGCGCTTAGCGGTGGTTTAGATTCTACAGCTGTATATTCAACGGTGTACTCAATTTTACAAAGTGAAAAGTTAGGACGTGTTAACCCTGACGCCCAAAGAGCTTTTACTGCAGTATTTCCTGGATTGCCTCAAGACGAACAAATTTATGCCCAAAAGGCAGTTGATTTTACAGGAGGACCTATAACTTTTATTGAAAGTAATTTGTCTGATTTGACCAATCAAATTGAAAAGGAAACAGAATTGTCAGACTTTTTAAATGTGTCACCGATTAGTTCTATTTCAGACGTTTACAAGGGTATGCGCAAGAATGGAGTCGTGGTTTCTATGGATGGACATGGTGTAGATGAAATGCTGTATGGTTATAGAGATATGGTTTATTCTCTATACAACAACTCACTTTGGAATGGAAGTGTAAACGAAACTAAATCGTTTCAATCTGTTTTAGAGAATTTATACCACCCAAGTCAATGGCAAACCGAGGGCTTAAAATTCGATAAAAAATTAACAGACAAAATAGACAGAGAGTCTAGTGTGTTTTTCATGTTAAAGAGGTTTGTTAAAGGAAAGCAAAGCAGCAATGAATTTTTGCCATTAGAATTGCCAAGCCTAAGTGATAAACCATATAATTTTAAAGATACTGAACTTGCAGATAGAATGGTTTACAACGAAACCTTTCAACATACTTTACCTGCGCTTTTGCGAAATTTTGACCGTGCAGGAATGATGAACAGTATTGAAATACGAATGCCTTTTATGGATTGGCGTTTGGTATCTTTTGTGTTTTCTCTTCCAATTGAAAGTAAAATTGGTGGTGGATTTACCAAAAGAATTCTTAGGGAGTCTATGAAAAACAAAATGGACGAAACACTAAGAACACGAACATATAAAGTTGGAATTGGTAGTCCAGTTGAACATTGGATAAATGGAAGTTTGAAAAATTGGGCATTCGACCAATTAGACAATAAAGATTTGAAATTAAAAGCTGAGCATTCAATTCAAAAATCGGGTAATATTGATGCAGCAACTGTTCGTCAAATTTGGCAGAACATAAATGTAAAATTGATTAAATAGACGTGAAGATTCTATATGTTTTTACTTCAGCTTCTAATGTTGCCGGTTCCGTGCAAAAAAAAGTTTGTTCTCAAATTGATGCTTTAATAGCCAATGGCGTTGAATGTAGGGGATTGTTTTTTAGCACTGATAATATTGAACAGGCCGAAGTTTATCCCAATATAGATTTCATACAAGTACCCAAAATTCAAGCAAAATATTTTCGTTCTACCAAACAAAGAACAGCATATTTTGAAACCCTACTAAATCAAAAGAAAGTTGATATTAATCAATTTGATTTTGTCTATTTTAGATATCCAGGAGCTCATTACCTATTAAAAAAGTGGTTAATCAATTTAAAGACTAAGGTGTTTTTTGAACATGTAACTGCTGAAACCAAAGAAATAGAACTTTATAAAACTGAAAATCCTTTTAAGTTTAACATTTCTGCTATTTTAAGTTTAATAGAGTTTTATTATTTGCCAATGCTTAGAGAAAAATTCTATGGCTCTAGCATTAGAAGAAGGGCAATTTTGGGTATCTGCAATTCTGAAGATATAGCAACTTATGAGAGTAATGCTGCTAATTTAAACTACAAAACCTTGGTATTGGGAGATGCGGTTCAAACTAAGAAATTTACTATCAAAAGCAACTTGAAATTGGAAGACGAGTTTAGGATAGTTTTTTTAAAAGGTGCAGTAACTAGTGCAGATTTTAACGGTTTAGATAGAGTATTTAAAGGCATCAAAATTTACAAAGGTTTGTTCAATATCAAATTTTATTTATTTGGTAAAAACCTAATTGCTGAAAAAAGTCTTATTGAACAACTAGGTATCGGAGACCATGTAATATGTTCTGATTTTATTCAAAAAGAACAGACAGATATTGTTATCAATAATGTGCATCTTGGTATTGGTGCACTTGCGGTTCACAGAAAAGGTTTGAAGAGCACTAGTACCATTAAGACCCGGGAGTATTTTGCCCGCGGACTGCCTTTTGTATATGGTCATAATGACCCAGATTTTTCAAACAATATAGAAGCTCAGAAATTCTGTTTAGAACTTGAGGCTTCTGAACAGGCAATAGATTTTACCCAGATTATTAATTGGTACCAAGAAATAATACAAGAAAAAAACTTGCAATCTGAAATGCATCAATATGCTGAAAAACATTTGGACTACGAAGTGAAAATGGGCAAATTAGTTTCAGTTCTAAAACAAATTAAATAATTATAATGTTTAAATCAAAGATATATGAATGGTTATCAATACTCGGTTTATTCGTTTATTTTTTACCATTAATTTTTTTCCCAAATGAAACAAGATTTCTAATTCACGACAATTTAGATGGTCTGTTGCCATTGTATTCTTTTATGGGAAATACCGATGTGTTTTTTGCAAATAGCAATGACATGGTTAATGGTATAATGGATCAAATGCCAAGGTCATTTTTGCCATCAAAGTTTAGTTTCTTCAGATTTTTATTTATAATTTTTTCTCCATTGCAAGCCTATATCATGCATTTTATTTTCATGCATATAATTGCTTTTGTTGGTTTAAGATTTTTAATAAAAGATTTCATAGCCAAAGACAACGCAGCAGTTTACAATTTTGTGGCTCTAGCATTTTCATTGCTTCCCTTTTGGCCAGGCGGTGAATTAACTGTAGCGGGCTTGCCAATATTGACTTGGTCTTTAATTAAAATATTTAGAAATGAAGGAAAGTATTTTCATTGGATATTAATAGCGGCTTTCCCTTTATTTAGCTCTCTTCCATTTGGAAATATGTTTAGCTTTCCAATATTATTTCTACTGTATTTATTAGGATCAACGGTATTAAAATTATGGCAATTTAATTGGAAGCACTTATTGACATTTATACTCTTGGTTTTATTTACAATTATCAGTGAATTAGAAATGTTTAAACTAATATTCTCTGGTGTACAATCAAATAGAGTGGAGAGTTTGGGTGAAACAATGCATATGAACTTTAAAGGTATTGTTGGAGTTTCCATTTTGGCCTTTCTTTTTGGACATTACCACTTTCATTCTTTTCAAGTTTTAATTGTTCTTATTGTTTGTGCGGTATTTGTATATTCTTTAGTTAAAAAACAAAAACAAGTTTACCTCTCTATCCTTTTGTTTTTGGCAGTCATTTTTAGTCTATATTTTGTAACCATATTGCTCAACAATGTTGTGCTTCTGAAGAGTTTTAAATTTAGTGTTCGTTTTTGGGTATTGTTCCCAGCCCTATGGTATATTTTATTCGCATTTGTATTAAGTAAAATTTCCAATAGTTATTTGAAAATAAGTTTAGCCACAATTCAAATTGTTTGGGTGATGTTTTTACTTTATCCAAAAGATTATTATGGCTCTGTTTATGCAGAAAACCCCTTTTATTATTCAATAGTTAACAAACAAAGTGAGGACCAAAGCAGCTTTAAGGAATATTACAATATTGAGGAATTTGAACAAATTAATAAGCAATTTCCTGAATTGAAAAAGGCCAATGTTATGTGTATTGGTTTTTGTCCCGCAATAGCTTGGTATAACAAAATGAATACCTATGATGCCTACCTAAATTTGTATCCACTTGAGAAATGGCATACCATTAAGAAGATAAATGCAAGTGAATTTGAAAAAGGTGGCATTGATTACTACTCAAACAATAGAGCTTATTTGTTTTCTTCTGAAATTAGCTTAAAGAAGGATACCTTAAATCCAGTTTGGAATTTTGATGGTTTTAAGGAAGCAAGAGTCAGCTATATTTTGTCAACCAAACCAATAAACGGTGCCTATCAATTAATTGGAAAGACTAGAACTATTTATATATATAAAATCAATTTTTGAGTTAATAAATACTCAATTTTAATAATACACCCATGACAACACCAGAAATTATAACTTTTAAACGAAACGGAGATTCTTCATTAGGCTATATTTCAATTGCCGAAGAGAATAACCAAATTCCTTTTGAAATAAAGAGAATATTTTGGACCTATTATACCCCTGAAGATGTAATTAGAGGAAAGCATGCACACTATGAAACCGAAATGGTTTTGATTGCAGCAGCAGGAAGCATTACCGTTAAAACAGAACTTATAGATGGAAGCATTCAGGAATTCATTTTGGATAAGCCTGATAAAGGTTTATTTATTCCAAAGATGTGTTGGCATACTATGCAATACAGCCATAATGCCGTTCAAATAGTTATAGCTTCAAGTCTATATGACGAGAAAGATTATATTAGATCTTATGATAACTTTAAAGCAGAGCAAATATGAAATTCAACAATAGAAATGTTTTCATAAGCAAGAAAGCACAAATAGGAAATAATGTTAAAATAGGTGATAACACCACTATTTACGATAATGTTGTAATCGAAGATAATGTTATTATCTGCAATGATTGTATCATAGGTGAGCCAGGTAATGATTATTACTATGGAGAGTATGAAAATCCAGTTACGACTATAAAATCAGACTCATTAATTAGAAGTCATGCAATCATATATTCAGGTGTTGAATTGGGAGAAGGATTTTCATGTGGACATAGAGTTACAATAAGAGAGAAAAGTGTATTTGGTAAGAAATGTAGGGTTGGAACTTTGTCGGATATCCAAGGACATGTTAGTTTTGGCGACTATTGTTGGTTGCATTCTAATGTTCATATTGGTCAGAATTCTAAGATTGGAAATTTTGTTTTCATTTATCCTTATGTTGTTTTTACCAACGACCCAACTCCTCCTTCAAATATTTGCAATGGTCCAACTGTTGGAGATTATTCTCAAATAGCTGTTGGTTCGGTATTGCTTCCTGGTACTATTATTGGAAAACATTGTTTGATTGGAGCTGGCTCTACTGTGGGTAAAGAAATTGGAGATTACAAATTGGTTCTGGGAAGTCCAGGAAAAGAAGTTAAAGATGTAAGAGATATCGTTTCTAAGGAAACAGGTTTGTCTCATTACCCATGGCCTTATAATTTTGAAAGGGGTATGCCATGGGAAGGAATTGGTTACGATAATTGGTTAAATAAAATATGAAAATAACATACTTAGATTTAAAAATGATTAACCATGCCTCAAAGCATGAATTAATGGAAGCATTTGAAAGTGTTCTTGATTCTGGGTGGTATATTCTTGGAAATAAATTAGAACAATTTGAGAAGCAGTACGCTGCCTATTCAAATACAAATTATTGCATAGGCGTTGCAAATGGTTTAGATGCATTGATATTGTCATTAAAAGCATTGGATATAAAGGCTGGTGATGAAGTAATAGTGCCTTCTAACACATATATTGCTTCTTGGTTGGCAGTATCATATGTTGGAGCAACTCCAATTCCTGTGGAGCCAAATTGGGAAACATGCAATATTGACCCTTTGCTTATAGAAAGTAAAATTACAGAAAGAACTAAGGCAATTATGCCGGTTAATTTATATGGTCAAGCCGCTCAATTAGATCTTATTACTGAAATTGCAAATAAACATAATTTGTTTGTTCTTGAAGATAATGCACAAGCCCAAGGTGCAGTGTGTAAAGGTAAAATAACTGGAAGTTGGGGCCATATCAATGCGAGCAGTTTTTACCCAGGTAAAAACTTAGGTGCTTTAGGTGATGCCGGAGCCATTACAACCAATGACGAAAACTTGAATAATAAAGTTAGAATCATAAGAAATTATGGTTCTCAGAAAAAATATTTCAACGAGATAAAAGGTGTGAATTCTAGATTGGATGAATTACAAGCTGCTTTGCTTTCTGTTAAATTAAATGTATTAGATGCACAAAACAGTCAAAGAATTGCACTCGCAGAAATCTACAATCAGCAGCTACAAAATGTAGGTGACTTAACTTTGCCTACATTGGCAGACTCATGCACATCAGTTTACCATATTTATCAAGTACGAACATCTAGACGAAATGAGCTTCAAAATTATTTGACGGAAAATGGAATTGGAACAATCATTCACTACCCAGTTCCACCTCACTTACAAGAGGCGTATGCTGAATTAGCTTATAAAAAAGGAGATTTTCCAATAGCAGAGAAAATTGCTGAGCAAACTTTAAGTTTACCTTTATATCCTGGAATGCAGAATGAAGATGTATTCACAGTAATTGAAACAATAAAAAAATTCTTTAATGGCTAAATTATCAATCATCATTCCTTGTTATTATAATGAGTTGAATATTGATTCAACGGCAAAGGAACTTATTGCAAATGAATCGAGTTTTCCAGAGGGAACAGTCTTCGAATATATAATGGTTGATGATGGTTCAAAGGATAATACCTTTTTAGAATTGATGAAGTTTAAAAAGGCCTATTCAGATAAAGTTAAAATAGTAAAATTGTCTGGAAACTTTGGTAGCTATAATGCAATTCTAGCTGGTATGAAATATGCAACTGGTGATGCCAATGTTATAGTTTCAGCCGATCTTCAAGACCCAATCGAATTAATGCCTAAATTCTTTGAACATTGGCAAAAAGGCATTAAACTGGTTTTAGGAAATAGACAAGACAGAGAAGATCCCTTTTTCTCAAAAATATTTGCACAAACATTTCAATTTCTAATTAAGAAGTATGCTCTACCTACACTTCCAAAAGGAGGTTTTGATTATGTTTTGTTTGATAAGCAATTGAAAGATCAAGTTTTGGAAATGGATGAAAGAAATTCAAATAGTCTGTATCTATTAACTTGGTTGAAATATGAATACATCAGTATTCCATATTCTAGAAAGAAAAGACAAGCCGGAAAGAGCAGATGGACAATGTCTAAAAAAATTAAATTGTTTGTTGATTCGTTTGTGGCTTTTTCATTTCTGCCTATAAGAATAATCTCTGTTTCTGGATTGCTATTGGGGTTAATTTCTATAGTTTACGCTTTATACATTATGTACAATAAATTAATGGGTAACATTAGTGTTGAGGGTTGGACAACTATGATGTTGGTGTTCCTATTTGTATCCTCATTTCAAATGATTTCTTTAGGTATTATTGGTGAATATGTATGGAGAACTCTTGATGCAAGTAGAAAGAGACCAAATTATGTTGTTGATGTTGTAATTGAATAAGAACATGTTAAAAATAGCACATAGGATTAACACCATTTCTCAATTGCAGAATACACCAACTGAATTTGGAGTAGAACTCGACTTAAGACCTGAAGGCGATAGAATAATCATGCACCACGATGCCTTCAAAGAAGGCGAAGATTTTGAAGAATGGCTTAAGCACTATAAGCACCAATTGATCATATTAAATACAAAAGCTGAAGGAATGGAAGATAGAATCCTAGATCTTATGTTAAAATATGAGGTTAAAAATTATTTTTTTCTCGACCTTTCTCTTCCTTATTTAATCAAATATATGAAAAAGGGTGTGCATCAAATGGCCATTCGTTTCTCAGAATATGAGCCTTTAGATTTTGTATTAGGCTTTGCAGGAAAAGTAGATTGGGTATGGATTGATTGTTTTACAGATCTTCCTCTGAATAGCGACAATTACACCATCTTAAAAAAGAATTTCAAATTGTGTTTGGTTTCGCCTGAATTACAAGGATATGATTTGTCTAGAATAGATGAATTTAAAATCAAACTTCAAGGTTTTGAAATAGATGCCGTGTGTACCAAAAGACCTGAATTATGGACTTAAATAATTGGAATTTAATACCATTGGATGGTGTAAAGGGGGTATTGTTGGATTTAGACAATACACTTTATAATTATGATAAATGCCACCATAAAGCCATGGAAGCATGTATAATGCAAGCTTCAATGAAGTTTGGTATCGAAGATGATATTTTTTCAAGCTTATTGAAAGATGCTAGAAGCAGGGTTCATAAGGACCTACATGGACAAGGTGCATCACATTCTAGACTTTTATACTTTCAAAAGTTATATGAAAACTTTGCAGGATATACCAATGCTGAGTTTGCATTGAATATGGAAGCTTTATATTGGGATGTATTTTTAACAGAAATGACATGGTATCCTGGCGCTAAAGAGTTTATTGAAAGTTCAATTGAAAAGGGTATTAAATTCTGTATTGTTACCGATTTAACTGCTCAAATTCAATTACAAAAATTTTTGCATTTAGGCTTACAAAATTTAGTTCATTTTTTGCTTAGTTCAGAGGAGGCCGGGATTGAAAAACCTAATCCATACATTTTTGAAATGGCACTAGAAAAACTAAAATTAAATCCTAACGATGTCATTATGATAGGAGATAGCTTAGAAAAAGACGTTAAAGGGGCAGAAAATTTCGGCATTAAGGCCTACCTTATAAAAGATAATACAATATTGTTTTGAAAATCAACATTTCATTTTTATTTGATAAGCAAGGAAGAAGCAAAATTCCTTTAGCCAAATCAAGGTTGTTTTGGGCTGGACTTATTTTTAAATTGGTTTTATCTATTTGTTTTGCTTCTACTTATTTAAGAGATTTATTTGCTCCATTTGCGAATTATTTTATTGATTCTGGATTTCAAGACCCATACACTTATTTTATGCAAAATGGCAAGGGGATTGAATTCCCTTATCCTCCATTAATGTTGTGGTTGTTTTCTTTGCCAAGAATGATATTTTGGCCTTTGTTTCCAGGATCTATTGATGCCTTTAGTGTAGTAGATAGCTTAGTTTATCGCCTACCATTAATTATAGCAGATATTGCCATTTTATTGGTACTTATCCGTTGGCTTAAAAACTATACAAGACAAGTATTAATTTGGTATTGGTTATCGCCGGTATTAATCTATATAAATTATTTTCATGGACAATTGGATGTAATCCCAATGGCGTTTATGATGGCTTCTCTTTATTTTCTTTTTAAATCAAATTGGATACAAGCATTTATATTAATTGGTTTGGCAATAGGATGCAAAACAAACATGGTCTTGGTATTGCCATTTTATGTGTTATACCTCATCCGTATATCTAATGTTGATTTCAAAACCCTGTTTTTGTCTCTTATCAGTTTGATATCAGTCTTGGTTTTAATCAATCTGCCATATATTCACTCCGATGGAATGGTGCAAATGGTTTATAACAATCCAGTTCAACAGCAAATATTTGACTTATACTATCAATTTAATAAAACACTCAGAATATATTTTATACCAGCTATTTACTTTATTTTAGTTTTGTATTATTTCACTTTTAAATTTGTAAATAGAGACCAACTTATTTTATTTTTAGCCTTTACTTTCTTGGCTTTAACCTTAATGATAGCTCCAATGCAAGGTTGGTATTATTGGATATTGCCATTGTTGGTTTATTTTGTTATCAAACAAAGTAAAATTGAGAAGTATACTTTAATTATTTTATCGGTCTTATATTTTGTTTATTTCGGACTGATCCAAGAGTCAGATTATTTGTTCTCATTTAATTTCAATCAAAATGGGTATGAAGCTCTAGGTCCAAAATATTATGAAAAGGCACTGAATGTAAGTTTTACTTTACTGCAAACAACTTTGGTTTTATTGGCCTACTTGGTGTTCAAAAATGGAATACGAAATAACATTCAAACAAAGTTTTTATCCCAACCATACTTAATTGGCATTGGAGGTGACTCTGCCAGTGGCAAGTCAACTTTAAGTAATGCTTTGGCAGAAGTTTTTGAGTTATCCAACACAAGTATTATACGAGGCGATGATATGCACAAATGGGAAAGGGGTAACGAAAATTGGAATGTATTTACTCATTTAGATCCAAGAGCAAATAAAATACATGAAGATTTTGAGCATGCTAAAGAGTTAAAGTCAGGCAACAGCATACAACGCAGGAATTATGACCACAGTACTGGGAAATTCACATTACCTAAATTTATTAAGCCAAATAAATTAATTGTCTTCGAAGGACTTCATTCGTTTTATTTAAACAACCAATCGAGTGTCTATGACTTAAAGATATTTATGGAACCCGATGAAAAGTTGCGCATGTGGTGGAAAGTTCAAAGGGATGTTGCAAAAAGAGGATATTCGCCAGAAAAAGTGCTTGAGCAGTTAAGGATGCGCGAAGAGGATTCTCAAAAATATATTCGCTCTCAAGCCAATCAAGCAGATATCATCGCTCAGTTTTATCCCTTAAATGATATTGACCCGATAAATCAAGACATTGAGCCAATTATTGGTTTAAAAATGGTTATTTCAAATGATGTAAATCTTGATCCATTAATTGAAAGATTGAATGGTATAGATTCCTTAACTCTAGACCATAAATATAATAATGAACATCAAGAACTTTACTTCAAAGGTGGTATTAGCAATGAGCATATTGAACAGCTTGCCGACCGTTGTATTCCAGAATTAGAGGATGTGGGTATTTACAATACTAAATGGAAAGAAAATTATGAAGGAATATTACAACTTGTATCTACCTTTATTATTTTTAATTCAATGAAAAATAAAGATTTAAATGCAAAGTACTAAACAAGAACTTTTAGAATTAACAAAACTGTTTTTAAATCGAGCAGATTTAATTCAAGGACCTGGTGGAAATACATCAGTTAAATCTGAAGATGGTTCAATGTTTATCAAAGCCTCTGGTTTTAGATTTGATGAAATGTCTTTGACTAAAGGCATATCTGCAGTTAACTCTACTAAAATTGCCAAATATTTTTTTTCAGTTGAGCCTCTAGATAAAGTTAAGGAAGAGAAAACAATGTTGGGTGTAATTGCAGATAATATATTAACTGATACCGATGGTAATATATTTCCCAAGCCTAGCATGGAAACTGGTTTTCATGCAATTTTGGAAAAATATGTCATTCACACACATTCTGTTTGGACCAACTTAATTAACTGTGCTCAAGAAAAGACGAGTTTAATTGAAAAGTTGAAACAGAAAACAGGGTTACAAATTGAGATTTTACCTTTTGTTAGTCCTGGTTTTGGATTGTCGTATCTGATAGCAAAAATTTTAAAGCAAAATGCTGTGAGTGGTATAAGACGTCCAGATGTTTTCTTTCTTTCCAATCACGGAATTATTTCCCACGCCCAAAGTATAGAATTGTGTCAAGATCAATTATTTAAAATAGATCAGGCCATCAAAGATTTACTTAATATCAAACTAGAATATCCGAGTATTGAGCTTAAGGAAGACGCATTACGATGGATACCTCAAAGTTCATTTGTGAATAGTGTTTTATCCAAGTATCAATGTCAATCTGATTTCTTTAATCAGGTTTTGTTCCCAGATCAAACGGTTTTCTTTAAAGATCAAATCGCATACGATTCAATAGAAACGAATAGAAAAATTCACATATCTATACAGAAGCAGATCAGTTATAATTGTAACTCTAGGGAAGCAGGTTCAATACATGAAACCATGACAGCCTATCTATTTATTTATGACTTCATGCACTCAAATAATATTCCCATTGAATTAATTGGTGATTCAGAAATTGATTACATCAATAACATGGAAATGGAAAAGTACCGTAAAAAGATTCAAAATTAGTAAAATGAAAATAGTGATTCCAATGTCTGGTTTAGGTAAGCGTTTTGCTGATGCTGGTTATACCGACATTAAACCGTTGATAAAGGTGCATGGAAAACCTATTATAGAATGGGTTGTTAGCATGTTTCCTGGGGACAATGATTTTATATTTATTTGCCGAAATGAGCATTTAGAAAAAACAGAACTAAAAAGCGTTTTAAATAGAATTGCCCCAGAAGGTAAAATTATAGGTATAGATGGGCATAAATACGGACCGGTTTACGCTGTAAGTAAAGTGTTTGATTTGATAAATGATGAGGAAGAGGTTATCGTAAATTATTGCGATTTCTATCAAAAATGGGATTTCTCAGATTTCGTTTTTACAGTCAATAAGTTGAAAGTTGATGGAGCAATTCCTTGCTATACTGGTTTTCACCCCCATTTATTACACCCACAGAACTTATATGCATCTTGTAAAGTTGATGAAAGCAAGTTTTTATTAGAAATTAGGGAGAAATTTTCTTTTGAAATAGATAAAACTAAGGCATATCACTCCGGTGGTACCTATTATTTTTCAAAGGGCAAATTTGTAAAGAAGTACTTTCAAATGATGATAGATGAAGATGTGAATTTAAATGGTGAATACTATGTTAGTTTGGTTTATAATTTAATGTTAAGGGATAATTTAAAGGTCTTAGTTTATGACCAAGTGCCATTTTTCTGTCAATGGGGAACCCCAAGTGATCTTGAAGAATACTTAACTTGGAGTAAAATAATTAATCATTATAAAACGGAAAAAATATGATTGCACTAATTCCAATGGCAGGTGCTGGGAGTCGATTTGTTGAAGCGGGTTACAACATTCCAAAACCATTGTTGCCTTTAATGGGAACACCAATGGTTGTTAAAGCGGCTTTGGCTTTACCTAGTTCTGATAAATATATATTTGTGGTAAGAGATTTTCAAATAAATGACTTTCAGATTGACATTCATTTGAAAAGTCATTTTTCAAATAGTGAAATCATAGTCTTAGACCATTTAACCGAAGGTCAAGCCATTACATGTTTAGAAGCCAAGTCTTTGATTGATAATGATGAGGCTTTACTCATTGGTGCAAGCGACAATGGAATGGTATACGATAGAGCTGCGTTTCAAGAAGCAAGTATGAATGCAGATGCTTTAGTCTTTACATTTAGAAATAATCCTTCTGTTTTGGCTAAGCCACAAGCTTATGGTTGGGTTCAAGTAAATCAGTCAAATGAAGTTGAAAAAGTAAGCGTTAAAGTACCTTTGAGCAATACCCCAATGAATGACCATGCTGTGGTTGGTGCATTTTGGTTTCGCAAAGGTTCTATGTTTGTAGAGGCAGCTGAGCATATGGTTGCGAACAATAAACGTATTAATAATGAATTTTATGTTGATGAATGCATCAATGATTTAATTGAATTAGGATATAAAGTTAAAGCTTTTGAAATTGAACATTATGTTTGTTGGGGTACACCAAATGATTATGAAACTTTTAATTATTGGGAAAAGTTTTTTAAATGATGAGGATGCAATGACAAATCGATAAATCGATAAATCGATAAATTGAAAGTTTTTTCTTAATAGAATATTTGTTGTAAATTTATCTAAAATTAAATTATGAAATACTTATTCTCTTTTGAAAAATTAAATGTTTGGATTGCAAGTAAGGACCTAGCGCTATTGATTTATAAAGGTTCAGAAGGTTTTCCAAAATCAGAAAATTTTGGTTTAGTAAACCAAATCCGCCAATCATCTATTTCAATATCTTCAAACATAGCTGAAGGTAATTCTAGGAAGTCCAAAACCGACAGGTTAAGGTTTTTTAACATTGCATATTCTAGTTTGATGGAAATGTTAAGTCAATCGATTATTGCTTACGAATTAGGATTTATTACAAGTGATAATTACCATAAAATACGTGAATTAAGCAATGAGATTTCGAACAAACTTATTGCATTAATGAACAAACAGGAAACTTTCCAATAACCTATTTATTGAAATTTAAATGTCAATTTATCAATTTCACAGTTTATCAATTTATCAATTCTCCACATTATGCTCTCAATCATCCTACCTTGTTACAATGAAAAAGACAATTTAGTTGCTCTATTCGAACGCCTTGATTTGTTGGTTAAAGCAAGTGATGAAATAGAAATTGTTTTAGTTAATAATGGTTCAAATGATGGATCAGATATAGTATTTGAACAAGAGGTATTAAGTCGAAGTAAAGAAATATTTAAAATTGTTCATGTCAAAGAAAATAAAGGGTATGGCTTCGGAATCCTTAGCGGCCTAAGGGCAGCAAAAGGCAATGTATTGGCTGTGACTCATGCGGATCGACAAACCGATCCTATGGATGTTTTAAAAGCATACGAAATATATAGAAGTAAAGGTGACCTTAATTTATTGGTTAAAGGGTTCCGAAAAAACAGAAAAATTTCAGAAGCTGTTTTTTCATATGGAATGGGACTATTGGCATCAATTGTTTTAGGAAGTAGATTAACCGAAATAAATGCACAGCCTAAACTATTTAGTAAATCGTTTTTTGACACCTACAAGAATGATGCACCAAATGACTTTTCGCTTGATCTTTATTTACTATATAAGGCAAAAAAACACGGTCAAATTATTGATTTTCCAGTATACTTTTCCAAAAGGGTAGCCGGTGAGGCTAAAGGTGGAAGTGGTAGTTCATTTAAAGTAAAATGGAAATTAATAAAGCGCAGCTTCTCATATATATTCGAATTAAAAAGGTCATTAACTAAATAAATATCTAACTAGAATGAAGCAATTTTTTAAGAAATACACCATTGAATTGGTTTTTGGCTTGGTATTTATTGGACTTTCCTTGCGCTTAAATCTGCAGTTTTTATTAGGATCTAACATCAACACAATTATTGCAGGACACGACGAATATATAGCCGTTAAAGAAGTGTATTCAATACTTCACCCAATCTCACTTAAACATTTTGTAATGGCAGTTATTAGTGGTAACGCTTTATATTATGGTCGCATTATGTTTTACATTGATGCAATTGTCGCATTTTTACCTTTTAAAATCTGGGGTACAACAGGTATGGTATTGGCCATTAGAATGTTTCATGCAATTTGTATTCTGTCTGCATTTCTGATTTTAAGTAAAACCTTTTTGGAAACCAATAGACAAAGGGTCTTGTTTTTTATTGGGTCGTTCTGTTTGTATTTTACAATGTACTTCATTATGATGCCAAAGCCTGAGCCTCTGCAACTTTTGATTTTGACATTGTTTTTACATCAACTTAAAAAATCCAATTGGTCATTTGGAAAGCATTTTATTCTTTTAGGAATAGCATACGGACTTAAATTTAATGTCCTGTTAATTCTACCAATTGTATTTCTTTTACCTCTTATAAAGTCTGGTAAATTGAATATTACTAATTTAGTCTTACCAGGATTTCTATCTGTTTTTTATTTTATTATCGGTGTTATAATTGCAATACCTTGCCTGATATTAAGTCCTATAAAACCAATCTTTTTAAGCACTTATTTGCATGAAACCTTTGGGGGTACAGAAAAAGGATATGATTCAGCAACATTAAGTTTTAATGATTGGATGAGCTCTGGCCTTGGTGGTTCTTATTTGGGACATTGGACATTGGCTTACCCATTCTTAGTGTTTGTTTTGGTATTAATCTTTATTAATTTCAAAAAGTCATTTAAGACACAGAATTTTTCTTCAATTTTATTCATGGTAATGGGCTTGATTTTTGCTTTGGTTATCATGTTTAAAACCAAAAGACTATGGCCTCATTATTTATGGACTGCCTATATCTTCATGCTATTAGGCATGATAGGTTCCCTACCAATTTTGGTAGATACATATATCAAAAAGATTCAGATAATAATAGTGTCTCTATTTGTCAGCTCTTCATTGTTTTTTTATTGTTATCGGGAGTTACCTTTGTATTTGGGTTTAGATCAAAGACCCGAAGTTCAGAATAATATTAGATGGAGCGAATTGGCCATCCAATATATTAACACAAAGTATAAAGGTTCTAAAATAGGTACGGATGGCTCATTTTTGTATCCATTTAAGGATTTTGTTGAGGTAGATTTGTATCATCCTTTTGCAACGACTAGGCCAAAGGAAGCCGAAACACCATACATGTGGTATGTTGATGCTCCACAAAAGATTTGGGATGATTCAAATAAATTAGTGGTTTTCTATAAACGCTTACCACCAAGAATGCTTAAAGAAAATCCTAATGTTTATGTTGGTAGACATCAAGAATTAAATACTTTATTTATTGAGAAAACAATGAAAGAGTTTGATTTAGATACTACTATAGGAGAATTACATATTTATAAACGCCGTTGAAAAATACCTGTTATTATTTTGTAGATGATATTGAAACATCTTTTGTAATCAATGATATCAAGAGGTTTTCAAAACAATATGAAAATATTGTCTTGTTTTCGGCCGAGATTATTGATGATAAGAGTGGATTGCCTACAAACGTTAGCGTTATTGACAATTTTATAGATTGGTCTAAATTTAACAAGCTAAAGATTGTTATTACTCAATTTTGGACTTTAATTTATTTGTACATTAGTGAAATTTTAGCACTAAAAAAGTTTCTTCCATTGAAAGAATCAATAGCTCTTTTGTGTTCTAATATTTATAAAGCAGAAGAAGTTATAAGACATTTAAATGAAAGAAAAATACACGTCAAATCGGATAGTTTATTTTATTCTTTTTGGTTCTATGACTGTATATATCTTGCCTATTTGAAAAGAATTCATTTTGCCCCAAAAATTATAACTAGAGCACATGGGGGAGATGTTTTTGAAGAAAGAAGTTCACTAAGAGGAAAAGTTCTGTTTAGAAATTTTCAGATGAAACATTTCGATTATGTTTTTTCTGTTTCCAAAATTGGAGCTGATTATCTTAGAAAAAAATATGTAAAATTTCAATCAAAGATACAAGTATCCTATTTAGGTTCAGATGAGCCTAAACACTTAAATGAAATAAATAATGAAGTGTTTACTTTGGTTAGTTGCGCGAAAATCCGAGATATAAAACGCGTTTACTTAATTGCAGAGGCCTTAATGTACATCAATTTTCCTTTAGTTTGGTACCATTTGGGAGATGAAAATTTAGATGCACATAATGATCCTACAGTGGAAATTTATGTTCAAAACATGCTTAAATTAAAGGAAAACAAGCATGTTAAATCAATACAGTTGGGTCAATTATCGAATGAAGAAATATTTGAATTTTACACTAAGACTAAATGTAATTTATTTATCAGTTTGTCAGCAACTGAAGGAATACCAGTTAGTATGATGGAAGCCATAAGTTTTGGGTTGCCAATTTTATCAACAGATGTTGGTGGTTGCAATGAAATTGTAAATAATATTACTGGAATTTTAATTCCTGAAAATTTGCCAGCGGAATCTATTGCAAAGTCAATAATAGAATTTAAAGATTCTGCAATGAATATCAATGATTACAGGAGAAATATTCGAACTTTTTGGATAGAAAATTTTAACCAAACCACAAACTATTCTAAGTTTTTTGAACTAATAAAATGAACAATCAAGTTGAAATAATCGCTGAAATAGCGCAAGCCCATGATGGTAGTCTTGGTATTGCGCATTCATATATAGATGCACTCCATGGAACTGGAGTAGATACAATTAAATTCCAAATGCATATAGCATCTCATGAGAGTAGTGCTTACGAACAGTTTAGAGTAAATTTTAGCTATGAGGATAAAACTAGATTTGATTATTGGGACAGAATGGGATTTACCTTTGAACAATGGGTTGGGTTAAAACAACATTGTGAAGATAAAGGCTTTAAATTTTTATGCTCTCCTTTTTCAATAAAAGCAGTAGAATGGATGGAGCAACTAGGTGTTGATAGGTATAAGATTGCAAGTGGAGAAATAACCAATTATCTAATGATTGATCGTATTTGTAGCACAGGTAAATCTATACTATTGTCTAGTGGAATGAGCAGTTATGCGGAAATTCTAGAATCGGTGGATTTTATTCATTCACATAATGGTAAATTTGAAGGCGTGTTTCAGTGTACAACTTCATATCCAACTCCACCAGAAAAATATGGTTTGAATGTATTGGCAGAGCTAAAAAATAAAACCAATGTTAAGGTTGGTTTAAGCGACCATTCTGGAGAGGTTTTTGCACCACTTGCAGCTGTTGCTTTAGGTGCTCAAATGCTTGAAATGCATGTTGTTTTTGATAAGAAAATGTTTGGGCCAGATGCAGCATCTTCTTTAACTATTTCAGATTTTAGAACCCTTTGTGAAGGAGTAAGGAAAATTGAAAAGGCATTAAGCAATCCTATTCAAAAAGACCATGTAGAGGCTTATAAAGAAATGAAGGTAATGTTTGGAAAGTCTATAACTGCTTCAAAAGATTTGAACAAAGGCCATATAATTCGAATCGAAGATTTAGAAACTACTAAGCCAGGAGATAAAGGTATTATGGCAAAAGATTACAGCAAGATTATTGGAAAGGAATTGAATAAAGATATTTCAATCCATCAATTTATACAAAACAGTGATTTAGTATGAAAAAAAGAAAAATTTGTGTCATAATAACAGCTCGCCCAAGTTATAGTAGGGTAAGAACTGCTTTAATTGCTATTAACAATCATCCCGATTTG
Source organism: Bacteroidia bacterium (assembly GCA_030158725.1). Taxonomy (GTDB): domain Bacteria; phylum Bacteroidota; class Bacteroidia; order NS11-12g; family UBA955; genus JABMMZ01. The sequence continues at coordinate 22,574 of JAOASJ010000016.1, forward strand.
GAATTGCAATTGGTTGTGGCGGCTTCTGCATTGCTTGATCGATATGGTTCAACCATAAATTACATTGAGGCTGATGGTTTTAAAATTGCCGAGAAGGTGTATATGATCATTGAAGGTGCAACTTTAACCAGTTCAGCTAAAACGACAGGTATAGGAATTATGGAATTAGCCACAACGTTTGATAATTTAAAACCTGATATGGTATGTACCATAGGTGATCGTTATGAAACTATGGCAACAGCAATTGCAGCAAGTTATATGAATATTCCTTTGGTCCATATACAAGGGGGTGAAGTAACTGGAAATATAGATGAGAAAGTTAGACATGCAATTACCAAACTTTCAGATTTGCATCTAGTATCAAATGATGATGCAAAACAGAGGTTAATAAAAATGGGTGAGTATGAAGATAAAATTCATATTACAGGTTGTCCAAGTATAGATATTGCTAAAATGGTTTTAGATCAACCAGAACTTGATTTTGATCCTTGTAATAAATATGGTGGAGTTGGTAAATATATTGATACCACTAAAGACTATATTGTTGTCATGCAACACCCTGTGACCACTGAATTTGAAATGGCAAAATCTCAGGCCGAGAGTTTAATTAAGATAGTTCATGAATTAGATATGCCAGTTTTTTGGTTTTGGCCAAATCCTGATGCTGGTAGTGATGGTACAAGTAGCGCATTAAGAACACATAGAGAAGAGAATCCCGATAACCATATTCGTTTCTTTAAAAATTTAGAAGGTGCTGATTTCCTTAAATTACTATACCATTCTAAATGTTTAATAGGAAATAGCAGTGTAGGAATTCGCGAATGTTCTTATTTAGGAATTCCAGTTGTAAATATTGGAAGCAGACAAAACAGGCGCTTAAGAGGTAAAAATGTAATTGATACAGATTACAATCAAGAAAACTTAAGAAATGCCATTTTAAAACAAGTAAACCATGGTCATTATCCAATTGAAAATTTATATGGTAATGGTCATGCAGGTACAGCAATTGCTGATGTGTTAGTAAATGCCGGAACAGAAATTAAAAAAGTAATTAGTTATTAAAAATATGTCAAAAACGATGCACGGACTTCCTGAGGAAGTTATTTTTTGTAAAAAATGTTGTATCTCTAATCAGAGACCAAGTACAAAGAGAGAATTTTCAAAAAAAACAAGTAAAGATACAGATACCATTGGTTTAGGTGCCGATGGAATTTGTGATACTTGTAAATGGTTTGAGTTTAAAAAGACCATTGATTGGGAACAAAGAGAAAAACAATTGGAAGAATTATGTAATAAATTCAGAAGAAATGATGGAACTTATGATGTAATTGTACCTTCTAGTGGTGGAAAAGATAGTTTTTATGTAGCCCATCAATTGAAATACAAATATGGAATGAATCCACTTACTGTTACATGGGCTCCACATCAATATACAGAAATAGGTTGGAAAAATTTTGAAAGTATGATTGATGCTGGTTTTGACAATGTTTTGGTAACTCCAAATGGCAAAGTACATAGAGTGCTTACTAGATTGGCTTTCGAAAATTTAGTTAATCCTTTTCAACCATTTATTATTGGACAAAAAAATGTGGCTCCTAGAGCAGCATTACAATATGGTGTTCAGTTAATCATGTATGGTGAAAATCAAGCTGAGGCTCATAATAAATTAGAAGAAAATTTTAGTCCACTTATGGACATTTCTCACTTCTGTAAAAAAGAAGGTGAAGAATTATATTTTGGAGGTGTTCATATCAATGATTTAAAGAATCATGGTGTTGAAGAAAAAGATCTTTATTTATATAAACCATTAGATGAGAAAGATATTATCAATGCAGGTTTAGAGGTACATTTCTACAGTTTCTACAAAAATTGGTCTCCTCAAGAGAATTATTATTACGCAATGGAGCACTCAGGTTTTGAATCAAATCCTGATGGTAGAACTGAAGGTACTTATACTAAATTTGTTAGTTTAGATGATAAAATTGATGGTCAACATTACTACACCATGTTTATTAAATTTGGACAAGGTCGTGCCATGAATGATGTTAATAGAGACATAAGAGATGGTTTTATAAGCCGTGAAGAAGGTATTGAATTAATTAACAAGTATGATGGTGAATTCCCTAAAAAATACTTCCAAGAAGTGTTAGATTACATGGGAATAAGCGAAGAACGCTATTGGGAAGTAATTGATAATGCACGTTCTCCACATTTATGGGACAAAGTAAATGGAGAGTGGGTCTTGAAGCATAAGACTGTATAAAATCAAGTTTAGATTTGTATTGCATTAAATGGGTAGTAATTTAATTTCTTAATTATTTTACCTATTCAATAGGTGTATTTTTTATGAAAAGAGTAATAGCAAGATTAGATATTAAAGGCAATAGATTGGTTAAAGGTATCCATATGGAAGGATGGAGATTTTTGCCAAACCATCCCAATGATTATTGTTACAAATACTATTTGCAAGGCGTTGATGAGATAATTTATGTCGATGCTGTTGCTAGCTTATACAACAGAGATTCACTCAAAGAAATCATAAAAAAAACAACAGATAATGTTTTTGTTCCAATTACAGTTGGAGGAGGTATTCGTTCACTCGAAGATGCCTACGATATTTTAAGAAGTGGAGCCGACAAAGTTGCAATCTGTACACAGGCCGTTAAGAACCCAGAAATAATATCAGAAATAGCCGGCAAATTTGGAAATCAATGCATGGTACTGTCTATTCAAGCAAAGAAGAATCAGTCTGGTTCCTATTCGGTTTGGTATGATGTTGCTAGAGAAAAAACAGAAATTGATGTTATTGAATGGGCTCAAAAAGGGGAAGAACTAGGTGCCGGTGAAATTCTTTTAACATGCATTGACCATGAAGGTTTAGAAAGAGGGATGAATACAGAACTTATTTCTATGGTTTCTAAAGCAGTAAATATACCTGTGATAGCTAGCGGCGGATTAGGAAAATCAGGTCATTTTGTAGATGCTATAGAGAGCGGTGCCGATGCGGTGGCTATTGCGAAAGCATTGCATTATGACAAACTTAATATTCAAGATATTAAGAACGAAGCAAGAAGTAAAAATATAAAAGTACGTTGATGACAAAAAATGTTTCAATAATCGACTATGGGATGAGCAATCTTCTTAGTATTTGCCGTGCTTTTGAGCATGTTGGAGCAAATGTAAAAATAGTAAGAACTGAAGCAGAAATTCTGAATTCAGATTACCTAGTACTTCCAGGAGTTGGTGCATTTCCAGATGGAATGAATGAATTAAAGTCAAGAAATTTGATAAATCCTATTAGGAACTTCTCATTAAAGGAAAGACCACTTTTAGGCATTTGTTTGGGCATGCAGATGTTGCTATCCAAAGGATTTGAACATAAAGAAACTGAGGGTTTAGGAATCATAGAAGGAGATGTATTGCCTTTGCCTAAAAATATGCCCAATTTTAAAGTGCCAAATATTAATTGGCATGCAATAAATGAACCTTCAAATGGCAAATGGTCGAATTCTCTATTAAGTGATACAAAGATTGAAACATGTTTTTATTTTGTACACTCCTATTTTGCAAATCCAAAAGACACTAATGATGTTCTAGCTGAAAGTAGCTTTGGTACTCTGAAGTTTGCTGCAGCAGTCAAAAGAAACAATATTTGTGGAACACAATTTCACCCAGAAAAGAGTGGTGAGGATGGGTTAAAATTGTTACAAAAGTTTTTAGAGTTATAAAGAAAATGAAAGTTCTTTGTATAATTCCAGCAAGGGGAGGCTCGAAAGGAATTCCTAAGAAAAATATTATTGATGTCAATGGTAAGCCTTTGATAGCGTATTCTATAGAACCTGCAATTGAAGCACAAAAGCTTGGCATAATTGATAAGGTTATAGTATCCACTGATTCTGAAGAAATAGCAAATATTTCATTAAAATATGGCGCTGAAATTCCTTTTTTAAGGCCATCTGAAATCTCTGGTGATAAAGCTAAATCAGTCGAATTCATAATGCATGCACTCGACTTTTATAGCAAGCAAGGAGTTAATTACGACACGGTATTATTGCTTCAACCAACTTCACCTCTTCGCACATTAAACGATTTATTGGCATCTTTAAATTTATATAAGGAAGCTGAAAATGACAGTTTAATTTCTGCATATGAAGAAGAATATATAAATGACTTGGTAATTTATAGAATGGGTGAAGATGGGAAAACGTCAATACCAGTGAACCATTTGCACAACAAGGGAGTTAGAAGACAAGAACATGGTTCTTTATATGTGAGAAACGGATGTATTTATATAAGTTCTGCTGAATTAATTGGTAAAGGATATGTTATCGGTGAGACTCCTTTAATGTATATTATGGAAAAGAATAAATCCGTAAACGTTGATACAATGGAAGATTTGGAGTTGCTTAGAAAATTATTATGAAGATCGGAATTTTAGAACCAGCAGACTTCTCGAGTATAGCTTCTCATAAGTTATCTAAGATTGGAAGTATTGAAAACTATTCTGGTGAAAAATTGGAAGAATTTTTATGTAACAAGGAGATTATTTTTGTTCGTTTAAACTTCGATATAAATAAGGGTTTTTTAGAAGCTGCACCAAATTTAAAGTACATATGTTCACCGACCACTGGCTTAAATCATATTGATGTTAATTATTGTCAATCTAAAGGGATTGAAATAATTTCGTTAAAAGGTGAAACTGATTTTTTAAATACTATTAGGGCTACTCCAGAACATACTCTGGGTCTAATTTTAGCTTTAAAAAGAAATTACAATTTTGCTTTTTTAAAAAGCGATAACTCAGAATGGAATAGAAACCCTTATAGGGGCTATGAGATTTATGGTAGTAAAATTGGTATTGTTGGTTTTGGAAGAGTAGGAAAAATTCTATCTTCTTATTTAAAAAACATGGGTGCTTCTGTTGCTTTCTATGATATAAATAAAGATATTCAAGAGGAAGGTGTTCACAAATTCGATTCAATAGAATCTTTAATTGATGCTTGCGAGACAGTAGTTTTATGCAGCAGTTATACTGTTGAATACGGATCTATCATTAATGAAAAGGAAATTGATGCATTAAAGAATAAATATTTTATTAATACAGCCAGGGCAGAGTTGACAAATGAATCATATTTATCTCAACGAGCTTTAGAAGGCCATTTTAAAGGAATAGCAATTGATGTGATTCAAAATGAGCAAAGTGCTCAAAATAATTTGAAATCATGGTTAGAAGCAGCTGATAAATACAATGTAATTGTTACTCCACATATCGGTGGAGCTACATATTCATCTATGAATAGAACGGAGGAGTTTATCAGCGATAAATTATTAATGAGTTTTGAGTAATAAGAAAGTTTTCATTGTTGATTCATTAAACGAAGAAGGTCTACAAAAGGCTTTAGAACTTGAATCAAATTGTATAATTAGCAATGAGGTTAAATTAAGCAGTTCTATTCCAGAGGGAATTGAGATTATTAATGCTGAAATTTATCGTGTTGACGGCACTTGGGAGATTTATAATTACATACAAAACATAGTTAATAGACTTTGTTTAAGAACCCCAAAGCAATTTATTAGTTCTGGTATCAATTTGCAACCTGCCATGTGCAAATTGATTTATTGGACAAATTACAGATTGGGTGCATTAAAAGTAGCCTTTAATAAAATTGAGGATACAAAAAGTAACGTCAATAATTTTCAGTTTATTAATGCAAATAAATCAAAAGAAGTACTCAAATACTTTAAAAACTATCTTTCAAATAATTGGCAATGGTTAAAATCCAAACATAAAAGCTTAAAAGTATTAGAATCCAATGCTAAAATAGGAGTACTTATTAATAATGAATTTGAATTAAAGTTATACCAAGATACAATTAAATTAATTGGAAATTGCATCGTTTTTTACAACGGAAATATTGATTTAAAAGAATATGATTTTAAATCAGAAAAAATACAATTTGTAAATTTATCAAATTTGAAAAGAGTTGTTTATCAACCTTTTTCAAATCCATTTAACAAAAATTCTGAAGAGCTATTTGTAACAAATATTATCTTAAAAGATTGGATTGAAATTGCAAATGAATTAGAACATTATAAATATATTAGTAAAACAGGAATAAAGAAATTATTAATAAATGTTGGTGAGAATTTAGCATTGAGAAATTTAATGCCACAAGTTTTTGAATCTAATATAATGGTCTATAATTCCATGAATGGTTTGAAAAGTGCTGAGGGGCATGATGCAGATGTCAATTTTGATAAATGGTTTGTTTGGGATCAGGATATGTTTAATCTGTTAAATAAACAATGTCATATACCTGCTGAAAAATTAATCATAAGTGGGCATTTGTCTGAGGATCAAATTGCAGATCATAAATTTCAAAATTCAATACAAATTGATTTAGAAAGTATTGAAAATAAAAAAGTTATTTCTATTTTTTCAGTTCGTGGTCATAGGAAAGAAAAAGTTGATGCATTTAAGGTTTTGTATGATTTTTTAGAATCGCACAAAGATTTCTTTCTAATTGTTAAACCACATCCTTTAGAAAAAATGTCTGACTATATATTTCCTAATTCCAGTTTAAAGAATGTATATTTTATTCCTGAAGAATTAAAGAACTCCAAGTCTGCTCTATTTGATCAGTTGACTTTATCAGACCTAACAATTGTATTCGGTTCAACTGTAGCATTAGAGAGTAATTGGATGGGTGTGCCTTGTATTACTTACGAATACAAAGAAAAATCATTTATTTATAATTTAGAATCTGCAGACACTCAGCATATAAAGGATGAGAATCAATTGTTATTGAGACTCGTAAATACTGAGAAGAAGATTACTAAGTCGAATCCTTTGAAACCTAAAGTATGTGAAGTTATATCTTCACATTTATTGACTATATAAACACTAAAACACTATGCTAGTTGCTAAAAATTTTATTTCTTACAATTACTACCTGTGGGCAAAATCTAAAGGAGTGAAAGTATTCTTATTTAATGAAATAGATTTTATTCCAGATGAATCAGAAGGATCAGGAGAGATTTTCTTTAATTGCACTTCGTACAGGGTAGAAAGTACATGGTATACATGGACTGAGAATGAGAAACTAATACAATCTTTTAAAATAAAGTTCCCAAGTTTATTTAAAATTAAAAACTATGATATAACCTTGGCGGTGCAAAAAGCCATGTATTGGGCAAATTTTAAATCAGGTTTTCTTTGGTATTGCATTGTTAATTTTTTCCCAAATGAAAAGATTTTTTATGCAGATTCATTGCATCAATCTGGAAAATTAGGTGCAATTGGAAGATATTTTAAATTGGTTGAGTTTAAGCGAAAAAATAAAATTAAAAAGATAGTTGAGAAACGATCAGAATTTAAGTTTGCTATTCACTTAAAAAGCGATTTTCAATTAGGTTTTTATATTGATTTAATCGAGAAAACTAAGCATGATAAACAATTTTCATTATTTATAGAACCTAAGGTTAATGAACAATATTTAAAGGAACTTGGAATAGCAGATTTTCACAAAATTCAACATTCAGATAAAATTTATCCTGTACCACTGATTAACCCATTTAAATTAAGTAAAAAAGATAGTTTTACGCTAAATATTATACTAATTCATTGGAAAGAAATTAATGAGAACATTCAATCAGCTGAAGCAATTTGCCACACAGGTTTGAAAGCAACATTAATCAATGAAGGGGAAAATGGTATTTATGGGGCAATAGTTTCTGAGGTATTTAACAAAAATGGTGTAAAAGTATATAACACCATGAATGGTGTAAAATCAGGAGAGGCGCAAGATGCTTTTATAAATTTTGACTATTGGTTTGTTTGGGACACCCAAATGAAGGAAATGCTTGCAACCACAAATAATATATCAAGAGATAAGTTAATAATTAGCGGACATTTAATTCAAGATTTAATTCAAAATTATCAATACCATAATTCTCTTAATGTTAATTTGGAAAGTTTAAAATCCAAAAAGGTTATATCAATATTTACAGTTAAAGGAAAACGTTTTGCAAAATTGGAATCATTAAAATTCTTATATAATTTATTGGAAGAAGATGAATCTATCGAATTGTTTATTAGACCTCATCCAGCTGAAAAACCTGAAGACTATGTCTTACCTGAAATTGATCATGAAAGAGTACATTTAGCCAATTATAATTCAAAAAACTTAAATAGCAGCTTGCATGACCTATTATTGATATCAGACTTAGCCATTGTTTACGGATCCACTGTTGCGTTGGATGCTAAATGGATGGGGGTTCCATGTATAACTTTTGAAATTCGTGAAAAATCAATGATATACTGTGCTGATAATGATAAAATAAAACATGTAAGAACTTTAGAAGATTTTATCACACTTGTGAAATCTTCATTATCCAAAAAGCAGAATAATATTGATGCAAATAAATCTTCAGTATCAGATTTTATCTTGGAAGAAATCATTAAAAACAATCATTGATTATGAATATTTGGAAACATAAGTATCCTCAAAATATATGGGCAAGTGAAATAGTAAAGATTTTAAAATCTAATGTAGACTATACATCTGGTACAATAGTAGACGCACCATGTGGTAATGGCATTATTGGCAACTTAGTTTCTAAAGAGTTTGATACCTCTAAAATTTTATTGTTGGACAATGATAGTTCTTTATCAAAATCACCATATGTAATAAATGAGAAAATTGATTATAGAATAGAGGATATTTTTAATTTTAAAATTGATGGAAAAGATAATACCTGGTTGTTAATTAATTCGCTGTATTGTTTGCCCAATTCTGAAGTTTTAATATCAGGCAATAGAGATAGATTTAAATATATTATTGCTGTTTTCCCGAACATTGAAAGTTCAAATTATAAATACTTTACTAAAAAGCATCCTGAATTCTCTAATCCATCATCAAAAGATATTAAATCTACCATAGAACTTTTTAATCAAAGTGGGTATATTGTTGTTTCTCAAAAAAAAATAACAAAGCTAGCTTTTCATAAATGGAATAATGTCTTTGACCGTTTGAAGTTCCCATTGATATTTAAAAATATAATTTATTTAACTTTTGAAAAAATATTGTTTTTTATATCAGGACATTACACGATAATTGCATTTAAGCGCAGTGAATAGAATAATTTTGTCATTTGATTATGAGATTTATTTTGACGGTAGTAACCGTCTGGATTCGCTCATTCAAAATACAGATGAAATTTTAAAAAGCGCTAAAAAGAGCAATTCCAAATTGGTTTTTTTTATTGATATTTATTATTTAATAAAACTTGAAGAGTATGGTTTATCTAGCCATTTTGATAAATTAAGGAATCAAATTTTAGAGATGATTGATAAAGGGCATGAAATCCAATATCACTTACATCCTCATTGGATAAATGCTCAGTACAATAAAGATAAAGACCTTTGGAAATACGATCAATTAGAATATTCCTTTACTGATATTATTAAAATTTATGGTAAAACTTTCGCGTACGATAAGTTTAATAAAGGAGTAAATAAAATGAAAGAATGGTTTGCTTATAAACCAATGGCATATAGGGCAGGTGGATTATCAATAGATCAAAACCAAGGAGAATTATTAGAACTCTTAATTGAGAATAAATTTGAATATGATTCTAGTGTAATGCCTGGATTATATTTACAAGGTAAGTTCATACACATAGACCATAGATCTGCACCTAAAAAAGCAATATGGAATGTTGATGATACATTTTTATCAGAGTCTAAAACTTCTAGTATTGATTCATCAATAAAGGAAATTCCAGTTATGACAATTAATAAATTTGATATTCCATTGTCAGACAGAATAATGACAAGTTTAAAATATAGAGCGATTTCAGCAATTAGTGCTAAAGACGACAGTATACTTGCAAATATTGGCCGGCCTTTTGATTTAGAAATCAATCAATCAACGTATCCTATCAGCATTACATTTGATAAATCAAAATTAGCTGATATTCTACTTTTAAAATATTTTACCAAAACATATTTTAAAAAGAACGCCAATATAATGTGCATTCTTTCCCATCCGAAAAGTTTCTTAAATCAGTCATTTGAGGTGTTTAACAACTATCTAAATTGGATTGATAAAAACAGAAATAAATATATTTTTTCTGGTTTCTCAGATATCTTAAAAAGTGAAAAATAGTTTTTTATTCGTTGCATATCAATTCCCGCCTATGGGGGGTCCAGGTGTTCAGCGTAGTTATAATTTTGTTAGAGAGCTTAATAATGCAGGTTATTCACCAATTGTATTTACAATAACGGAAGTAGATATAGAATCTGCTAAGTATCAAAAAGATTTTTCTTTGTTAGAAAAGCTGCCTTCAAACATTAACATAGTTCGAATTGAATCAGGACAAAATTTTAAACTAGTTGAAAAGCTTATAAAATGGAGGGTATATCGTTTGTTTTGGTATGTTTTATACCCATTATTTTGGGAGAAAATGGCTAGATGGCCATTCATTGCTTATAAACAGGCAAAGAAGATTATTCTTGACAATAAACTAGATTTGGTTTATACCAGTTCTGGACCATTTTCTTCTCTAGTTTTAGGTTATTTATTGAAAAAAAGACTTGGCATAAAATGGGTAGCTGATTTAAGAGATCCATACACAGATGCCTATGCATGGTCATATCCTTCTAAACTGCATTGGATGGTATCAAGAATATGGGAGAAGTGGATTTTATCTAAAGTTGATGAACTTATAGTAAATACACCTGAAGTCAAGAAATTATATATCAAAAGAAATATATTACCTGAATCTAAAATTAATGTTATAACCAATGGATATTAGTAAACCATTATTAATTGCCTATTCAGGAAGTTTAGATGCCAAACAACCTAATTCCAACAAAGGTATTTTGATGTTTTTTAAGAGCATTTTTTGGACATATAAACACAATGTTGTAGATCCTTCAACAAGAACAGCTTATTACCTAATAAAATCTATTGGCATTTTAAAGCGTGATTATAACATCAAACCAAGCGAGATTCAAATAGAACTTTGGGGGAATATAAATTCTTTGAATAAGCAACATATTTTAGAAGAGGATGTTGAAGAATACTTTTCAATTGATTCTTATTTACCCAAAGATGAATCTATAAAAAGATTAAATCTAGCTGATATGCTATTTTTACCACTTGAAAAATCTAATGTAAAAGGTCAAGGAACACTTTTTATTCCTGGAAAATTATTTGAATATTTAAATACTTTAAAACCTATTTTAGCACTTTGTGAACCTTCTGATTGTCGGAATATTATAGAAAATTCTGGTTTGGGTGTTTGTATTGATCCTGATAACCCTGAATTAATTGCCAAATGCTTATTTCCAATAATTAAAAATAAAAACTTATTGCTTGGACTTAAACCAAACAAAGAGTTTATAGAAACATTTACTTTTAAAAATAAGACACAAGAACTTATAACTGTTCTCAAGAAGGCAAGCGTCAACTGAAATTGACAAGCGAGTTTTAGCTGTGGATAGGATATAAATTTTAAGCAGTAGTTTTGAGCCAATTAAGTGTATATTTTATTTAACTATTACACAGAAAATCATCAAATATAAATGAAAAAGATATTAGGAATTTCTGCTTTTTACCATGATTCCGCCGCAGCTATTACAGTGGGTGGAAAGGTCATTGCAGCTGCGCAAGAAGAAAGGTTTACAAGGGATAAACACACTCCTGACTTTCCTAAAAATGCTGTAGAATATTGTTTACAAGAAGCTGGTTTAACTTTAAATGAATTGGATGCTGTTGTTTTTTATGACAAGCCTTTTTTGAAATTTGAAAGATTATTAGAAACATATTATGCCTTTGCACCAAAAGGTTTTTTGTCTTTTATTAAAGCTATTCCTGTTTGGTTGAATGAAAAAATCTTTCTTAAAAAACTAATCTATGATCATTTGAAGGAGATAGGTTCTTTCGACAAAAAGAAAGTAAAATTACTTTTTCCAGAACATCATTTATCACATGCTGCAAGTGCTTTTTTTGTCTCTCCTTTCAAAAGTTCTGCAATTCTAACAATTGATGGTGTTGGCGAATGGAGTACTGCTTCTATTGCTTTTGGTGACGATAAAAATATAAAATTGTTAAAGGAGCTTGACTTTCCGCATTCTGTAGGTCTGTTATACTCTGCATTTACTTATTTTTTAGGCTTTACAGTAAATTCAGGAGAATATAAACTTATGGGCTTAGCACCTTATGGTAATCCTGACGATCAGCAAACCAAAGACTTTGTTGAAATAATAAAAAAGTATTTAGTTGACATTAAGGAAGATGGTTCTATTTGGTTAGATCAAAAATATTTCAATTATGCTACTGGATTGAGAATGGTTCACGATAACAAATGGGAATCATTATTTGGTTTTCCAAGAAGAGAAGATGAAAATGATTTAAAACAACACCATTGTAATCTTGCTATTGCTATACAACAAGTAACAGAGGAAATCGTGATTAAAATGGCTAAGGAGGCGAAAAGAATTACCAATAGTGATTATTTGTGTATGGCAGGTGGAGTGGCTTTGAATTGTGTAGCAAATGGTAAACTATTAAGAGAAAATATATTTAAAGAAATTTATATTCAACCTGCTGCCGGTGATGCAGGTGGTGCATTAGGTGCCGCATTGGCAGCATCTTACATGTATTTTGATGAAACAAGAGTTTTCAATGAAATAGATCCAAAGTTAGATACTATGTCGGGTTCATATTTAGGTCCTGATTATTCAGATAAAGAAATTGAACAAACATGTAAATTGCTTAAAGCAGTTTACAATCGATATGAAAATTTAGATGAGATGTATCAATTCGTTGCTTCAAAATTAGCAGAAGGATCTGTGGTAGGTTGGTTTCAAGGTAGAATGGAATTTGGTCCAAGAGCATTAGGCAACAGAAGTATTTTAGGAGATGCAAGAAATCCTGAAATGCAAAGAAAATTAAATCTAAAAATTAAGTATAGAGAAGGATTTAGACCATTTGCACCTTCAGTTTTAGCAGAAGATGTAAACAAGTATTTTGATTTAAGTTCTGATTCTCCATATATGCTCATTGTTGCGCCTGTAAAGGAAGATAGAAGAAAGCAATTGCCTGAGAATTTTCATCAAATGGATTTGTGGGATAAATTATATTATCAAAGAAGTGATGTGCAATCAATCACGCACTTAGATTTCTCTGCAAGAATTCAATCTGTACATAAATCTACCAATCCACGATACTGGGGTTTAATCAATGAGTTTAAGAATCAAACATCATATGGTTTGGTGGTTAATACAAGCTTCAATGTGAGAGGTGAGCCTATTGTCTGTACACCTCATGATGCATTTAGATGTTTTATGAGTACAGAAATGGATTACCTAGTCATTAATAATTATGTATTTGAAAAAACTAAGCAAATTGATTGGGAAAATAAGGAAAAGTGGATGGTAACATTTAAAAAGGATTAACATGTTTTTAAAAAAATTTCTTTCAATTGTTTTCGGTGTTTTATTTGCATTTTTCTTATGTGAAATAGTCCTGAGAATTTATAATCCTTTTCAATCAAGAGTTAGAGGAAACGAGATAATTTTAAAAAGTAACTATAAAAGAAAGTCAGTAATTGAACCTAGAATAAACGGATTAGATCCTGTTGTTTTTTATTCAAGTAATTCAATTGGTTTTAGAGGGCCTGAGCCACCAAAGAAATGGGATGAAGCAACAACTATAGTTACAATTGGTGGGAGTACTACTGAATGTTCTTTGTTGTCAGATGATTCAACTTGGCCAGCTAAATTGTATAAAAAATTAGGTCCAAATGTTCCAAACCTTTGGTTAAACAATGCCGGTATGGATGGCTGTTCTTCATACGGACATTTGATTTTAATGAGAGATTATATTGTTAAATTAAAACCAGATTATGCGATTTTCCTTATTGGTATTAATGATTTGGTAAAATCATCATTTTCAAATGAAGATGGATTTTTAATTAATAGATCTGAAGCATGGTGGAGGAAATTATTAAAGAAGTCAGAGTTTATAACCACGATGTCAAATTTATATGAGGCCATAAAATCTCAAAAAGCAAATGTGGCCCATGGCAGCAATCCGAACGATTACAAAAATAATGACTTGAATGTTGCAGATTCAACTATAAGAATTGCAACAGAAGAGAAATTAAAGAAATTTATACCAGAATACATTAATCGTCTCAAAAGCATATTGGATATCTGTAAAGCAAATGGGATAAAGCCAATATTTATAACTCAGCCTAAATTTGATGATGTAAACGCTTATTCATGGCAGGTAATGGAAAAGTATAATGACGCAATGATTGGTCTATGTAGCAAAGAAAATGTGCCTTGCATCGACCTTGGACGTCAAATGCCAAAAGAACTTAGTTTGTACTATGATCAAATACACTACACCAATGCTGGTGCTGAGAGAATTGCACAAATTTTAACGCCACAAATTTTAAAATATATACAAAAACAATAAATAATATGATGGATTTTTTAGCTGATTTATGGAACTTTATGAAACAAAGAAAGAAATTCTGGTTGGTTCCAATAATTATAGTACTCCTTTTGTTAGGTGTGTTGTTGGTTGTAGGTGGCTCTAGCGCAGTAGCTCCTTTTATTTATACTTTATTCTAGGCTCTTATGAAAGAAATGAAAAGCAATCCCTCAAAAACGGTATTAACAATATCGGTGGGATTTTTATTTGTCTATTTATTTGCTAAATTAAATTGGGCACTTTGGGTTTCTTTTGGAATTGGTTTAACAGGGGTATTCTCTGATTATCTAAGTCAATTAATTGAGAAAGTATGGATGAAGTTGGCATTTGTTTTAAGCAAGATAGTTCCAAATATTATTTTAGGAATTATATTTTTCGCTTTATTGTTACCGATTTCATTATTATCAAAAGTATTCAGAAAGCAAGACGTACTAAAATTGCGAAATTCTTCGGATTCTGTATACAGTCTTAAGCCTGGGGCTTATGATAAGGCACACTTTGAAAACATGTGGTAAAACTGATGTTTATCATTCTATAAATTTAAATACTTATTAATTTTGCAATTAGAAAATAATTCAAATAGCATGCAACATGTACTAGATGAAAGTCCTTACATAAAAGAAATCCTTTCTCTTGAAAAGAAATTTCCAGATAGAAGAGAGTTTCATAAAAATGCAGAGCATTTATTAAGTAAAATGGGTTCTGATGATGAATTTTTGAGATCTGTTGTAAAACGTAATTTTGAAGATATAGGTTATTTAAAACAGCAATGGAGTTTATACAATATCCCATTTTTCTATATTTATGAAACTGCTGATTTTTATTTGAAGATTCACTTTTTTCCAAGCATGAAGAATTATGTAGCCGGTACAGCGGCGCATTGTATACATCACCATAACAATTACATCTTAACAACTGCTGCTATATTTGGATCTGGTTATGAAACAATTTTATTTGATAAAAATGTTGAAATAAATCAAAAATCTTTAGATGCTAAACTAAAAATTAATAAGCATTTTACTCAAACAGAATTTCCAATTCATTGCATTGATGCTTGGGAACCTCATTTGGTTTTTAATCCCGAAAAATTCTCAGCTACTCTACAATTATGGACTCCAGATCAGAAACGAGTAACCGATAATCTGAGAGTAAATCCAATTCTAAAGGCAATTAAAAATCCTTTAAGAAAATTAATTTACATGTTTGGAATGGAAAAACAATTTGGTATTGCTTCTAAGAAAACTTACCAATGGTATCCATTAGGAAATCATTTTAAAGCAATTGAAGAAAATGATTATTTTGAACCTACAAGAAAGGCTATTGGTCCTGATGTTGATTCGTATAGTATGCAAACAGTTTTTTATTTTCTGCAGAATAGGAACTTAATTGATTCAGATTTTCTTAGGCAGTTACTAGATAAAGACAGCACCCCTTTGTATTATAAGCCATTAATTAATGAAATCTTAAATGGAGCAAAAATTGAAGAAACTTTCTGTAAAGAATTCATCAATATACCATCTAAAACATACACAATTAATGATGTCTTTATTGCTTCAAATAATGCCAATTAGGCATTGTTTCTAAACATGCGTATAATTTATTATTCCCCACATCCAACTCATGATATTGTGAGTGAAGTAGGTTATGCTACCCATCAAAGGGAAGTAATTCTGGCTTTAAGAAGTCTTGGCCATGAAGTATTTCCTGTTATTATGGGTGGGACAGAAGTTGCTAATTTAAATGCTTTTGCTACCGATAGTTATAAGATTCCTTTTTATAAAAAGATTTTGAAAAGATTGGTTCCAAGATTTCTATGGACCAGTTTGAACAACTATAAACTGATAAGGCATGATATCAACGCCTCTAGAATTTTAGAAGAAAACATTTTAAATATTAAACCTGATTTGATTTATGAACGATCAGAATATTTGCAAGATTCGGGAGCAAAACTTGCGAATAAATATAAAATCAAATACTTTATTGAAGTTAATGCCCCATTTATTGAGGAAATGAATGACTTTGAGGGGTATTCATTATTTCATAATAGAGCTCATAAAATTGAAGCAGTTAAATTAACAGCAGCTGATAAAGTATTTACTGTATCGACAGCATTAAAGGATTTTCTCGTTTCAAGATATAATTGTAGTAGCGATAAAATTATAGTTCAACCAAATTGCATAAATCCAGAGAAAATCAAATTCGATACTCAATTGGTTGATAATTTAAAAGGAGACTTACAACTAAACACTAAAAAAGTAATAGGATTTGTTGGTTCAATGTTTCCATACCATGGTGTAGATATTTTAATTAATGCGTTTTCTAAAGTTATTAAAGTACATCCAGATGCAAAGTTATTAATTATTGGAGATGGCATTGTGTTAAGTGATTTAAAAGCGCTTACCCATGATTTATCTTTGGATAATTCAGTTGTGTTTACAGGGAAAATACCCCATAGTTTAGTTTTTAACTACATACAACTAATGGATATATGCATAATGGCGAAGTCTAATTGGTATGGTTCACCCGTAAAGATATTTGAATATGGTTTGTTAAAAAAGCCAATTATTGCACCCAATAACATACCAGTTAGAGATGTGATGGTAAATATGCAAGATGCAATTCTGATTCAAGAAAATGAGACAGAACTTAAGACTGCAATATGTAATTTATTAGAAAATGAAACTCTTGCTGAAAGTTTAGCCATTAATTTTTATAAGAAAGTTATGGAGAATTATAAATGGAAAAATGCAGCTGAGAAAATTATTGAATCATGCGTATAGCAATTATTTCTGACGGCGTCCACCCTTATGTAATTGGGGGAATGCAAAGGCATACATTTTATCTTTGTAAATATTTGAGTTTATCTGGTGTAAAAGTAACACTGTACCACTTTAATAAAAGTAATCTTGATATTGAAAGGTTAGAAATATTTTCAGAAAAAGAAAGAGAAAATATTGAAAGTATTGTTATTCCGTTTCCAAGTTCCAATAAATTGCCCGGTCATTATATTCGCGATTCTTATAAATACTCATGTCTTATTTATGAGCAAATCAAAGATAGATTAAACGAATTTGACTTTATTTACTCCAAAGGTTTTAGTGCATGGAAACTAATAGAGCAAAAAAAGAATCAAAAAATAGAGTGCCCGCCAATAGGGGTTAAATTTCATGGTTATGAAATGTTCCAGAAACAGGCAGATTTCAAGAGTTTTTTGCAATCTTATTTATTAAAAGGCTCTGTCCGTTGGATTAGCAAAAATGCAGATTATGTATTCTCTTATGGTTCAAAAATTACCAAAATTATAGAGTCTTTAGGTATCAATAATAATAGAATCATTGAAATACCTGCTGGAATCGAAAAAGAATGGATTTCACAAGTGGAAAAACCTAGAAACGAAATTAGGAGATTTGTATACTTAGGAAGATACGAAAGACGAAAAGGGATAGAAGAATTAAATTCTGTATTAAATGAATTGATTAAACAGAATACAGATTTTGAATTCCATTTTATAGGCCCATTTGAAAAAGAACAACAAATACAATCTAACTTGATTCATTATCATGGATCAATAACAGATAATTCGCGAATTAGGGCCATTTTAGATGCCTCAGATTGCTTGGTTTGCCCAAGTTGGAGCGAAGGTATGCCAAACGTTATTTTGGAGGCAATGGCTCGGTCATGTGCTATTATTGCATCAAATGTTGGTGCAGTATCAATTGAAGTTGATTCAAGTAATGGGCTGTTAATTGAGCCTGGAGACAAGACCCAACTTAAAAATGCTATAAATAGATTTTTGTCTTTAGATGAAGCTGATATATTAGCAATGCAAGAATCATCAAGAAATAAAATTATAAATAAATTTGAATATTCCCTTATAATTGAAGAAGTCCTAACAAAAATAAATAATACAATAAAATGAAGAAAAGATTAAGTCAACTAAATTTACATGTCCTTTTAATCTATGTTTTGCTTGCATTTCCCATGTTTTATTTTGCATACAAATTTGGTGTTTTATTGCAAGGATATAAAGATGCAGAATCTTATTTAAAGCTTTATGCAAATTTGAGCTCTCCCGATGTTGAGGCTCCTTTTAATATGCGTTTAATAAGTGCAAGTATTATTCATTTAATGGATAAAATAGGCTTAATTTACCCAACTGAATGTGCTATTGATGCTTATCCTCAATTTGATAAAGGCTTATTTTTCAATAATATTTTCTTTAACTTTATTTGTATCTCTCTTACTTCATTTTCATTATTTACAATCTTTAAGAAATTGGAGTTTAATGTCTTATTTTCATTCTTAGCAGGCGTATTGTATATGTTGGGATTTGGAACCGTTTTTTATTTAATGATGCCGGGACCTGATGCTTTCTCTGTCTTAGTTTTTACATGGATTGTATATTTTTATGTAAGAAAAAGTGTTGCAATAGTTCCGTTATTCATGTTGTTAATTCTTCAAAGAGAATATTATTTTCTATCATTCATGGTGATATCTGCTATGGATTATTTAAAGTTTAAACATAAGTATTTTGGATTGGTATTCTTATTAAATATCTTGTGTTTTGCAACATATTTTGCACTTAGAAAAACAATTTTCCATACTTACCATTGGCAACATCAAACTTCTCCAGAATTTCTATTAAAAACCCTTTTTAACAGTGATTTGCAAATTGTTCCTTTAGTAAAGCAAACTATGATGACAATGAACTTATACTTAGTGTATATTTTTATTTTAATTTACAAAAGGTTTAAAGGTTTGGAAATAAATAAACATCAATTATATATAACATTGTTGTTGTTAGCACAGATTACGATCTTAAGTTATGCAGCTACTTTTGGAACAAACAATGGAAGATATTTTTATTTAAATATCCCTTTGTTTTTATACTTTATGATGTTAGAAATAAAACCTTTCTATCCAACTCTGTTGGGTGATTTAGGTAAAACAGAAACTGAAGTATAGCTTCTAGTTCTATATTTTTTTTCAAGTGTTTTATTTTGAACTATCTTTTTAGAGAAATAGTACAAAAAGAAAAACAAGAAAAAACCATTACCAAAATAATTTCCGGTTCTTATTAATCTTACCAAGAACCAAATAAATATGCCTTGATTAATTAGGGTATAGTCTCTTAACTCGGGGTCATCATAACCTCTTCTTATTAATGCATTTTTAAATAAAAATGCAAAAAACAAACTCAATCCAAGAAGTCCTGTTTCAGACATTAAACGAACAAAAAGTGAATTTGCATCAGCGGTATTAAACACACCATATCTGATTACAAAGTCTTTGTCAAAGTATTTACTAAAATATTTTTTGTAATTAGATTCATGCGTTCCAAGTCCAGTTCCAGTTAATGGATATTCATTAAAAGAAGCCTTTGCAATGATAAAATTAGAATACAAAGCAAAGCTACTGGTATTCAATGCTTCAATGTCTTTCTTTTTTGTTGAATTGTTGGAAAATGCTGTTATTGTTTGAGTAAATTTAATGTTAAATTCTTTCCATTCCTTTTGTACGTTATTGAAAAGTATTCCAAATAAAATTATGAATATGGGTAACAATATGATTTTCCAGCTTTTTAAGGACAGGTATTTTTTGTTTATTAAATAGAATAAAAAGACGCCACCTATACCTAATACCCCCGCAGATGAAAATGTAAAGATGAAGCAAGATGCAATAAATCCAATTAATAAATAGTTGTTGATTTTACTATTAACCCTTTCGAAAATTACAGTTTTGTAAAAGACAAAGAACATCGCTGGAATTAATGCAACCGCAAGGAAATATGGTTCACCCATAATACCGAATATGCGGTAAAAACCGGAAGTCGTCATTCTCATTTTTTCGTTGATATGGATACCCGATAAATTCAATACCTCTTCCAGCAATCCTTCAGCAGCAACAAAAAATGCCAGATAAATATACATCCTAAATAATTTCTTGACTTCGAAATTATTATATGCAATGAAAGTATAATATGCTATTGAAGTAAAAAGCACACCAAATACTTGTTTTAGAACTCCTAGAGCAAAAGTATTGTCTATGCTGCAAATTAAAACTGTGGTTAATATTAAAGAGAAAATTGAAATAGAAAACCATCGAGGTAAGATGCCACCTTTTGTTTTAGTTTTAAAAAAGTAAATGATACTTAAAATAAAAACTAGATAATATACATAAAAATCAAAGGGAATTTGGTATCTTAGAATGATGAAATCATCCATAAAAACAGAAGCAACCATTGCCCAATTAAGGAAAGTTTTGTATTTCATGGATTAAATTATCTTTGCAAATGTAAAAATTTTGAACGTATTAATCTTATATACTGAATTAGCTGGTTATGTTTTAGGCAATATAAACCTATTTTTAGTCAATAATCCTGAGGCAAATCTTATTCTAGTGCATTATCCTGTTAATCCTGAAGCACCTTTTAAAATTGAAAGCCTGCCAAGAACACAACTAATCGAATTTAGTATAGAAAATCAAGATATAATAAAATCAGGGGTTGAAAAATTTTCTCCTGATATTGTTTTGTGTTCAGGATGGGGGAATAAATTTTATCTTCAAATAATGGATTTAATCCCAGCAACAGCTAAGAAAGTTGTGTGTTTTGATAATAAATGGAAGTCTAGTCTTAAACAAAATATTTTAGTTTTAATTTCGAAATTTTATTTATTGAAGAGATTCAATTATGCTTGGGTACCAGGAAATCCGCAAAAAACCTATGCACTTAAACTAGGATTTAAGGAAGAAAATATTTATACGGGCTTATATCCTGCCGATTCAAATTACTTTCTTAAAATTGGCCAGAAAAAATTGGAAAAAGGTGGAGCTTTTCCAAAAGTGTTTTTAAGTGTTGCAAGATATATTGCACAAAAAGACCTACCTACTTTATGGAAAGCCTTTATTAATGCAAATAATAAAACAGGGAATAAATGGATATTAAAATGTATAGGTCTTGGTGATCAATTTGATTCTCGAATTGAAAATGAATTTATTCAGCATTTAGGATTTAAACAGCCCTTTGAAATGGAAGAGTTTATTTTGAATTCTGGAATTTATGTATTGCCAAGTATTGAAGAACCTTGGGGTGTTGCTGTTCACGAAATGGCTTTGAGTGGTTTACCTTTGGTGTTAAGTAATAAGGTTGGAGCGGCTTCTATGTTTTTAAATGAAAATAATGGTTTTAGTTTCCCAGCAGGGAATCAAGCAACTCTTGAAGAAATTTTAATTAAAATTATGAACATGGATGATGCTGAACTTAATAATATGTCAATTGAAAGTATTAAAAGCGGCAGACAATTATTAAGTGATGATTGGTCAAGGACCTTATTGAAAATTTATAATTCTTAAAATTTGAATTCAACTAAAACCATATTAATTTTTACGGATTGGTATATTCCTGGATCAAAAGCAGGAGGTCCAATACAATCTGTTCATAATTTAGCATTAATATTAAGCAAGCATTTTATTGTAAAAGTTGTTTGTCGTGATAGAGATCTGAATTCACAAGAAGCTTTTAATTCAATTAAACCTGATGAATGGAATGAGATTTCAAATCAGCATTTTGTACTCTATTTAAGTCCAGAGAACACAAGTTTTAGAAAAATTAAATCAATAATCAAAGAAAACAATCGTAATATATTATATATTAATGGATTATATTCTTTTTATTTTAGTTTTTTGCCTGTTTTAATTGCATCAGTATTAAATTTAAAATCAGTTTTTATTTCTGTTAGGGGTATGCTGCACAAGTCGGCATTATCAGTAAAAAGAACGAAAAAAATGATTTTTCTAGCATTTGCAAAAGGTTATAGCTTGTATAAAAACTATACTTTGTTATCGAGTAATAGTTTAGAAACTATAGAAATCAAAAGAATTCTAGGTGATCAAAAAGTCAAAGAAGTTCCAAATATTCCAATTAATCCAAATTCTATAGATAGAATTAAAAAAGTATTTAAAGGAGATAACAATACATTAAGGATTCTATTTCTAGGTAGATTGGCTCCAGAAAAAAATCCAATTGTTTTATTAAAGGCACTACAATCAGCTACGTTTGATGTAATGGTTACTTTTTGTGGTTCAAACAATGATGAGGAATACAAAAGGCAATTTGAAAGTGAGTTAGCAAAACTTCCAAGTTGTGTTGAAGTGAAAATTATAGGAGACATACCCCACAGTGAGTTAGGTAGTTTATTTCTACAGAATGATATATTGGCTTTGCCTAGCTTAGGCGAAAATTTTGGTCATGCTATTTTTGAAAGTTTGGCATTTGGTTTACCAGTTATTATTGGCAACAATACACCTTGGAAAGATTTAGAATTAAAGCAGGCTGGATTTGAAATTGAACCAACTAATGAAGCAGAATTACTTAAGAGAATTACCTTTTTCAATGACTTAAGTTCAGATATATTTGTTGATTGGTCTTTGAAATCTCAAAAGACTGCTGTTTCATATTATAATGAGAATAACTTTGAGGAAATTTATCTAAATCTATTTAATGCTTAAATATTAAAAATAATTTTTTGCTTATAGTATATAATCTTATCTAAATTTGTGTCATAAATGAAGAAAACTGTAAATCTCGGTGATTATAATAATTCACATTTTAAGACTGGTTCAGGACCAATTAAAAGAGTATTATGGCATTTTGTGAATGGCTTGTTTTTTAACTCATTTTTTCATTTTTATGGTCTGAAAATTATACTTTTAAAGCTTTTTGGAGCTGAAATAGGAATAAATGTAATTATAAAACCCAATGTCAATATCAAATATCCATGGAATTTAATAGTTGGAAATAATGTATGGATAGGCGAGGAAGTATGGATTGACAATTTGGTTACAGTTCAAATTGGAAATAATGTATGTATTTCTCAAGGGGCATTGTTATTATGTGGCAACCACAACTTCTCAAAGCCTAATTTTGATCTTATAACAGGAACAATTATTCTTGAAGATGGTGTTTGGATAGGTGCCAAAAGTATTGTTGGTCCCAATGTAGTTTGCCATTCTCATAGTGTTTTAAGTGTAAATAGTGTCGCAAGTAAAGATTTACAAGCATATGGGATTTATAGAGGAAACCCTGCTCAACTAATTAAAGAAAGAATTATTGAATAATTTGAAAGTATCTATAATAACGGTTTGCTTTAACGCTGAAAAGACAATTTTAAAGACAGTTAAATCAGTATTAAATCAGAGATATTCTAACATAGAGTATATTATCATTGATGGCGCTTCAACTGACAATACTCTTGCGGAGTTGAGTGCCTATTCAAATAATGAATTTAAGCTCATTAGTGAGAAGGATAATGGACTTTATGATGCCATAAACAAAGGCATTAGTTTAGCTTCTGGAGATATAATAGGTTTATTGCATTCAGATGATATTTATCCAAATGAAGATGTTATATCGACCGTAGTATCATATTTTCAAGAAGATACTTTGTTAGAAGCTTTGTCGAGTTCGGTTGAAATCTATAAAACAGATAATTTCGCTAAACCTTATAGGATTTATAAAGCCAATAAATTTAAGAATTGGCAATTTAAAATCGGAATTCAACCACCTCACCCAGGATTCTTTATTACAAAAGTAGCCTTTAACAAGGTCGGATATTACCGCACACAATATAAAATTAGTGGTGATTTTGATTGGTTATTAAGAGCAATTGTTTTGAATCATATTAAAGTTAAGTTCGTCCCATTTGTCAGTGTTTTCATGCTAGATGGAGGACTGAGCTCTTCAGGATGGAAAAGTAAGGTAAAGATGAATAATGAAAATCTTAGAATACTAAAGTCTCATGGAATTTATAGCAATAAATTTTTAATTTATCTTAAGTATTTCCTAAAGATTTTTCAAATAAGGGGATTGTAGTTTTTTAATAACTATTTACCAGTAATTTTTTCAATTAGGAATTTCCCAGTATAGCTATCCTTTTTATGGATAATATCTTCGGGCGTTCCTTCAAAGACAAGGCTTCCACCATTATCACCACCTTCTGGCCCTAAATCAATTAGCCAATCTGCACATTTAATAACATCAACATTATGTTCTATAATAATGACTGTATGGCCTTTTTCTATTAATGCATTAAAACAGTACAACAATTTATGGATATCATGGAAGTGCAAACCTGTAGTTGGCTCATCAAAAATGAATACTGTATGACTCTCTTTAGTATTGCCCTTTCCTAAGAAAGTAGCTAGTTTTATTCTTTGTGCTTCTCCACCACTTAGCGTATTACTTGATTGCCCAAGGGCTACATAGCCTAAACCAACACTTTGCAATGGTGCGATCTTGGCAGAAATACTTGGTTTATCACTAAAGAACTCCATAGATTCATCTACAGTCATTTCTAAAATATCTGCAATGTTTTTACCATTGTAGGTGACTTCAAGAATTTCTTCTTTGAATCTTTTGCCTTTACAAAATTCACATGGCAAAATTAAATCTGCCATAAATTGCATTTCGATGGTTACTTCCCCTTCGCCTTTACATTGCTCACATCTGCCACCATCAACATTAAAAGAAAAATGGGATGGCTTTAGTTTTTTAGCCTTTGCAGCTGGAAGTTCCGAATAAAGTTCTCTTATGCTATCGTAGGCTTTGATGTAGGTAATCGGATTGCTTCTACTTGATTTTCCAATAGGATTTTGATCAACCATTTCTACTTGTTTTACCAAGTTAATATCACCTATTATTTTCTCATGTCGACCAGTTCTAGTGCCTGTATAATTGCCAATAGCTTTATTTAAACCAGGATAAAAAATGTTTTTAATTAAAGTGGTTTTTCCACTTCCACTCACACCAGTAATACAACTCATAACTTGTAGAGGTATTTTAACACTGATGTTTTTTAAATTATTTTCCCTAGCACCAACTATTTCTATGCTATTTTTCCAAGTTCTTCTTGTTTTAGGAGTTTCTATGCCTAATCTTCCACTTAAATATTTACCAGTTAAACTTCTTTCACTCTTTAGAATTTGGTTGAATACTCCACTAAATATTAACTCTCCACCAAAAGTTCCAGCTTCAGGACCAATATCAATCAATCTATCCGCAGCCTTCATCATTTCTTCCTCGTGTTCAACAACTATAACTGTATTTCCTATTTTTTGTAAACTTTTTAAGACCTCAATAAGTTTTAAAGTGTCTCTTGGATGAAGACCAATACTAGGCTCATCCAAAATGTACATACTACCAGTTAAACTGCTGCCTAATGAGGTTGCTAAATTAATTCTTTGAGATTCTCCCCCACTTAGACTATTACTTAATCTATTTAAACCCAAATATCCTAAACCTACATCCTTTAAAAAATTCAATCTGTTTTGAATTTCAATAAATATACGACCACCAATATGCATGTCGTTTTCATTTAGTTTAACAGTGTTGAAATAATGACTAGCTTGATCAACTGACATCAATAAAACTTCTTGAATACTCAATAGTTTTGGAATAGTTTTATTGAAATTTTCAGCAATTAATTTTACATAGGAAGCATCTTTTCGCAATCTTGTTCCTCTGCAATCAGGACAGGTTGTTTTGCCTCTGTATCGGCTTAACATTACCCTGTATTGAATTTTGTAAGATTTTTCTTCTAATGATTTAAAAAAGACATTTAATCCGGGTATCTTTTTATTTCCTTGCCAAAGCAAATCTTTTTCCTTCTCATTTAAGTCATGGTAACTTCTATGAATTGGAAAATCAAATTCAATTGCCAATTTAACAAAATCGTCCTTCCATTCGCTCATGGTTTCACCTTTCCAAGGTTGAATACAGCCTTCGTAAACACTTAATGTTTTATCAGGGATAACCAAGTCCTCATCTATTCCAATTACCTGACCATAGCCTTCACATGTTTTACAAGCACCTAATGGGTTGTTAAAACTTAGGAAATCTTTACTTGGAATTTCAAAACTAATTCCATCGGCCTCAAACTTATTTGAAAAATCATATAAAGTATCTTCTACCTTAATGAAGCATGTTCCCAATCCTTCCCAAAATGCACTCTCTACTGAATCGGCCGCTCTGTTTTGCAAATCTTCATCATCTTTTTGGATGATAAGTCTATCTATGACTAAATAGTTTTTTTTAGATTTTAAATCAGTTTTTGGGTCTAATTCTGCGATTTTTAATATTCCATTATCAGTAAGAATTCTAACAAAACCTTGCTGAATATAAGTACTAATAGTTTCTTTTTCTTTACCCTTTTTGAAGTTAATTTCACTTAGAATTAAGATACTTTGACCTTCATCTAATGATTTAATAAAATTAACCACATCATCAGTGGTGTGCCTTTTAACTTCCTTTCCACTTATTGGTGATATAGTTCTTCCAATTCTAGAAAAGAGAAGTTTTAAATAATCATAAATCTCTGTGCTTGTTGAAACTGTGCTCCTAGGATTTCTTGTATTTACCTTTTGTTCAATAGCAATTGCAGGTGCTAAACCTTCAATGAAATCAACTTCTGGTTTATTCATCCTACCAAGAAATTGTCGAGCATAACTGCTCAAACTTTCTACGTACCTTCTTTGGCCTTCAGCAAAAAGGGTATCAAAAACAAGGCTGCTTTTGCCACTTCCAGATACTCCAGTTACAACAGTAAAACTACCAGATGGAATTTCAACTTGTATGTTCTTTAAATTATGAACCCGAGCGCCTCGAATGATGATATTAGGATATTTAGCCACGTTTTTTGAGTAACATGCAAAGGTAGATTTTTGTTTTGACAATGGAAATTAAACCTATCTTTTTATTTGAGTTATTATAGTCTTCAATATTTTAGACAGTTTTACGTTCATTTAATATGAAAATTTTAATTGTAATCTTCCTTTTTATCTGTTGCAATAATATTGAACAGTCAAGTAAAATTGACATGTTTGTTAACGAAACTTCATCAAGTTCATCTAAAATTGACACTTTAAAAATGTCAATTTTAGAAAGATATTTGACTCCTGATTCTTTTCGTCGAGAACCATCAGATTCAATCTCCTTCGCATATTATTTGTCTCATTTACCATTGAAAAAATATGGTGAAACTGTAAAGTATTATGATGGCAGCACAAAAATCAATTATGACGTTTATTCTTCTGTTATAGATATGAAGATTTCGAATAAAGATTTACAACAATGTGCAGATGCAGTTATGAGACTTAGAGCCGAATATCTATACAAGCAAAAGAAGTATAGTCAAATTACTTTCCTATTTAATGGGGATAAGCAATATCATTCTTACCTTGATTACTCCAAAAATGACCGCTCTTACAATAAGTTTTTAAATTACATGGATTACATATTTTCATACGCTAATACTGGGTCACTTCATAATCAATTAAAAGCTATTGAAATTTCAAAAATGCAAATAGGTGATGTATTTGTTAAAAAAGGAAATCCATATGGACATGCAGTCATAGTAATAGACATGTGTTATGATCAAAAGGGAAATAAATGTTTTATGTTGGCTCAAAGCTACATGCCTGCTCAGGAAACTCAAGTTTTATTAAATCCAAGAAACAAAACCGTTTGGTATGATTTACCTTTAAATGGAGAGATAAAAACGCCTGAATGGACATTTTCTGCTAGCGATTTAAGAAGATGGTAATAGGATTGTTAAAATTGAATAAACTATTATATCTTTGCCATGCAATTATCAAGAAAAGACGGAGGGAATTGGTCCTGTGAAGTCTTGGCAACCCAATTCGAAATTTCGAATTAAAGGTGCTACATCCTGCCTCTTTTTAGAGGAAAGATAATAGCGGATCTTGTCGTATAACGATTTTTAATCCTGCTCTCTTGTACTTGCATTTATTAAAATGAGCAGAACGATATACCCTTATTTGAGATTAAGTGGACTTGAACCACTAACCCAAACTAAAGAAACTAATTTTATTAATATTGGTGAAAGAACCAATGTTACTGGCAGCAGGAAATTTGCAAAATTAATTCTTGAAGATAAGTTTGATGAAGCACTATCTGTTGCTAGACAGCAAGTTGAAAATGGTGCACAGGTAATTGACATCAACATGGATGAAGGGATGTTGGATGGTAAAGCGGCAATGGTAAGATTTTTAAATCTAATTGCAGCAGAACCGGATATTTCAAGAGTTCCTGTAATGATTGACTCATCAAAATGGGAAATCATTGAAGCTGGCTTACAATGTATTCAAGGTAAAGGCATAGTAAATTCTATTAGTTTAAAGGGAGGAGAAGAAGAATTCATTCGTCAAGCCAAACTTTTAAAACGTTATGGAGCCGCAACTGTTGTTATGGCTTTTGATGAACTTGGTCAAGCAGATTCATACCAAAGAAGAATTGAAATCTGTAAAAGAGCTTATGATATTTTAGTTGAAAAAGTTAAGTTTCCTGCTCAAGACATCATTTTCGATCCAAATATATTAACGGTTGCAACCGGTATCGAGGAGCACAATAATTATGCAGTAGACTTCATCAAAGCCACTGAATGGATTAAGAATAATTTACCATTTGCCAAAGTTAGTGGTGGAGTTAGTAATATTTCTTTCTCATTTAGAGGAAATGATGCTGTGCGCGAAGCTATGCATTCTGCTTTTTTGTACCATGCAATTAAAGCTGGTATGGACATGGGAATTGTAAATGCCGGTATGTTGATGGTGTACGATGAAATTCCTAAAGATTTGCTTGATAGGGTTGAAGATGTTTTATTAAATAGAAGAAGCGATGCCACAGATAGGTTGCTTGAATTTGCAGAAACTGTAAAGGCAAAAGGGAAAGAAAAGGTAGTTGATGATGCATGGAGAAAAACAGGAGTTGAAGAGAGATTAAAGCATGCCCTTATACATGGAATAACTGATTTTATAGATGTAGATACAGAGGAGGCAAGACATTTATTTGAAAGACCTCTTCATGTTATAGAAGGTCCTTTAATGGCTGGAATGAATGTAGTTGGAGATTTGTTTGGTAGTGGTAAAATGTTCTTGCCTCAAGTAGTTAAAAGTGCCCGTGTAATGAAGAAGGCCGTTGCTTATCTTGAACCATTTCTACAAGCAGAAAAAGATAAAAATATTTTGAATGGCACCAATTTAGTAGAGGCAAATAAAGGTCCTGGTAAGGTTTTGTTGGCAACTGTTAAAGGAGACGTTCATGATATTGGAAAAAATATAGTTGGTGTTGTTTTGGCTTGTAACAATTATGAAATTTATGACATGGGAGTCATGGTTTCTTGTGAAAAGATTTTAGAAAAGGCAAAAGAAATAAATGCAGATGTAATTGGATTAAGCGGTCTAATAACTCCAAGTTTAGATGAAATGGTCTATGTTGCTCAGCAGATGGAAAAGCAAGGCTTTAATCTTCCTTTGTTAATTGGGGGAGCTACAACAAGTAGAATCCATGCTGCTGTAAAAGTAGCTCCACAATATAGCGGAGCAACTGTGCATGTTTTGGATGCTTCTAAATCTGTTCCAGTTGTTTCTCAATTGTTAAATCCAGAAACCAAAGAAGTATATGCTCAGAATATCAAAAATGAGTATTTAAAATTGGCAGAAGACCATGCAAAAAGGCAATCTGCAAAAGATATTATACCATATAACGAAGCCAAGTCAAATTCATTCCAAATAGAATACAATTCTGAAATTATACCTAAGCCTAAAAAATTAGGAATTCATTATATTATTGGTCAAGACTTAAATGAACTTAGACCATTAATTGATTGGACACCATTTTTTCAAACTTGGGAATTGGCAGGTAAATATCCAGCTATTTTAACAGATTCAGTTGTTGGATCAGAAGCAACAAAATTGTTTAAGGATGCCAATGAAATGCTTGATAAAATCATTAGTGAATCTTGGTTAAAAGCAAATGCATCTTACGCAATTTTGCCAGCAAATTCTGATGGTGATGATGTACATGTTTTGGATACTGAAGGTAAACATTTAGAAACATTTCATTTTTTGAGACAGCAAAGAAAAATGACCAATGGCGTTCCCAATCTTTGTTTATCTGATTTTATTGCACCTAAAAATAATGAAACTCAAGATTACATGGGCTTCTTTACGGTGACTGCTGGTATTGGTATTGAAGAACATATTAAGAAATTTGAAGATAATCATGATGATTATAACAGTATTCTAATTAAAGCACTGGCAGATAGATTGGCTGAAGCATTTGCTGAGAAATTACATCAATTGGTAAGAACTGATTTTTGGGGATATTCTGAAAATGAGAATTTGACTAATGAAGATTTAATTATTGAGAAGTACAGAGGGATTAGACCTGCACCAGGATATCCTGCTTGTCCTGACCATACCGAAAAAGGACCTTTATTTGAGCTTTTAAACAATGAAGCTGCAATCGGCGTTAACTTAACTGAGTCTTTTGCAATGTATCCAACTGCTGCCGTTTCAGGTTTTTATTTTGCCCACCCAAGTACCCGATACTTCGGTTTAGGAAAAATTAATAAAGATCAAGTTGAAGATTATGCCCTTAGAAAAGGCATTACAATTGAAGAAGCTGAAAGGTGGTTAAGGCCTGTTTTAGCTTATTAAAACTACTTTTTTGCTTGTGCAGTTTTGTATTTTTTTACTGCATAATATATTGCTTTGGCCATGCTTGTTTGCCCGCTGTCATTGGCTAAAGTTTTGCGATCAAATTCACTACTTAAAAAGCCTGTTTCAATTAGTACACCAGGCATTGTTGAGCGCCAAAGAACTAAAAATCCTGCTTCTTTAACACCTCTACTTTTCAGTCTACTTTTTTGCTTGAACTCAGTTTCTACTAAACTAGCAAATTTTATACTTTGAGCCCTAAATGCATTCTGCATTAAAGAGAAAATAATATGACCGGCCGGAGAATTTGGGTCAAAACCTTCGTATGCTTTATTGTTTTTATAATCTTTTTCAAGTAAGATTACATTATTCTCTCTTTTAGATACTTGCAAATTACCTTCTAGCTTGTGAGGACCCATGAGATATGTTTCAGTTCCATTGGCTTCTTTATTGTCATTGGCATTGCAATGTATACTAATAAATAGGTCGGCACTGTTTTTGTTAGCGATATTACTGCGTTCGCTTAATTCAATGAATTTATCACTTTTACGGGTATATACTACTTTGACATCTTTTAAGCTGTCTTCAATAAATTTGCCCAATTTTAATGCAATTGATAAGGTGACTTCTTTCTCCCTGCTTGAGCCTCCATTGCAACCAGGATCATGCCCTCCGTGTCCTGCGTCAATGACTATAATATCAAAAGCATTTATTTTTTCTTCTTCGTGGTTGAAGGAAGAGAAGACTAAAACAATTAGGCCTAATGAAAGTAATAAGATTCTTCGGTTCATCGTTTTATTTTTTATGCTTGACTTTTTTAAATTAGTTTTGTGCAAAATTCGCATTTTAAATTTGTTTAATCTATTATCTTCAACTAAATATCTCCGTCAATTCCTGTGGATAATACAAATAGCGTGCTGCATTTTGTACACAAATAATTTGAGTGCAAAGAACGATAGTGATACAAGCAAATCAAATTCTCTTGATACATTTAGAATCTCAAAAGATGCTTTAGACGCCATAATTGAATACCATGCTGATGATTCAACTATGTTTGATTTGGCTAAAAGAAAAGCTTATTTATGGGGAAATGCCAGAGTTAAATATGAAGGCATGGACTTGAAAGCGTATCTTATTGTTGTTGATTTTGGCAAACGAGAGTTATATGCAAAAGGAAGAATAAATGATAGTACCGGTAAGTATGTTGGTCGCCCTTTATTTAATGATGGTGAGCGAGAAACAGAAGCTGATACAATGATTTATAATTTCGATACCAAAAGAGGGCGAACTTATGGTATTGCAATGAAGGAAGGCGATGGTTTCATTTTGTGCAACAAGGTTTTCAGAGATAATGACAATAGCATTTACAGTGATTTAGGAAAATACACTACCTGTAACAACAAAACACATCCGCACTTTTATTTACAATCACGAAATCTAAAAATCATACCGGATAAAAAAATAATTTTTGGCCCTTCAAATTTAGTTATTGAAGAAATACCAACCCCATTGTATCTGCCTTTTGGAATGTTTCCAACCAAGAAAGGTGAAAAATCTGGATTGATTCCTTTTGAATATGGAAGTAGTGGACTTTATGGACCATATTTAAGAAATTTAGGCTATCATTTTGCCATTAATGATTATTTAGACCAAAGTATTACAGGTGATATTTATTTTAGAGGCAGTTGGCGTATTGCTACAAATACTAGGTATGTGAAGCGTTATAAATACAATGGAAATTTTAATTTAGAGTTTTCAAAATATTTAAATGGAGAAAGGGAAGATTTAAATTTCAAACAAAACACAACAAGAACCTTTCGTTTGGCTTGGAGACATAATCAAGATCCTAAAGCTAAACCAGGATCTTCATTTTCTTCTAATGTTGATATTCAAAAAAACAACGCATCTAGATTAAACTCCTTAAATGCTTCCACTATTGTAACCAATGAATTCGGATCATCCGTTTCATATTCAAAAACACTAGTTCCAAATAAGCTTGATTTACGACTAAGTGCTTTACATAGACAGAATACAAGTACACATTCGTTTTCAATGACTTTGCCTAACTTAACCCTTAGTATGCAGAGAATAACACCATTTTCTAAACCTGATGTAAGCGGAAGATATAAATGGTATAAAGATTTCGGGGTAAGTTATATTGTAGAAATGGAGAATAGAATAGACACAAAAGATAGTGTGTTCTTTTCTGGTAAACCTTTAGAATCCATTATTCCTGGATTTTCAATTAATTCCCCAATTACATTAAAACCTAGCGATGGATTTAGGCAAGGTGTTATTCATTCAATCCCTATTACACTTGGCTCTTATAAATTTCTAAAACAACATTTTTCATTGACTCCAACTGTTTCTTACAGAGAGTTTTGGTATTTTAGAACCATTGAAAAACAATGGAACAGTTCCTTAGAAAAATTAGATACTATTTATCATGATGATTTTAGCCGCGCTTCAGACTATAGTGCCAATGTTGCTATAGCCACACAGATATTTGGAACAATGCAATTTGCTTCTGGTAAAGTTAGTGCAATTCGCCACAACATAACCCCTCAATTAAGCTTTAGTTATAGACCAGATTATGCAAGTGAAAAATTTGGATATTATAAAACAGTGCAATCAGATACAGGGAAGGGTAAAACTACATATAGTATTTATGAACAAGGTATTAAAGGATCGCCTCAGCCTGGTGCAAGTGGTTTGTTAAACTTCTTAATTATAAATAAGCTTCAAGCGAAAGTTTTTAAGAAAACGGATTCTACTGCAAAGTATGAGAACGTTACTTGGATAGAGAATTTTAATGTAAGCGGGAATTATAATTTCTTAGCAGACACACAACAACTATCAAAAATCAATATCACTGGATTTACTAGAATATTTAAGCAGGTTAGTTTGAATGCTAATGCAGTTCTTAATCCTTATGCTAAAAGATCATTAAGTGACGGTAGAGAGTTTTATTTAAACACATTAGAATGGTCAAATAGTAGGCGTATAGGAACATGGACGAATGCTACAATTCAATTGGCATCAGGTATTAATGCAGATATGTTTAGAAAGAAGAAGTCTAATGATACCAGTGGCTTAATTAAGACTGAAAAAGACAGGCAGGAATACGCTGAAATGATGGGAAATCCATATGGATATGTCAACTTTGATTTGCCTTGGAGTATTAATGTCAATTATTCATTGATCTACAATAGAAGCAATTTTAAATCTTTATATACCCAAACTTTTAATTTAAAAGGCGATTTTAATCTAACGCCTAAATGGAAAATTGGGTGCAGCTCTGGTTATGATTTTGGACAAAAGAAGATTGCCTACACTCAATTTGATATTAGCAGACTATTGCATTGTTGGGCACTTAATTTCTCTTGGATTCCAGATGGTATTAGAAAGAGTTTTACTTTCTCATTAAAAGTTAATAGTGGGATGTTACAAAGCTTGAAAGTAGATAAAAAGCGCAATTGGTTTGACCAATAATTTTATCTAATAATTCTAATTACTCCTTCTATCTTGTCATCAGAGTTGACCTCTATGTTTTTGCTTTTTAATTTCAGGATATAGTAATACGTGCCATCAGGAAGCAAATCACCTGTGTTTTTTAATCTTCCATTCCAACAATTATTTGGTAGGACACCATTAAAAACTAATATACCCCAGCGGTCATAAATCCATATTTCAGCCTCGTCACAATTTGGCGTTATTCCACCTATTGTATAGCAATCATTTGTGTTATCACTATTAGGCGTAAAGACATTTGGGATTTTTATTGTAGATTTTGGATTGCTAAATAAGGAAAGTTGTAATACTTGGGTATCAAGACAACCACTACTTGGATGTCTTACGGTTAAGAGTACTTTATAAATACCATCTTTATAAAATCTATGTTTAGGGTTTTTTTCTGTGTTTATTTTAGAACTATCATCAAAATCCCATTTGGAAGAATCATAGTCTTTAGATTTATTTTTAAACGTGAATTCATTGCTGCATTCCTCAGTTGAAAATTCAAAATCTGCCGTAGGCATTTCTTTTACTGTTATATAGGTTGAATCGAATGCTGCAATATTGCACGAGAAAGAATCTATTGAACTTAATTTTACTTTATATACTCCTGGTGTTGTGTAAGTATGGATAGGATTTTTATTGGTATCTATAGGAGATCCATCGCCAAAATCCCAAAAGTACTTATTTGCCTTTCTACTTTGGTTTGTAAACACAACTCTTAAGTCTTCACAACCGTTGGTCGGATTTGCTGTAAATTTTGCATTTACTTCAAAGTTAATTTGAAAATCAATTTTAAATGAGGCATTGCTGCAACGTGGACTTACATTTTTCTTGAAAGGTGCTTTACTGCTAACAGGGAAGTCATCATAATGATTGCCTGCATCAGGACAACTAGAACATACAGATTGGTATACAACTCCTTTTTTATCAAATCGAGAAGTACCACCATCCACATGGTCTTCGGTTAAATTTCCTCCATAGTAAGAGGCAAAAAGCAAACTGCTTGCATTTTTACTTAAGACTAAAATATAAAAATCATTATTGTCTGTAGTTTTTTGAATTGCGTCACTTGTAATTTGCAATCCCTGGGTAGTTAAAGCATGTAAACCATTGAAATCAATTGGGCTTCCCCAACCAGAAAAATAAATATTATCACATTTATCTACTAAAAATGCGGAAGGTGCAATTTCTGGATTAAATGTCCTGTTACCAAAGGTGGTAGATAAATTCATTACACTGATATTAGGTGACAAGCGCAAAATGAATTGACCAGTTCTATCTTTTCCATAGGTATTAGCAGTTCTCAAAATGTAACCTTCAGTTTGCCCAGCAGCATATACTTGCCCACTGGCATCAATATCTAAAAAGTATACTTGATCATAACTACTAGTTCCAATATAGGTGCTGTTAATTAGTTTGCCCTTGAGAGAAAGCTTAGCAATAAAACCATCTGCTGTACCGCCAAAGTAATTATTTTGAAATCCATTTACGGCAAATGACATTGCATTACTTGTAGTACCGCCACCAACATATACGAATGTATCGTAAAGTCTTATGCTGTACATAGCATCATCTCCATTGCCACCAAAATAAGTACTAAATCTAAGTTTACTTAATTGTTTGTCTAAACTCAATATACATCCGTCTTGGTTGGATGCCCTAGCCATCTGTATCGCTTTTGATATTGGGAAACTATTGCTATTGGTTGTAGAAGCTACATAAACATTATTTGCTGTATCAACAGCAATATCACCTCTAAAATCATCTGAATAATTATAACGAAGGGAATTGCTGTTTAATCCATCATTACCAGAACCGCCAATCAATGTACCTGCTAGGAGGCTTGATCCATCTTCAGAAAGTTTTGTTATAAAGATATCTGTACCACCATTATGGGTAATATCAAAACCACTGGTATCGGTTGGGAAATCTGGAGAGTAACAAGTGCCCATAACCAATAAATTATCTTGATGATCAACTACTAAGCTATGAGGATATTCATCTCTGCTTCCTCCTAGATATGTACTATAAAGTAGGGTAGTTCCTGCGCTATCATATTTGTTAATACCAATATCACACGGAAGATTTGCAGGTGCTTGCCCTACACCACCAGCATATACTGTTTGGAATGCGCCAGGCGTAACTGGAAATGGTCCACCGTTGCTGCCGGTCCCACCGTCAACAATGCCACCAGCATATAGGTGTGACTTTGAATCATAAGTAGCAGTAAATCCAAAGTTATCACCTTGGCTACCACTATAAGTAGAGAAAACTAAAATGGGGTCAATTACAAGTTCATAGGCGAAATTATAGTCTGATAGCATGTAAGACAGTTCATATTTCCCCTTGTTAAGATTTAGGACATAATTGCATTCAATAAGAAATGTGTCATTATTAATGATTTGATACGCAAATGGCTTTTGTTCTATAATTTGACCAACACTACTTGATATAATTAAATTACCGTTTTCAATTCTCATATTATTCGTATGAGAATATTTAATTTTAATGTTGTTAGGATTTGAACCAGGTTTTAAAATAAAACTGTGTTTAACCGTTTGTTGCAGGCTTTCAATACGCCAATCTATCGATGGATATAAATTTAGGTATGTTATAGCTTCATACGATTTTAAGTTTGTATGCCAATTCGAAGGATTGTTTCCTTTGTAAAAATTATACTTAGTAATTGATTGATTTTCGGTTTTAATATCTGTCAGATTTGCTCCAATAAAATCTACATCAAATCGATGCCAATTTACAGCGAAGTCATGTTGCAAAGTTTTGTATTTGTGTATATGCTCCCATAAACTGTCATACATCTTAGTGTCCTTCATTAACACTGTATAACCATATTTATTGAAATACAGCATACCCCCAGAAGTTTGCGCAGAGTATTGAATAAAGGATGGTAATCTACCTTTGTTTTCTAAGAAATATGTTTGAGAATTTAAATTAACCCACATGCTTATTACGCTGAAAATAAGCATAGAAACGAATCTAAATTTGCGGTATTTATTAGTTTTAAACAATTAACTTTAGGCGTATTTACTACAAAGATAGTAAAAATACAATTTTAGTTGCTTTAATACTATAGAAAAGTCAACATTGCAGAGTATTTTTGCAAACTTATTTTTAAAGTCAAACATGTCAGAATTAAACGAACTTCAGCTGCAACGCAGACATAAATTGGATCAGATTAAAGCAATGGGCATTGATCCGTATCCTGCTGATCTTTGGGATGTAAATGCACATTCAGAACAAATTTTGAAGGAATTTAATGCAGAGTTAAATAATTTTCAAGAGGTAAGTATCTCTGGAAGAATCATGAGTTTACAGCCTAAAGGCAAGGTTTGTTTCATGAAGATTCAAGACCATGTAGGTCGTATTCAACTTTATGTTGGTAGAGATAATGTTTGTCCTGGAGAAGACAAGGCTTTCTTTGATGAGTTTATTTTACATCTTCTAGATATTGGTGATATTATCGGAGTTAAAGGAGAGGTATTCGTAACCAAAACAGGTGAAACAACAGTTAGAGTAAAATCTTTAACTCTATTGTCAAAATCGTTGAATCCATTGCCGATTGTAAAAGAAAAAGATGGAGTTTTATTCGATGCATTTAGTGATCCTGAGCTTCGCTATAGAATGCGTTATGTCGATTTAATCGTAAATTCTCATGTTAAAGAAACATTTATCAAGAGAACAAAAGTTGTTCAATCTTTAAGAAATACATTTAATGCTAGTGGTTATTTAGAAGTTGAAACACCAATATTACAAGCAATTCATGGAGGTGCAGCAGCAAGACCATTTATCACCCATCACAATGCTTTAGATATGCAATTGTATTTAAGAATTGCCAATGAGTTGTATCTTAAAAGATTAATTGTTGGTGGATTCGATGGTGTATATGAATTTGCAAAGAACTTCAGAAACGAAGGAGTAGATAGAACCCACAATCCTGAATTTACAGGTTTAGAAATTTACGTTGCCTACAAAGATTATAATTGGATGATGGATTACACTGAGATTATGATTGAAAACGTAGCAAAAGATGTAAATGGTACTACTGATGCTCAAGTAGGTGATAATTTAATCAGTTTTGCTAGACCATATAAAAGAATAACCATGTTTGATGCCATTAAAGAGCATACAGGTATAGATATTTCTGAAATGGATGAGAATGGATTAAGAGAAGCTTGTAAATCATTAGGTATACATGTTGATGCTAGTATGGGTAAAGGAAAATTAATTGATGAATTGTTCAGTGAAAAATGTGAGAAACACTGTGTTCAACCAACATTCATTACAGACTATCCAATTGAAATGAGCCCTTTGACTAAAAAGCACCGTTCAAAACCAGGATTGGTAGAACGTTTTGAGTTGTTTGTTAATGGTAAAGAAATAGCAAATGCTTATACAGAATTAAATGATCCATTAGACCAAAGAGAACGTTTTGAAGAGCAATTAAAACTTGCTGGTAGAGGTGACGATGAAGCGATGCCACTTGATGAAGATTTCTTAAGAGCACTTGAGTATGGAATGCCACCAACTGCCGGTCTTGGTGTAGGAATAGATCGTTTAACAATGATGATGACCAATCAAGCCAGCATTCAAGAAGTATTATTCTTCCCTCAAATGCGACCTGAGAAAAACGACTAATTCGTCTCGAATTCTAAGTTTACAGTAATCGTTGCAGTTTTTCTTTTTGCAAGGGTATTAAAAGACCCACCCCATGAATATTCTTCAGAAGAATTTTGGGCAACAATTTGAAAAACTCCCATGCTCGCATTTTTAAGTTTGCCTAATTTACTGTCTGAATTTTCTGCAATTTTCAAAGCTCTATTATTAGCATCCTTGGTTGCTTTTGCAATCATTTCAACTTTTAATTCAGCTAATTTTGTGTAATAGTATTGCGGACTTTCTGAGTAGAACTCAACACCTGATTGAATTAATTCACTTACTTGTCTTGAAATATTTTCAACCTTATCAACTGCAGATGATTCAATATTGATACTTTGAGTAAGCTTATAACCTGTAAAGGAAGAGTAAGTCAAATTTCCATAATTGTCATATGAGCGGTCAAATTCTTTATCAATTGAAATTGAAGAAAATACCATCTCCTCAGCCTTGATGCCTTTTGAGATCAAATAGTCTTTTATCTTTTCTCTGTCTGAGTCTAATTCAGTATAAGCATCTTTTAAAACAGAATTTTTCTTTGAAAAACTTCCGTTCCAAACGATTAAATTAGAAGTGAAATCTGTTTCACCAAGTCCAGTTACCTTTATACTTTCTTGGGTTTTATTTCTGTTTTTAAAGGCAGTTCCTAAAAAGTAAGCCGATAGAATAATTGCAAAAGCAATTAAAAAAGTATTTAAATGTTGTTTCATGTTTATTGTTATAGTTCGTAAGCACCAATGTCTGGATTGCTATCTCTAGCCTTGTCATCTAAGTCTGTATTAGGTGCATTTGATACATCTGCTGCATCTTTTGCCGGTGAATTAGCATTTAACTTTAGATTGCTTTTGCTAACTTCAATAAATTTTGGGTCAACGTTTCTTTTGTTGTTTGGTCCTAAGGCATCTAAACTAACTTTTGATTTATAAATACTGTGAGACAAAAGCACTGCACTGGGGGTAGTTACAAAATCAAAATTGATTTCCGTTTCAACAGGACCCCAAATTATGCTATTAACAATTGCATATTTTATGTCATAATTTTTTATAACTACTTTATTCTCATCTCTTAAAGCATTATTAAAAATTACATGAGGGTCCTTTCTTCCATTTGCACCAGTATATAGACTGCTGTTAAGGATAACATAATCTCCACCTAAGTATCCAAT
Organism: Bacteroidia bacterium; assembly: GCA_030158725.1. GTDB lineage: Bacteria > Bacteroidota > Bacteroidia > NS11-12g > UBA955 > JABMMZ01. The sequence goes on from JAOASJ010000016.1 coordinate 62,954, forward strand.
AAATGTATTGAGTCCACAATTGCTAATAACACTATTCTCAATGTAAATCTTAGCAGTTAATCCTAAAATTCCATATGCAGAAATGTTTTTTATAATGGTATTCCTCATGATTAAACTGTGGGTGCCGCTTTCTGGCAATGAATCAACCTGAATCCCTATAGTAGCATTTTTAATTATCGCATGTTTTATTTCATTGTTTATGCTTCCTCTCCAAATATGTAAACCTCGCCATTGACCTGCCTTATCTTGGAAGGTATTGTCTAAACGATCACCTTCAAAAATTACAGGATTTGCTGCAGTACCATTGATTTTTAAAGTTCCAAAAATATTTAATGCCGCAACATTTATAGTTTTATTTGAACTAATAATGGTAGAGTTTGTTGAGCTGTATACATGAATTCCAGGGCCAATATTTAATGTTGCACCCTTGTCTACAAAGACTGTATTAACAATGACATATGGTTTGTCATTTAGAACCCAGTTTGTTGTCCCACTAATTAATGAATCGTTAAAGTAATATGCATCCCAACCATATGCAGCTAATTGTACATATTGGAGTTGACCATTTCTTTCAAATTCAATGCTATCTCTTACCAAAGCTGGTTGTGTGAGGTTATTAGGTTCTAAAGTCGCCTCTACAAACAACCATGCACTGTCTTTAGGGAGTATCTCAACTTCGGGTATGTTCCTACCTGTTCTGCCATCAATATTCATTCTGTATGCAGACGCATTACCTCCCATAATTTTCACATTGAATTTTATAGATTCTTTAAATGGGTTTCTCACCATCATTCTCTTGGTAATAGATCTAGGATAATTAGTACCAGGAAGTTTTGTGAAAACAGTATCGAAGTATACAGTATCTTGAGAGAACTCTAATTTACCTTGTCCTTCAAAAAATTGATCATCTTTTCTGCATGATATGAATCCCAAACAGAAAACTAAAATTATAAAAAGTATTCTTTTAATGACCATTATTAATACACAAATTTGATTATCTCCAAAGTTAACGCAAGTTAAGAATAAAAATTGTAATCTTATTTTGAAGGACCTTTGGGTTGAAGCGGTCTAACTTCTAAATTGACTTGGTGAAAATTGTCAGGTGTTTTTAATGCATAAACCATCATATCTGCTACGTCTTCAGGGTGTAACATGTAATCGTGTGGTTTAATGTTTGGACTATTTCTAAAGAAATCAGTCTTAACGCTTCCTGGATAAACACAAGTTACTTTGATCTTAAAATCTCTAAGTTCACGCCATAAGCTCTCGCTGAATCCTTTTACAGCCCATTTTGTTGCGCAATATCCGCTAACCATTGGCATTCCTTCTAAACCAGCAGTGCTGGCAATGTTTATTATATGCCCAATGCCGTTGCTTTTCATAGCTGGAACTGCCAATCTTGTGCAATAAAACATTCCATTTACATTGGTTTGCATCATTTCATCCCATTGTTCAATTGGCAAATCTTCTACATTTCCAAAATAGCCCAATCCTGCGTTATTGATTAAAATATCTATTCTGTTATTATTCTCATTTAGGATATGAATAAAGGCCAAATTAACTTCTTCTAAATTTCTAACATCAGTTTTGATGAAAGTATAATTGGTATGATTACCATCAAAATCATTTCTGCCAAGGCCATATACTTTTACGCCATTATCTAATAATTGATTGCATAATGCTTCACCAATTCCTTTGCTAACTCCAGTAACAACAGCAATTTTATCTTTTAAAATCATGCCAATTCAAATTTTGCGCAAACCCAATTCTTTTTAATTTTTTTATCAATGAATTTTAGACCGTGCTTAGTGCATTCAGCCTCAATATCTACAAGATCCTCCAAATAAAAACCACTTAATAAAAGTATAGATGGATTTTTCATCGATTTTACATAATATTTGATATCCGCCAATAATATATGTCTGTTAATATTTGCTATGAAAACATCAAAGGTATTTGGATATGATTTTAACATACCCGCGTCACCCAATATCATTTCAAAATTGTTGATATTGTTCTTTTCAATATTTTCTTCTGCATTTTCATAACACCAACTATCATTATCAATTCCGACAATTTTAGTACAACCAATCATTGAAGCTAATATACCTAATATTCCGGTCCCTGTTCCCATGTCCATAACGGTTTTGTCTTTTATGTCTATTTCTAGAATATACTCAGCCATCATGCTTGTTGTTTCATGATGTCCAGTACCAAAACTCATTTTAGGGTCTATGATTATTTCATATTTGGCTTTAAGGTCTGTTTTGTGAAAACTGCTTTTAATTAAACATTGTTCACCGATTACAATTGGCTGGAAATAGTTCTTTTCCCATTCCTCATTCCAATTTTTCGGCTTGATGATATCAATTGAATATTCATCAAAACATAGTTTTTTCTCGATAAGTTCATCAATAAGTACTTTAATTTCCTCATCAGATTTTTCGTTTTCTGCTACATATGCTTTTACTATTTCATCTTCAGCAACACCTTCAAATCCAAATTCAGAAAGGTAAGCGGAGATGATTTCTACATTCTGATCTACTGGTTCGCAGGCAGTCAGGGTTATTTCAATATAATTCATTTTTAAAAGGATGCTAGTATTTGACCTAGTCTATAAATGTCTTCAAATTTGTTATAAAGTGCTACAGGAGCCATTCGAATAACATTTGGGTTTCTCCAGTCTGCAATTACTCCAGCTTGGGTTAAATGATCAAATAAAGCTTTGCCATTTTCATCTGTAAGTATACTAATTTGACAGCCCCTTTCAGGATATTTTGGGGTTATGATTTCTAATTTTAGGTTTTTATTGTGATGAATTGAATCGTTAATAATATACTCTAAATATGCATTTAGGTTTTTCCCTTTTTCAATTAATCGGCTCATACCAGCTCTTGCAAATATTTCTAAAGAAGCTTTATGTACAGACATACTTAATACAGGTGCATTGCTAACTTGCCACCCAGCAGCACCAGTTTCTGGAATAAATCCTTTTAACATTTTAAATCTAACAGACTCATCATGTCCCCACCAACCAGAAAATCTAGGCAAACTATTGTCATTAGCATATCTTTCATTAACGAAAACACCTCCAACACTTCCTGGACCTGAGTTTAAATATTTATAACTACACCATGCAGCAAAATCAACACCCCACTTGTTTAATTCTAAATTAATATTGCCAGCAGCATGTGCTAAATCAAAACCAGCAACTGCTCCAATTTCATGTGCTTTTTTGGTTATATCTTCAATATTAAAAACTTGACCAGTGTAATATTGAACGCCACTAAAGAAAACCAATGCTGTTGTGTCCTTATTGTTTTCAATTACTTCTATTATATCCTCGTGTCTTAGAGTATGCTCGCCCTCTCTAGGTTTTACTTCTATAATTGCATCAGATGGGTCAAAACCATGGAATTTTACTTGTGACTCAACCAAGTACATATCACTTGGAAATGCACCGGCTTCCATGATGATTTTATATCTTGAGGCTGTAGGTCTATAAAAACTAACAAACAGAAAATGTAAATTAGAACTTAATTGATTCATTATTACTACCTCTATTGGTTTAGCTCCAACTACTAATGCTGCATTTTCAGATAGAAATTTATGGTAATGAAACCAAGGATTTTTCCCATGGAAATGTCCTTCAACTCCAAGATTTTTCCAATCTTCTAATTCATCTTTAATAGCTTTTTCTGCTGCTTTAGGCAATAATCCAAGCGAATTCCCAGTAAGATAGACGCATGGTTTTCCATTAATTTCAGGGATGTGAAACTCTGTTCTGAATTCTCTTAAAACATCCTCGCTGTCTGTTTTCCTCGCAAATGCCAGCGAATTTTCAAAATGCATACTGCAAATGTAATCAATTTAAATAAACGATTCCTTAAATTATATGCTAGAACAAAGAGCTACTTATTTGTTTTATGCTTCCACAAATAAAGTATATTATCATCTGCCGGTAAAATGCTATCAATTTTGTAATAGTTGTTTTCATAAAACTTGGAGTCAGGCAAATACCAAGAGAAATATGAATTCGTATAGGTTGTGATTAGAAAGTCAGGTGGGTTACTTGAAAGCTCTTTCCAAATTCTTTCACGGTTTTTTAAACCACTAGGGTTTTCGCCAAAATGTATAGGCAATGCAACGGGTAAGAAGCTTGGATATGTCAATCCTGATTTAAGATAATAATCTCCTTTAACCACATAATCTACAAATAGTGTTTTGCCTTTTTGTTTCTTTAAATAAGTAACAAATTTATCATTTACTAAAGGTCTAATTTCAAATGTCCAATTAGGTTTTTGTGTTTCATCTATTCGATAAAAAGTATAGATACAAATAAGGATTAGAGGCCATTTTAATTTAATGTTATAAGCCTGAAAATAAAGTGAATATATTTTTGAAAAGACAATAAAAATAAGTGTAAAAGTAGGGTAATAATAATGTCCAAAATTATGCGGTGAAAGTCCAAATATTATGCATGTACTAAGGAAAAAAAGCAATTGAAATAAAGCTTCCTTACTTGTTTTATTGTTGATTAATGTCTTATATGCTAAATATGAAAAGAATAGTGTTGCGGTGAGAATTGGATATATTAGGTTTTTATACAGGTCGTTTATTTTTACTTTTAGGGAAATTGACTCTTCAAGATTTAAGTATGAAATATTGTATTTAATAGATTCTATATAGCCAAAAAGTGAATTTTGAGAATATAAAAGGACAATAATTATGAAGCTTGGGATGATAATTGAAAGTGCATAATACAGTTTTAATTTTCTTGATTGTAAAGACTGTAAATTGATAACTAATAAGACAAAGCAGACAAATACAAATGGTTCTTTAAACCAAAATGAAAGTCCTAATATCATCGAAGAAGCAATTAAATAAACGTTTCTATTGGTATTTTGATACAATAGAAGTAATACTATTGATATTAGAATACAAAGTGTTCCATAAATTTCAGTACATAAACCATCTCCAATATTGTTTCCATAGATTGTAAAGAATATAGCTAAGATGGTAAACAATATACTTGCACTATATGACTTTAAATTGTTTAAGATGATTATGTATAAACAAAATGAGGTCAATAAGAAACTGCTTAATGTCAAATAGAATACAGCATATACTGTATTTGGAACAATAAGCAGAAAAACTTCTATTAAATAGAATATAGCTGGGGGTTTATTTTCCCAAGCATTAATGTATAGGGTTCCGCCATTTAAGTCTTTTAAAGCAACGGCAGCAAATATACTTCCATCGGTTTTGAGATCACCTAAATGAATGAAGCTTAAAAAAATTCCAATAGTGACAATGAAACATGCAATTAACCCAAAATAGAATTTAAATGGGTCGTTTTTTTCAATATTTAAGGTTAAAGCCTTGTACAATTTCAGCGCAAATATGGTCTAATAATTTGTAAACTTCATCAAAACCTTTAAGATCGCCAAAATATGGATCAGGTATCATTTGCCCCTGATAATTTATACTGAAGTTACTGATTAAATTAACTTTATCTTTTTTAGATGGACAAACAGCAACAACATCCTTGTAATTTTGCTCGTCCATTACCATTAGATAATCAAACTCATCAAAATCCTCAATTTTTAATTGTCTTGATCTATGCGTTAACTCTATTCCATAGTTATTTGCAGTTGAACGCATTCTATGATCGGCAAGTTCGCCTTTATGATAGTTACTTGTTCCACAGGAGTCAACTATCCAATCGGAAGATGGGTAATTTTCATTTAAATGTTTAACAAGCAGACCTTCTGCCATTGGACTCCTGCAAATATTTCCAAGACAAATAACAAGAATTTTCATTTTTAATTCTTTACATGGTACCCATTTCGGTTTTTACCCCTTTTCTGCCATCGCATTTTCTATTTGAAGCACAAGCAGATAGGATGATTACACATGCAATAATGATGAGATAAATTGATTTTATTTTAAACATAGATATAATTTATTGAACGTATTATTTAGACTTATATTGTTGCAAAATTAAGTACTAAAACAATGCCAATTAAATTTTTGATGAATTAACTTTAATTTTGTCAAATAAGATTGTCTAGTCAAATAAGAATATTGTTATTGGTTTTTGTCATCATGTGTGCTGTTGACATTAATTTAAATGCTCAAAATTTCAAATTACAATTGTCCAGTAATCCACTGAATTATAGAGTCGATCAAGATCAAGACAGTATTGCAACATTAAAGAATTTGAACAAAGTTCGGAATCATTACATATTAAATTCTTTTTTAGAATTTAATATAGATAGTGTCATTTGGACAAATAATGTAGCTAATGCCTTTTTACACTTAGGTCCCCAATACAAAATTGTAAAAATTAAGATTGAGATAGATAGTTTAGAATCTAATTTTCAAAATATTAATTCAAAATATTTAATGAATAATTTTGATTCTATTAAATTGGCAATAATCTCTAATGAAATTCTTTTAGGCTTTGAAAACATTGGGTATCCATTTAGTCAAGTAAATGCAAATTATAGGATTGTAGAAAATGGTGTAGAAGCAAATTTATTTATTGAAAAAGGCCCTTATTTTGTTTTTGATACCCTGCACAATGATGGGGAGTTTGTTGTAAAGAAAAGATTTATAGAAGCCTATACTGGTATAAGATCCGGGGATCCTTATAATGAAGCACTATTTCGTAAAGCACATGATAAGTTACAACAATTGCCTTTTTTGTATTCTGAGCGCATACCACAGTTAATTTTCATGAAAAATGGGAAAGCTAAGCCATATTATTACATAAGGAAGAAGAAGTCAGATCAATTAAATGGAATTATTGGATTGGCACCAAATACAGCTTCTCAAAGTATTCCGGGGACTAAAAATTTGGTCTTTACCGGAGAGTTTGCATTGAGGTTGAATAATTTATTTAAAACAGCTAAAGTTCTTAGTATTCAATGGAAAAGTTTTAAAGCAAGGTCTCAAGAACTCAAAACTTATTTTAGTTTTCCTTATGTTTTTTATAAGCCTATTGGAATAGATTTAAGTTTAGATTTATTAAAATATGACACACTATACACTGTTTTGCAAAGACAAATAGGCTTTCAATATTATACATCTGGAATCAATGGCATTAAAGCCTTTTACAAAATTAGCACAACCAATTTAAACACAGTTGACACCAATCAAATTAGAGCGACTAAACAATTTCCAAATTCTAATTCTATTCAATTAAGGCAATACGGTATAATGACCAACTTTGTTAATTTGGATTATAAATTTAATCCCAGAAAGGGCTATTTATTTGAGTCAAGCCTTTCAGTTGGAATCAAGCAAATATTAAAAGACAATACTATTTCTGAAGTTAGATTCGGGCCTAATCAATACAATTTATATGACTCGAGTATACTTAGAACAAATCAATATCAATATCAATTAAAATTGGATTATTTTATTCCCATTAAAGAAAGAAGCACGCTGAAGTTTGGATTAAACATTAATCAAATTATTGCTCCACAGATATATTTTAATGAACTTCAACGTGAAGGTGGAATTAATTCTTTAAAAGGATTCAATGAACAAAGTATATTTGCAAGCAATTTTAATATGCTGGACATAGAGTATAGATATCTTTTGGGTTTAAATTCTCATTTTAAGCTTTTTTGGAATGGTGCATATTATGAAAATAAAAGTGTAGGTATTCAGAATCAAGTTTTTGATTTGCCCTGGGGCTTTGGCATTGGTGGGAATATTGAGACTGGGGCTGGAATTTTATCAATTGCCTATGGTCTTGGTAAACAAAAGGGAAATAATTTTGATTTAAGAGCAGGTAAGTTTCATTTTGGTATAAGCAGCTATTTTTAGACTAATTCTGATATCGATCTTCTTTTTTTCCATGATCAAAATAAATGCTCAAGGAAATGACACTTTGCTACAACTTAGTTCAAGTGACTCTATGGAATTGATGGCCATTGATAGCTTATATGGCTCAGATACTTTAGTAATAGATACATTGTTTTATGCTAAGTTTGTTCCATACGACAAACAGATTTATAGAAATTCTAAGATTAATTTAAGAAAGACATTAACTGCATCAAAGAATCCACCAATTCGTAGAAATCTAAATAATTATTATGTGTTTATTTGGAGTGTATTTATTGCTTTGTTAATTATCTTCTTTAAAAGCAATTATTCATTGCAGTACAGACTTCTGAATAAATCTTGGTATAGTAGAATAAGTCTGAATGAATTCTTTGCTACCCAAACAAGTGTTTTTAAAAACAGTAAGCTATTGACTTGGTTCATTATTAGTCAAAGTTTATCACTTGGTATTTATATAGTAATTAAATCAAGTGAACTAAAGATAGAGCTGTCAGATTTACTCTTAATCTTGCTTATTTCTGCTTCTGTAATTATTTTACTAATAGCAAATCAATGGTTAAAAAATTTATTTGCATATTCTTTTTCACAGCCATCCTTAAGTAAAGACTATGCGGTGATTTATAGAATTAATTCATACATAACATCTTTAATACTAATACCATTTTTAATCATTACCTACTATAATACAGATTGGAACATTCGAACAATAGTCATAGTTTCTTTGGTTATGTATGTACTGATTGTATATTCAATAAGTTTAGTGAAATTTATATTTTCTGGTCGGTTTTTACAAAACCAATCTAATTTCATTTTAATTTTGTATCTTTGCGCCTTCGAAATTTTGCCTTTACTGGCATTGATAAAGTCGATTAATAACTTGCTTGAATATGACTAAAGAGGCTAAAGTAAAAACTATACTCATCTCTCAAAATAAGCCTGAACCAGGTAAGAAGTCAATTTTTGACGACATAGCTGCTAAATATAAATTAAAACTTGATTTTCGCTCATTTATTCAAGTTGATGCTGTACCTGGTAGAGATATTAGACGCAACAAGATTAATATTCTTAATCACACTGCTATTATATTTAACTCCAAAAATGCAGTAGATCATTTTTTTAGGGTTGTTGAGGAATTAAGAGTTGAATTGCCTCAAGACATGAAATACTTTTGTCTTACTGAAGGTATAGGCATGTACATTCAAAAATATATTTTCCTTAGAAAGAGAAAGGTATTTTATCCAAAAACCAATTTAGAAAGCGATTTCTTGACTTTAATTTTAAGTCATAAAACTGAAAAGTACCTTTTCCCTTGCTCAGATATTAGAAAACCGACTATACCTGATTTTTTCAAAAAACATAAACTAAACTTTGCTGAAGCAACATTTTATAAGACTGTTTCTGCAGATTTAAGTGATTTGGAAGAAGTGTTTTATGATGTAATCGTGTTCTTTAGCCCTGCAGATATTAAGTCTTTGTTTGATAATTTTCCAAATTTCAAGCAAAATGCAACACGATTGGCTGCATTTGGAGAGAGCACCCAAAGAGCAATTATAGAAAACAATTTAATTTGTAATATTCCAGCTCCAACAAAAGACAATCCTTCAATTGTTAAAGCACTGGAAATGTATATTAAGAATGTAAATTCTTAGTAGGTGCAATGAACCAATATGGTTTGATTCTTATAAGGGATTACAAAAATGTAATCTTTTCCACCATCTTTCAAACCCAATTTTCTTTTTAATTCTTCTGTATTAAATTTTAAACCTCTAGCTTTAATATTAGCTTTTGAAATGTTATTGACTTTAAGATATTCAATACATTCCTTAACATTATAAGTCATTGATTTAATGATTTTAAAGCATCTTCCAATAAATTGATTGTTTATGTTATTACTTGTATAAAAGGCAACAGATTTATCTAAGGCCAATAAATCTAGTTCCATAGCATATTCATGGTTTTTTCTCAACTTTACAAGACAAGATCCTGTTTCGTAAAGATAAGTTCCTAAATCCTCTGCAATTTTTAATTTATGTTCCTTTTTATTATTAGTTTCGAAAGTATTGGTCTTATTGTCTTTTTGTATATCACTGCAATATATCGCAATGCAATCAATAGATGGTTTATCCTCTGCTAAAATAAGCAGCTCTTTCATCTCACCGTATTTAGACACACTATATACTTCACTAATACTTGGAATTTCGGAAATAGCCATATCAATATCATATAAGGGAGAGCATTTTATTAATACTTTAGAACTAATATCAAATAATTTTGGCAGCAATTCCACTACATTGGGCTGATGTTCACTTAAGAGAATTTGGCGACCCTTATCATTTCTTCTGTCTGGATCAATGTAAATTAAATCAAATTTACTTTTATTTTTCAGTAAAAATTCTTCTGCATTAATATCAATTCTTTCAATATTCTTTCTGTTTAAAACATCAAAATTATAACGACTTATGTTATTTAGCTCTTTATCAGAATCTATAGATATTACTTGCTTAAATGAAAATGAGAAAGCCCAATCATCTATTCCTAATCCAGCAGCTAATATTAAAATGTTGTTTCCTCTAAAGTTATCAGATTTATAGGTTGCAAGAAGTTCTGAACTGCATTGTTCAAGGCTTCGCCTTGTAACAAATCCTCCACTTTTTATCAAACATGGCACCTTTTCATTGGCCTGACTTCTTAAAGTGGCTTGCATAGCGGCAAAGCTTGCTTTTTCTTTATTAATTTTAGAATATTTGTATAAGAATGTATCTATTCCTATACTTAGAGCTTCTTCGGTTAAAAAATTAATTTCAGTATTTAAGATATTTGAATTAATATTGTGTTATTATAAATTGTAATGAAAATAGTTAAAATCTTATTAGTAGCATTTATTTTTACTGCTCTAGTTGTTGCATGTGGTGGTCGCAGAGATAGATGCCCATCGGTTTACAAAAATAACCAAGACCAGTCAATTTTCACAGCATAATTTTTATGTTGAATTGGTTAAATTTAACCGACATAAATCAGTTAGATGATTTAATTGAAAGTTCTGTAAATCAAAAAGTAATAATTTTCAAGCATAGTACCCGTTGCAGTATAAGCAACATGGTTAAAGACCGTTTTGAGCGCAATTGGCCAAAGGACTTACTAGAGCAAGATGTCTATTATTTGGACCTATTAAGCTTTAGAGACGTATCTAATGCTATTGCAGAAAAACTTGATGTTGAACATCAATCTCCTCAAGTATTAATAATTGAAAATAAGGCTTGTATTTATTCTGCAAACCACAATTTTATTAGCGCAGAAGCAATAAAAAACGAACTTATTGCTTAATTAGTTCAAAAAACTAATTTGAATATTCTGTCTTAAATCTGGATGTAAGCTTAGAGAAACAGGACAAGTTCTTGCAACTCTTTCAAGTATTATCCTTTGTTTTTCGTCTAAAACTTCTTTAGTTTTTATTTCTAACAACACATCGATTCCAATAATTCTTCTTGGACCTTCTGTGCTCATTATTTTTGTTACTTCGGCATTTGATCCAACTATATCTATGTCATTATTTTGGGCATAGATTCCTAGTACCGTTAGCATGCATGAAGCTAGTGAAGTAGCTGCTAAATCTGTTGGTGAAAATGCTTCACCTTTACCAAAATTATCAACCGGTGCATCTGTTACAATTGCATTTGATGATGATAAATGAACTGCATTTGTTCTTAATTCCCCTGAATATATTATCTTTGAAGTGGCCATATTAATTGAATTCTTCTGCAAATATATGCAACAAATAATCCGTGTTATAATTTTTATGCTTTTTCAAGGGTTTTCTTATGAACTCCTAGCTCAAGAAAATTATGATATAACATATGAAGATGCATCAATGAAATTTGGTGTTTTAGCAAGTCCTAATGGTATAGGTCTGTTCTACAGAAATTCAACTCCAATAAGAAATAAATACAGTTGGTGTCTCGACTTTTCATTTACTGGTGTTAAACAAATAAAGGAAAAACAAGTATTAAACCAAAGGATGGTAAATACAACACCTTATGTTTATGGAAAGGTTAATAGATTGTACGCTTTAAGACCAATGTTAGGTATAAGTAAAGAGCTTGCAGAAAAGCAAAACAAGAATAGTGTTGGAGTGAATGCATTTGCTTTTTTAGGTCCAACTTTCGGGTTTTTAAAGCCAAATTATGTAGATATTGAGTTCTTTGATCCTACCAATCCAAATGTTATAATTTCCAAATCAGTTAGGTATAATCCTGAACAATATAGATTTGATCAAATTACTGGATATTCTCCGTTTACACATGGCATGAATGAGACCAAAATTGTTGGTGGCTTGTCGTTTAAATTAGGTACAGAGTTTAATTGGGGATATTACAGTTCAGATTTTAAATCGATAGAGGTTGGCCTTTTAATTGATTGGTTTCCTAGCCGTCCAGAGTTATTACATTATGTTCAAAACAAAATCGTATATTCTTCGTTTTATATTAGCTTTGCACTTGGAAAAAATTATTAATAATAATGTCTGAAATTGTTATCCCGGAACCTAGAAAACGTATAAAACCTGATTGGTTAAAAATTAAAATTCCTTCAGGCGAAACTTATGCCGAGGTTAAGAAAATTGTTAAAACCCATCAGCTAAATACAATATGTGAAGATGGTAAATGTCCTAATATGGCTGAATGTTGGGGTGCTGGAACAGCAACATTTATGATTTTAGGTAATATTTGTACAAGAAGTTGTTCTTTTTGTGCGGTTGCAACTGGAAGACCCAATGAATATGATATTGATGAACCTAAAAGAGTTGCAGAGGCGATAAAATTGATGAAGGTTAAGCATGCGGTTATAACCTCTGTAAATAGAGACGAGCTTAAAGATAAGGGTGCAGGAGTTTGGGCAGCAACTATCAGAGAAATTAAACTTCAAAATCCAGGTGTTACCATGGAAACATTAATACCTGACTTTAAAGCTAACTGGGACCTATTAGAAATGGTAGTTAACGAGAAACCAGAAGTTGTAAGCCACAACATGGAGACAGTTGAAAGACTTTATCGTATTGTTAGACCTCAAGCTAAATATGAAAGAAGCCTTGAACAAATTCGACGCACAAAAGATTTAGGTTTAAGGACAAAAAGTGGAATAATGTTAGGACTAGGTGAGACTGAATCTGAAGTTGAAAAAGCAATGGATGATTTATTGAATCATGGTTGTGATGTGTTAACTTTAGGTCAGTACCTGCAACCAACTAAGATGCACTTAGAAGTTGCCGAATATGTAACACCAGAACAGTTTCTAAAATACAAGACTATTGGCGAATCTAAAGGCTTTTCAATCGTAGAAAGCGGACCAATGGTTAGGTCTTCTTACCATGCTGAAAAGCATATCTAAAAAAAATTTTTTCTCAAGAAAATTATTCTTACATTTGAAAATTGTTTATACCACTGTTATATGAAAATTAAATTTTTATTTGTTATTGCAGTACTTACAGCATTTTTAGCAGTAAGTACATTGTCATTCAAGGCTAGTGAATACAAGCCTAGAACTGCCTCTAAAATTGAGGATGTACTATCTTATCAAGTACCTGGTGGAAAAATTGCCGCAGGTATGTCAGAGTATTTTGATGCATTAAGATCTAACCCTCTTACAGGCACTGTAAGTGAGGCTGAGTATATGACTGCAATTAATGCGTCTTTAAAAATCCAATCTAAAAGAGCTGTAAACTCAGTTTGGAATGAATTAGGACCTGATAATGTTGGAGGAAGAACTAGAGCTTTCTTGCAAGATAAAGATACCCCTAATATCATGTTTGTTGGAAGTGTAAGTGGCGGATTGTTTCGTTCTAGAACTAGAGGTTCATCTTGGACTCCAGTAAACGATTATCAAGAAAATTTGAATGTGACTTGTATTGCTCAAAGCTCTACTGGTGATATAGTATATGGTACTGGTGAGGGAGAATTTGTTTCAATTACAGGTTCTTCTTTTGGAACACCTGGTTTTGCTGGTGCTGGTATTTTTAGATCAACAGATAGAGGTGCAACTTTTACTAGAATTGCTTCAACATCAGGCTATGGAAATATTAATTCAATGGCAAGTGATATGAGATCAGGAAAGAACATTTTATATGCTTCAACTTCTGGAGGTCTTAGAAAATCTCTAGATGGAGGAGCAACCTGGACTATGGCTAAAACAGGAAATAGTAAAGAAGTTAAAGTTGCTACTGACGGAATGGTTATTGCTCAATCAGCGAGTACAATTGTTAAAAGTACTGATGATGGTGTAACATGGTCAGTAATTACACCTCCAAGTGTAGCTATCGGTAGAGCATCAATTGCAATTTCACCACAAGATCCTAAATATGTTTATTTAATGGTTGCTGGTAATGATGCAAAATTAAACGGTGTTTATAGAACAACAGATGCTGGTGCAACTTGGTCACAAATTATTGCTGCAAGTACCACATACTTTGATCCATTGATTTCTTTGGCTAGTTCTCAAGGAAATTATAATAACGTTATTACTGTAAATCCACTTGACAAAAACCATATTATTATGGGTGGTGTAGCACTAGCAGAATGGAAAGAAGGAACAAATCCAAGATACATAGCTTCCCAAAATGATTTTGGTGGTGCTAATCCAGCTTATGTTCACTCTGATAAACACATATTACAATGGGATATGTCAACTACTCCCCCTACACTTATTTGCGGTAATGATGGTGGATTATTTTTCAGCTCAGATAATTTAAAAACTTTTACTCCTAGAAACCAAGGTTTCAATGCAACTCAGTTTTATGCTGTAGCTGCTGATTATGAAGGAAACGTTACGGGTGGTACTCAAGATAATGGAACTCAGTATATCAACAAAAAAGGAAACACCAAAAAATCTGCTGTAGAAATTAAAGGCGGTGATGGTTTTCAAGTTGATATCTCTATTAAAGATAATTCAATTGTATTTGCAGAAACATACTACGGAAACATTACCCGTTCTAGAGATTATGGTAAAACACAATCTTGTCTATGGGACAGAAGAATTGCCAAGTCATTCATTAGCTTGACAGATACTAGTAAATATTGCGAACATAATCACAGTTCAAATTGGGCTCCATTTAATACAAAGATTCGTTTATGGGAGCACCCTCAATTTGCAAATAAAGAATCAAGATTATTTATAGCAAGAAATGGACAAGTATGGATGGGTACTGGTGTAACAGATTTCCAAAATGAACCAGTTTGGTATTTAATTGCTACTGCTCAAGGTGGAAGTCAAGTATGGGATTTAGAACCAACCAATGATGGTAATTCATTATTTATTACTAACAGCACAAGTATTTATCGTGTTGATGGTTTAAATTCAGCAACATATGACAGATGGTCAAATCCTACATCTATACCTCCAGGAATAACTACTACTAATTTAAACTTTAGCCAAGGTGCAGGAAGAGCTATTTCTTCTATATGTTTAGATCCTAATGATAATAACATTGCTTTAATAACCTTAGGTAATTATGGTTCTTCAAATTATGTATATAGAGGCAGTAGCATGTTGGGAAGTCCTAGTTATACTAACATCACCAACAATCTTCCTTCTATGCCGGTGTATGATGGATTAATTGCATTGAGTAATTCTAACTTATTGTTTTTAGCTACAGATCTTGGTGTGTATGCATCTGATGACGGTGGTGCAACATGGTCATCACAAACAAATGCTACAAATAAGTTCCCTAAAGTAGCAACATTGGCTATTAGACAATATGTTTTCCCAAATAGAAACAGTGGTTCAATTTATGCTGGAACACACGGAAGAGGATTCTATGAGTGCCAACAGTACTACACAAATATTAATGCTGTTCAAAATGCAAAGAATAGTAATATGATGAAGTTGTATCCTAATCCAGCAAATGATGTTGTAAATGTTTCGGTTAACACCAGCGCTCTAGAAGACATAACTTTTACTATAATGGATTTCACAGGTAAGACTGTAATGGTTAAAGTAGCTGCTTCACTAAACCCAGGAAGTAATGTTATTTCTTTAGATACTAAAGGTTTACAAGTAGGTACTTACATTATTACTGGAACTGGAAAAAGTGGTTTCAATTATGGAGTATTAAAATTAGTGGTAAGACACTAATCAAATAGATATTTTATTAAAAGTCCTAGATTTTCTAGGACTTTTTTTATGCTATGGAATTAAAGGATATTAGAAATGTAAGAGAAATTAAAGAAATTGCGAATCATGCAAGTATTGATTCTTTGTTCTTTAATGAACTATTTCTTAATATTAAAAATGAAAATGAAAGGATAGCTTATAATGCTTCTTGGGCAGCCGGTCATTTATTGCAAAAATATAGTAATTATAATCTCGATAATCATCTCCCAATTTTAATTGCCACAGCTTCAAATACGATAAAAGGTGGGCTCAAAAGAAATATATTTAAAATTTTACAGCACATTAGAATTCCATCTGATTATCAATACGATTGTGCTGATTTAGCAATTAATGCTTTATTAAACCCTAAAGAAGATATAGCAGTAAGGGCATTTGCTTTAAGTATATTGGAAAAATTAATTCCTTCGATTCCAGAATTAATTGATGAGGTGCTTTTTATTATTGAAAAAGAAAAAGCATATGCAACTCCGGCTTTTGCTGTTCGATCTATTAGATTTGAAAAAGCAGCAGCAAAATATAGGAAGAGCAAAGCCTAAATTTTAAAACATATTATTTCATTTATATCTTTTTTATATAAGAATCATAGTCTTATTTTGCACTTAGCTTGCAGATATTCAATACACAAATAGAATTAGAGGGCTTTTTATCTAAAATTAGAAAGAAGGGTATAAAATTGGGATTTGTACCTACAATGGGTGCTTTGCATGAAGGGCACATTGATTTGGTGAAACGAAGCGTAGAAGAAAACGATTATACAATTGTGTCAATCTATGTCAATGAACTTCAATTTAATAACACAAATGATTTTATAAATTATCCTATTTCTAAAGACCGTGATGTGGAAATGCTAAAAAGTGTTTCTTGTGATGCTGTATTTATGCCGAATAAGGAAGTTATGTATCCAAAGAATTTTAAGAAAATTACTTTAGATATTGGCATGTTAAACAAGGTATTTGAAGGTCCATTAAGACCTGGACATTTTGACGGGGTGCTTCAGGTTGTTTATCGTTTATTTGATTATATAAAACCTAATACAGCCTATTTTGGATTAAAAGATTATCAGCAATGTTTGGTAATAAAGGCACTGAAAAACGAATTTTTCAATTCAATACATTTGGTATTTTGTCCAACAGTTAGAACGGAAAGCGGTTTGGCCATGAGTTCAAGAAACCAACGCTTATCGTCAACTGGTTTAATTGAGGCTGCTTTTATATACAAGGTACTTACAACCATTCGTGATTTGTCAGTACATATAGAAGCATTTGATGCTTTAAAATACGGAAGACACTTATTCATTCAAAAGAATATTGAGATTGAATATCTTGAATTTGCGAATGCTGATACATTAATGCCAGGAAAAAATTGGTTTAAAAAAAATAAAAATATTGTTTTGGTAGCCGTTTACATTGAGGGAGTTCGATTAATTGATAATATTGTATTTTAATGCCAAGTTTTTTAGAAAATAACCGTGATTATCTATTAAGGCTAAACGAAAGTTTATCTAAGATTAATGATATTGAATTAATTAAAAAGCGTCTAACATATATTCGTTGGAAAGTAGCAGAAAATTTAGACAAGTTGCTTTTTGAATTTGAGACTAATGTAAAGAAAACAGATGCCAATATTTATTGGTGTCCAGATGTAGCTTCTACCATTGAAAATTTAAATAAACATTTAAAAACCTATTCTAAGATCAATTTCTTTAAACATAATGCTGTTAAACATATGGTTAGAGAATTGGATATGAAGGTTCCTGAATTTTCTGAAACTCCAGAAGTGGTAGTTATTGGCGCTAAGTTTATTCTTGCTAACACTGGAAATTTCTATTCGGTCTTTAATTCTTTTAAGGAGTATGAGCAAATGCTCAATGCAAAAAAGATAATAGTTATTGCAAGTATTGATAGTGTTTTGGCATTGCAGTCTGAACTTTATCTGGCAAAGCAATTATATAGTATTTTTGAAACCGGCAATCTACATTATCAATCAGAAATTCTTTGTAGACCAGGAAGAATACGAGGAATAAGTGGCGATATCACTTTGCTTTTGACAGATTTGAATAAAAGTACGCTTTTAGATTTACCGCATCATAGACCACTTTTTAGTTTATTGAATTTTGATTTACCTCCTGTTTGTCCTCAAGATTCTCTAAAATCAACTCAAGATTCTTGGACTGAGCTGAACACCTTTGAAAGATTTATAAATGCGTTCATGGATGGATTGGGTAAAAATGAAAACTCAATAAATGGAAACTATGGTTTTAATATCTTAAATCAATACCTTCCTTATGATATTGATTTAAATGATCAAGTGTTAAGTGCTAGATCAATACTTCACCAAACGGATAAGGTATCTCTTCTTAATAAATTCATAGATACAGACAAGTCATCTTTGACATTAAACCCTAAAAAATTTAATGATAAAGAGAAGTTTCACAGATATGCTGAAAGAAATTTTTTCGGACAGTTTAACTAGAAAACCTTTCTAAATAAATCTTACTCAATTTGACATAAGATTCAGAATTTTTTTTAATTTTTTCCATTTGTTCTGCTCCAATTGTACGGATAATTTTTCCAGGTACACCCACAACCAAACTATTAGAAGGAATTATCATTCCTTCGGTTACTAATGCCCCTGCAGCAATAATACTATAGCTACCAATTTGCGCCCCATTTAGCACTGTTGCATGGATTCCAACTAATACATTATCTGAAATCTTCGCACCATGAACTACTGCCCCATGTCCAATAATGCATTCTTCACCTATTTCTACAGGAAAACCTGGATCGACATGGATAGTAGCATTGTCTTGAATATTGCTACGATTGCCTATTGATATTTTATCGCCATCTCCTCTTAAAACTGCACCAAACCAAATACTTACTTCGTCGCCTAAAGTGATGTTGCCAATAACTCTAGCTGTGTCGGCAATGAAAACTTCTTTACCTTTGCCAATAGCTTGATTTAATATTTCTAAATTTACCATGTCAAACAATTATTTACTTACAAACATAGGCCAATTAATTGGCATTCTAGGACCAGAAACACATCAGCTTAAGGGTGAACATATGGATGCTGTAGAAAGTTTACAAAATGCCTTTGTATTGGTTCAGGATGGGATTATTGTTAATTATGGGGAAATGAATAAATGTCCAAATATTGATATTGAAATTATAGATCTAAAAGACAAATGGGTATTGCCTGCTTTTGTAGATTCACATACACATCTTGTTTTTGCAGCACCTAGGCATAATGAATATGTTATGCGTATCAAAGGTAAAACATACGCAGAAATAGCTGCTGAAGGAGGAGGAATTCTAAATTCTGCTAAGAAATTACATACTCTAAGTGAAGATCAACTTTTCGATATGGCCTTAAAGTATGCCAATCAAGCCATCTTGAACGGAACAGCAGCTTTAGAAATTAAAAGTGGGTACGGTTTAACCACAGAATCGGAAATAAAGATGCTTCGAGTTATAAAACGTTTAAAATCAGTTTTACCAATTACTGTTAAATCAACATTTCTTGGAGCCCATGCTTTCCCAATAGAATTTAAAAATAACCATCAGGCCTATATTGACATAATTATAAATGAAATGTTGCCAATTATTGCCAAAGAAGATTTAGCTGATTTTATAGATGTTTTTTGTGACGAAGGTTTTTATAGTGTTGAAGAAACAAAGCAAATCTTAGATGCTGCAATCCAAATTGGTTTAAAGCCAAAGATTCACGGAAATGAACTAGGCTTAACGGGTGGAGTACAAGTTGCAGTTGAGTTTAATGCCTTGTCTGTAGATCATTTGGAGCATATTGGAGATGAAGAAATAGATTGCTTAAAAAGAAGTAAAACTATGCCAGTTGCATTGCCAGGGAGTTCTTTCTTCTTAAAAATTCCATATACCCCAGCCCGTAAGATTATAGATTCTGGATTGCCAATTGCATTGGCTTCAGATTTTAATCCAGGTAGTAGTCCTAATTGTAACCTATGGTTTATTTGGAGTTTAGCTTGTTTGTATAACGGAATGACACCAACTGAGGCACTTAATGCTTTGACTATAAATGCAGCAAATGCAATGGGTATTAGTGATACACATGGCAGTGTCACCATTGGTAAAAAGGCTAATTTAATGGTTACAAAAGCATTTGAGCATATAAATGAAATGCCTTATTGGTTTACTCAAAACCACACAGAGAGAATTTTTACAAGTAAATAGGCAAAAAAAAACCCTGCGAATGCAGGGTTTAATATTTTGAAGATTCAGAAAATTACTTTTTAGCAGCAACTTCTTCTTTTACTACGTTTCTTGTCATTTTGATAGAAACGATAGCGTTGTCTTTGTTATCTAAAATTTGAATGTTAGGTACTTCTACGTTTTTAACTTTTGTAGATTGACCTAAATCCAAACCATCAATATTGATAACGATTGAATCTGGAATGTCTTTAATTAGACCTTTGATTTTTAGACGTTGAATTTTTTGAATCAATTTACCACCCGCTCTAACACCTGGTGAGTTACCTTCTACAGTAACAGGAATAGATACAGTGATTGGATTTTTTTCGTCAACGGCCAAGAAATCGGCGTGTAAAATTGCTTCGTTTACAGGGTGAAATTGCATGTCATGCAAAATTGCCATGTACTTTTTGCCTTCAATTGTTAATTGAACTTTGTAAGTGTTTGGGGTGTAAACGAGAGCTTTAAAGTCTGGTGAGTATACAAAGAAGTGAATATGTTCACCTCCACCGTATAATACACATGGTACTTTACCTTCGTTTCTCATCGCCCTAGAGTATTTTGATCCTAAATCAGATCTCAACTCGCCTGTTAATGCTACTGTTTTCATTTTTCTTTAAATTAAATTGGGTTGGAAACTATTATCAAGTTTGAACAAGGAACTTATAGAACCATGTTCATGGATATTTCTTATTGCTTTGCTCATCAATGGTGCTACTGATAAGACTTTTATTTTTGGACTGGTATGCAACATTGGAATAGTGTCACAAACGATTAATTCCTCTAGTACGCTATTTTCAATATTTTCATATGCTTTGCCACTTAAAACAGGGTGGGTACATACTGCTCTCACTGATCTAGCACCATTATCTTTAATTAACTTTGCAGCTTTTGATAATGTTCCAGCAGTATCGCATAAATCGTCTACTAGAACCACGTCCATGTCGGTTACATCACCAATAATGGTCATGCTTGCTATTTCATTGGCTTTACGTCTTTCTTTGTCGCAAATAACCATATTGACACCCAACACTTTAGCGTATTCTCTGTTTCTATTACTTGCTCCTACATCTGGTGCAGCTATCACAAGTTTTTCAAGATTCAAAGATTTAATATAAGGAATGAAAACCACAGATGAATCTAAGTGGTCAACTGGCATGTTAAAAAAACCTTGGATTTGAGGAGCATGTAAATCCATGGTGATAACTCTATTGGCTCCTGCTGCACTCAATACATCAGCAATCATTTTACTTCCAATAGAAACCCTAGGTTTGTCTTTTCTATCTTGTCTAGCATAACCATAATATGGTATTACTACGGTAATTGTATTTGCAGATGCTCTTTTAGCTGCATCTATCATTAACAATAATTCTAACAGATTGTCTCCAGGAGGGTTAGTAGATTGCACCAAGAATAAATCACAACCTCTAATAGATTCGTTGAAACTTGGCTGCATTTCGCCGTCGCTAAATTTATTTAAAGTCATGTCACCAAGCGTGGTGCCATAGTATTCAGCGATTTTAGATGCTAGTGAATAAGATGCTGAACCGCTAAAAATTTTGACTTTGTTTAGAATAGACACGGTGAGTGTGGGTTTAATTTTCTTTGAGAAGTTGCCCGAGCTGGATTCGAACCAACATACAGTGCACCAAAAACACTAGTCCTGCCATTAGACGATCGGGCAATCTTTCAAAAGGACTGCAAAAGTAAAATTAGATTTTCTTTTTACCAAAAAAATATCAAAGAAGCTTCAAAAAAATGTTTATTGAGTCTATTTACCCCGTTATCTTTGCATCGTTTTCCAAACATTGTTCATGAAAAAATTTAACAGAACCCTCGTAACAGCAGCACTTCCATACGCAAATGGTCCAAAACACATAGGTCATTTGGCTGGGGCCTATTTGCCAGCAGATATTTACACTAGATTCTTAAGAAATAGGGGTGAAGAGGTGCTTTTTGTGTGCGGAAGTGATGAACATGGCACTGCAATACCTATTGAAGCGCAAAAAGAAAACACAAATCCTCAAGCTATAATTGACCGCTACCATGCACTTTTAAAGTCAAATTTTGAGAAATTTGGGATTGCATTTGACGTTTATCATCGCACAAGTGATAAAACCCATCATGATACTGCTTCTGCTTTCTTTTTAACCATGTACGAAAAAGGTTTGTTCTCAGAAGAAACAACAGAGCAATTTTTTGATGAAGAAAAACAAACCTTTTTAGCTGATAGATATATAAAGGGCACCTGTCCAAATTGCAGTTCTCCTAATGCCTATGGTGACCAATGTGAGAAATGCGGAAAATCTTTGAGTCCCAATGAATTAATTAATCCTGTTTCAACTTTAAGCGATAAAACTCCAGTACTTAGAACCACCAAGCATTGGTATTTGCCTTTGCAAAACTATGAGCCATGGTTAAAACAGTGGTTGCTTGAAGAACATAAAAATGATTGGAAGACCAATGTTTATGGACAAAGTAAGAGTTGGATAGACGGTGGTTTGTCCCCAAGAGCAATGACCCGCGATTTAGAGTGGGGTGTAAAAGTTCCTTTAGAAAATGCTGAGGGTAAGGTTCTATATGTGTGGTTTGATGCGCCAATTGGTTATATTTCAGCAACTAAGAAATTTTTTGAAGAATTAGAATCTCAGAAAATAGAGTTTTCTTATCCTGAAAATTCTGTAATAAAATCTGGGAATAAAGATGATTGGAAAAAATGGTGGCAAGATAAAAGTACCCGTTTATTACATTTCATAGGGAAAGATAATATTGTCTTTCATTGTATCATTTTCCCTGTAATGTTACATGCAGAGGGTGAATATATTGTTCCTGATAATGTACCTGCCAATGAATTCTTGAATTTAGAAGGTGATAAGATGAGCACCAGCAGAAAGTGGAGTGTTGAAATGGTTGACTATTTCGAATCATTCCCTGGTAAAGAGGATGTTCTTAGGTATATGCTGACTTCTATCGCTCCTGAAACTAAGGATGCTGATTTTAGTTGGAAAGATTTTCAAACGCGTAACAACAGCGAATTGGTTGCAATTCTTGGAAATTTTGTCAATAGAGTTATGGTGCTTTCCCATAAATTCTATAATGGAGATGTGCCTGAAAATATCAAACCAAATCAAAAAGAGAAAGATTTAATAGCTGAAATAGAAAGATGTCAAATTGCTATTGAAGCCAATATCAGGGATTTTAAATTTAGAGAAGCCTTGTTTGAATTAATGAATATGGCTAGAGCAGGTAATAAATACCTTGCAGACAATGAACCATGGAAGACTATTAAAACAGACGCTGACCATACAGCAACAATTATGTACCACGCAATACAAGTATGTGCTCATTTGTCTTGGTGGATGAATCCGTTCATACCTTTTAGTGCAAGCAAATTATGTGGAATATTAAATTTCAACAAGGATAAATATACATTCGGTAATTTTGAACAAGTTCCAGTTAAACATCAACTAGGTGAAGCAATACATTTGTTCAGCAACATAGAAGATGATGTAATTCAAGTCCAATTGGATAAATTGATGGCCACTAAAAATGCTATTGCAAACGCTGAGGTTATAAGTACTTCTGAAAAGAAAGATATTGAACCCGCAAAAGCAAGTATTCAGTTTGATGACTTTAGTAAATTGGATTTAAGAGTTGGAACTGTTTTGAGCGCAGAAAAGGTTAAAAAGGCTGATAAATTATTAATGTTGCAAGTTGATTTAGGATTTGAGACCAGAACAATTGTTTCAGGAATAGCGTTGCATTTTGAACCAGAAACTCTAGTTGGAAAACAAGTTTGTGTTTTAGCCAATTTAGAACCAAGAACAATTAAAGGTATTGAATCTAAAGGGATGATATTAATGGCCGAGGACGCTGATGGAAAATTACATTTGATGTCTCCAGAATCTATTATAAATCCGGGAGCTTCAATTGCATAGTATATTATTGTAAAAGTTTTTAATCAAGACTTTGATCAATAATATAGATCATCACTGCAACTGCAGCTGCCCCTAATTCAAGCTCTCTTTTATTGACGTTTTCAAAGACATCTGTTTCTGCATGGTGTACATCAAAATATCTTTGAGAATCGGGATGCAAACCAGCAAACTGTATATTTGAGAAAACCTTTTTCAAAGGTGAAATATCAACGCCACCTCCTCCATGTTCCAATGCAGATATCTGGTATTGTTCTAAAAGTGGCAAGTATTTAAGAGCTGCTTGGTATAATGTAGAATCTAGTCCAAATCCTCTAGGGCTAAATCCACCACGATCGCTTTCCAAAGCTGCAATGTGTAACTCTTTTTTTGCATCAGCAACGTGAGCGTATTCATTGCCACCTCTAACCCCGTTTTCTTCATTCATCCAAAAGACACAACGCAAGGTATGTTTTGGTGTGTAGCCAATGGCTTTCAATAATCTTAATGCTTCAAAAGCATGCATGCAACCGGCACCATCATCATGCGCGCCTTCTCCCTGATCCCAACTATCAAAATGACCACCAAAAACAATGATTTTATTTGGATATAATTGTCCGTTGGTCTGTGCAATTACGTTAGCACTTTGTCTATCAGGCAGCATTTGACAATTAAAATCTATTGAAATTGTTGAATTAGGGTCATTTAAACTTAAATAGTGGAGCAAATCAGCTGCGGCAGTCGCAACAGCAATCATTGGGATTGGGTTGATATTTTTACCATATCCCGTTACGCCTGTATGTGGATGTAAGTCACATCGATTTGAAACACTTCGAACAAGAACTGCTAAAGCGCCGTATGGTGAACACCAATCTGCTCCTTGTACTCGTTGGTTGACACAAGAACCATAAGCATTGAAAGTGCTTATTTGGGTTTCATCCATTGGTCTGTTTAACAATACAAATTTGTTTTTTAGCAGCCCTAATTGTCCTAGACTATCTAGCGCTTTTTTATTGTTGATGGAAACAACTTTAGCCGTGTATTTTCCACCAACTGAACCACCTAAAGCGACAGCAGGCAAAGAAATCCACTCCGTGTTTTTAAAGTCTGATTCTAAAAAAGATTCACATTCAAAATCACTAGCTGGCGAGAGAGGATAAGCTAATTTTGCAACTTTATGGGCTAACTCTTTTTTACCATCCTTGCTTGCCAATATCTTTTGGAGCAATTCACTTTTTAAGAGCAATTCTCCTTTATTTCCTCTTTCCCACCTTGGCACCATTACACCTTGGGTATCTACACGATCAAATTGATAAGATTTTAACATTTGATAGGCCCAGTTGACTCCTTTCTCCGCAGCATCACTGCCACTTAAACGTGCACCAATTGTTTTACATAATTCACCCAATCGAGGATAAGCATGACCTTGGGTAAGTGCGAGGTTAAATATTTCTTTAAAAATTAAACTGTCATTTTTTGAATAAGTCGTTTTATTGGTTTGCCCATAAAATGGAATAATTCCCAAAATAGTGAATACAAATAATAATATCAATCGATGCATGTCGTGCAATTTATTTTAAATTAGTAGTAACTCAAAATTGTATAATAGGTTTTCTTAGAAATTTTAAATTAATAGATTAGTTTTGCACCCCTATACTTGGCCCTTTAGTTCAATGGATAGAATAGATGTTTCCTAAACATTTGATTCAGGTTCGACTCCTGGAGGGGCTACA
>JAOASJ010000017.1 GCA_030158725.1 Bacteroidia bacterium
AATTTTTATATTTGTTCTTAAATGCTATGATCCATGTTTAAGAATTTGCTGCTTTTCGGTATTCTTTTGTCCTGCCAAATTCAATTTGCTGGCGCACAAGGATACGTGGGCAAAGACTTTTATTTATCTAGCATGGAATATTATTTCACCTGCAATGATACCGTCCATGTTAACCAAGGTGTTTACATCACCTCTCCTTATAATGCAAGCATAAAATTTGTTAACCCAACAAACATAAGTAAATCATACTCTGTTACATTGAGCCCAAATAAAGCCCAATATTTTGAATTTATACAAATTGGCTTCCCTTTGCATTATTTTGATGTAGAAAAAATCAGCAGCTACGTAGCTCACATTACCTCTGATTCTGACATTTCTGTGTTCTATGCCATACAAACTGATAGTTTTAAAAACCGCAGAACCAAAGGAGCTACCGCTGTTTTGAGTACCAATAGCATTCCTTATGGTCCTGAATACATGGTGACCACCAACAAAGAATACAAGAAGTTTAACTGCATGGGTGGACCAATTGACTTTGTTGCGCCTCAAATGATTATCTTGGGTATTGCACCTTTGTCTAGAATTGAATTTATTCCAATTACGGCCTCTCCAGCAAGCAACGACCGTATTCTTAAACCTTATTACATAGAACTCAAGCGGGGCGAAACTTACAGCTATGTCGCCAAACACAGCGATTTATCAGGAACCATCATTCGGTCCAAAGACAGTTTAAGTCGTTTTTCCGTCTTTGCAGGCGACCATCTTAGTGGTAGTTCATTGCCCGATTCTACTGGTGCAATTTGTAGCAGTGGCGACGATTATGGCATAGAACAAATGATACCCACCACGTCTTGGGGCAAATCGTACACCGCCTTGCCTTTCAAAGAATTGTTTTCAGGGTATTACTTAAAAACCATTGCCAGCCAAAGCAATACCCGTGTGTATGTCAATGGCATCTACAACCGAACCCTTAGGGAAGGCCAACATTTCACCTACAATGTAACGACCCAAAAAGTCACCCGCATTACAGCAGACAAACCCATATTTGTTACTCAATTTTTAAAAGGTGGTGCCTGCATCAACCACTCCATCCCTAAATTTAAATTGGGCGATTACGAGCAACTTAATTTAACGGCCGATACCTTTTCATGCACCCAAGGCTATATCAGCACCCTCTCTAAATTTGACTTTTGGTATGGTGACACTTTTGTAATCCCGGAAAACTATGTCAATATTATTTGTAAAACTTCAGATACTGCCTCCATATTTCTGAACAATAAAAAAATTAAAAACATTGAATGGAAACAAAGTGCTGTGATACCCGGTAAATCTTATGCCCAAATCTACCTCGACAGTGGAACCCATTCTTTAAAATCTACAAACCCATTTAACTACTATGTTTATGGTTACGGCGACCGCATAGCCCATGCCTACCAAGGCAATTCAAATACCCAAACCGTCAACAACAACTTTGTGTACGACATGGGTTGCAAATTGGATTCAGTAAAATTCCAAGCCCTCAACACCACAAACTATTATAATTTTTCTTGGCGCTTAGGCGATGGCAGTCCCACACTCACAGGCCCTAGAGTTAAACACAAATATTTTGATACCGGTTGGATGAACACTGTTCTGTATTTCCAACACAAAAGCAATAACCGCTACGACTCTGTTACCAAACGGGTCTACATTGCACAAGCGGGACCAAGTGATATTTTGGTAGACGACAACAATGTTTTGGTAAAAGACACTCTTGTTTGCGGTAAATTAGACCTCAACGTGTATGTCGACAATTTCAGTTACGACGACTTGTATCTGTGGAGCGACAACGGTACTGCGTATTATAAAAACTTCAAAGTTCCTGGCCAATACAGCATCATTGTTCTTGAGACCAATACCTGCACTTCCTTCGACACCATTAGGCTGAGCACTAGACCAAAACCAACCGCAGTCTTCAATTCAACAGACACAGGCTTTTGTGAGAACGACAGCCGCGCCGTTACATTCTACAATAAATCTCATGCCGTTGATACCATTGTTAAAAATGTATGGGATTTTGGCATACTCGATTTTGAAAACAACGATTCGGTGCTAACTTATGCATTCAACAAACCCGGTCAATATCTTGTAAAACTAAGGGTAACGTCTAAATACGGTTGTTGGCACGACACCTTTCAACAATTCACCATTTACCCTGCCCCTCATCCAAAATTCGATGTGGTAAATCTCGACTCCTGTTTTAACAGCAACCAAGTGTCGTTCATTAACCGAACGGTTATAGACACCTCTCTTTACCAAAGGTATAAATGGTATTTTTCTGAAGGCTATGTGTTGTCGCGCAGCAATCCTGTTGGTCCTAGAAAATACACTGCTCCTGGTAAATACACAGCCAACCTCATATACATTTACAACAATGGTTGTTTCGATACGGCCAAGGCCAATATTACGATTTATGAAAATCCAAAAACCGATTTCAAACTTCTCAACACAACACCTTGTTTGGGCGACTCCATTCGCTTTGTGAATCTCAGCACTTCTGCTTATTCACCCCTGACTTACAAATGGCAGTTTGGCGACAGCAAAGAAAGTACGTTAAAACAACCCAGCCATTTATATGCAGGCAAAGGCCAGTATGCAGTTAAACTGGTAAGCAGCT
Source organism: Bacteroidia bacterium (assembly GCA_030158725.1). Taxonomy (GTDB): domain Bacteria; phylum Bacteroidota; class Bacteroidia; order NS11-12g; family UBA955; genus JABMMZ01. Next base: position 2,657 of record JAOASJ010000017.1, read on the forward strand.
CGCCACAAAACTGCAAGGATTCTATCATCAAAAACATATTTCTTAATGGTGGCATTCGCGCGGATTTCAAAATTGACGACACCCTGCAATGCTTCGATCAACACAACTTTAAACTAAGCAACCAATCGGTCTCAGATTCAGGAAAATTGGTATCCAGCAAATGGACGTTTTCTGATGGCAGCTCCCGCACTATGGTAGATTCAGTCGATAAGAAATTCTCAAGCCCAGGTAGCCACAGCATACAATTAAAAGTCGCTAACAGCTCTGGCTGTATTGACAGCATCAGCAAAAAGGTTAGAATAGCCAGCAATCCAAAAGGAAACATTGCGGTAAACAAAGCTTCTCAATGCGAGAATGACCAAAACTTCAATTTTACATTTACCCCTAGCCCACCATTTGTCAATATCAAAAACTATGATTGGTATTACATGAGCGACAGCAGCAAAGGTTCTGCGAATTTGAACAATATACAGTTTACCCCAACAGGCCTTTACCAAGTGCGCATCAAGACCAAGTCGATCGACGGCTGTGAAGCTACAAGTCTGCGCACCATATCCGTTAACCCTAGTCCTGTAGCCAAATTTAACATCCCTAGCAAAACCCAATGTTTCAGTGGACATGCGTTTCAGTTGCTCAACCAATCAACAATTTCTCAAGGAAAGATTAAGAATTACGCGTGGAATTTCGGTGATGGAAATACTTCGACTTTACAAAATCCGACTGCGAAAACCTACAACAAAGACGGACAATATCTGATTGAACTTCGGGTCGAATCTGATTCTGCATGTATAGCAACCGACACCACTAGGGTTTATGTAATTCCTAAAGCCAATATTCAAATTGCCAATATCCCAAATGTTTGTTTGAATGACAGCAGTGTATTCATGGCCAACTTCAATGGCGGTAAATTTGTAAGCCTGCGTTGGGAGTTCGGCGATATGAATTTTTCAACTGCCACAGCACCCAAACATGTGTATGCCAAAGCGGGTTCTTATCCGATTAGATTGATTACCAATTCGGGGCAAAACTGCATAGACACCACCCTATCCGCAAGCAATGCCTTTGTGTGGAATCTGCCGGTAGTCGATTTCAAAACCACTTTTGCCAATGGGAAAAGCAACAACACCTTGGCTAAATTCACGAACACAAGTCGGGTTGCCAAGACCATAGATTGGAATTTTGAATCCTTTGGCCGAAGCCGACTCAACGACACCACTTTAAACATTACAGATTCTGTTACCCTCAAGGCAACTTTAAGAATCTCTGATTACAATGGTTGTTACAATTCCAAAACAGAATACATCTATATCGCAGGACCATTTGTGGCCTTTATTCCCAATGTATTCACACCAAATGGCGATGGAATAAACGATGTTTTTGGTCCTATAGGCATACAGTATTTCAGAAATTATAGATTCACCATTTACAACCGCTGGGGCGAAATCTTGTTTACCAGCGAAGACCCCAACGAGACTTGGGATGGATATTACCGCGGCAAACTATGCCCAATTGGGGTTTACATTTACAAGATGGATTTGCGCGACATTTACGGCCGAGCTCAGAATTTGGAGGGAAGCTTTTTGTTGAGGGATTAGGGGGCAAAAGCATTAAAACAGCCTCGCTTCGCAGGCTGTTACTTTTTATGCCCC
>JAOASJ010000018.1 GCA_030158725.1 Bacteroidia bacterium
TTCCCCAACCCGTGATTTCTACAAATTTCTCTCCCCCTTGTGTAAAATAGTTTTAGTCCTAAGTCTGCAATTTTGCGTTCTATTTGAATTATTATGAAGTGGTCTACTTGCTTCATGGAAATTGATTTAGAAAACAAATTAAAACTATGATCATCTTAATCAACACCGACAAAAATCTTCGTGAAAACGAAGCCGAGCGCGCAGACTTAAAATTGTTAATTCGCCAAGAAATGAAACCTTTCATTGCCCAAATCAGCCGCATTGACGTGCACCTGAGCGACGAGAATGGCGCTAAAAGTGGTTTTGACGACAAGCGTTGCATGATGGAAGTGCGGATTGAAGGCCGTTTGCCCATGGCCGTTACCGCACATGCTGAAACCGAAGACCTGGCGGTGGCTGCTGCACTTGAAAATCTTAAAGAATTGTTTATCGATTCTATGCGGAAATTGCAGTATCGGTAGAATACTATGAACCTTTTTGTGGTTGATATTTGTTTTTAAATTATCACAAAAAAAAGTTAATTTATTTTAAAAATTAACATGTGAAATTTAAAGCAATTGATTTCTTGATTTTGAGTTATATTTGCGGTGTGAAGGTTTTTCTATACTGCCTTATTGCTTTGGTTTTGAGTACTTCAATGACGCCTTGTTGCGCGCCATTCGAACTAGAACCTGCTTGCTCTGGGGTGAAGAAAGATTCTTGTTGTTCAAAAGAGAAAAAAACCACCGATGAACCTGAAAAAGATTGTGGTATTTGTTCGCCGTTTTTTACCTGTGGTTCTTGTACCGGTTTTCCCGTTCAAGCAATAGAAATTTTTGTTCCACATAGTGCTTCAAACAATAGCAATGTCTTTGCAGATTGTTTCTTGAATTTTCCGGATGATTGTTTTATTGATAAATGGCAACCGCCAAAGTTGATTTAAATGTCTACACATTTTTAAAAACTTTCAATCAATTAACAACATAAATCCAATGAATAAAAATCAACTTGCCAAAGCTATTTTGGCCATCATTCTTTTGGTGTTCTTTCAAGAGAATTCCTTTGCTTCTGCAAAAAATACATTAAGTAAAATAAATACAAATTATTTCGTCAGTACAAGCGACAGTACCATTGTTTTGAGTGTAAGCGAAATGGGGTGTAAAACCGATTCAAAAATGGTGCAAACCGCATTATACCGTCGGGTAGGGATTAAGAAAGTAATTTTGTCAGAAGGCACAGTAACGGTTACATTTAATCCTCAGAAAATTTCAGTAAAGGATATTGTTTCCATTATTGAAAATACGGGAACCTGCGAAGATCCGAACGCCAAAGTACACAAAGTGAAAATTAAATCGTAAATTATGCGATTGTTCATTTTTATGTTCTGTTTTGCAACAGGACTAGAGTATATGCACGCGCAGGTTTTGCTGAATGGTAAAGTCGTGAATGAAAAAAATGTGGCAATTGCCTCAGTTCATGTATTGGATGCACAAAGAAAATTAATTACGATGACTGATTCTTTTGGCTGTTTTCGTATTGTAGAATCGACACTTGATGATAGGTATCTGTTGTTGAACCATCCAAATTATATAGAAGATACGGTACGCAAACCATTAAATGCGAATAGTGTTTATGTTTTGAAAGAAGTGGTAACAATTAAAGGATTTACCATTAAAACCGACGATGTTAATTCAAAGGTGACTGGATTGACGGTGAAAACAGAATTGATTACTCAAGCAGAATTAAAGAAAGCTGCTTGTTGCGATTTGGCCGGGTGTTTTGAGACCCAAGGCACTGTTCAAGCTATGACCACCAATATTATTACCAATGCTAAAGAACTGAGAATATTGGGTCTTTCAGGTGTGTATAATCAAGTGTTGGTAGATGGTATGCCAATGGTTGTCGGCTTAGCATATACCTATGGTATTAGTAGTTTGCCGGGTACATTGGTCGATAATATTTTTGTATCAAAAGGCAGCACCTCTGTTTTGCAAGGGTATGAAAGTATGGTTGGTCAAATTAATGTGGTCCCGAAAAGTCCTGATAAAGGAGAAAAATTATTTTTAAACACGTACATCAATAGCTTTGGAGAAAACCAACACAACCTCAATTTTCGTTTTGGCAAAGGTAAATGGAGCAATTTAACAGCCCTTCACGTGGTGCAACCTGCGCAGAAATGGGACCGCGATGGCGATGGGTTTTTAGACTTGCCGCATTTGAAACGTTATTTGTTTTATGACAAATTGAAATATGGCGATGAGAATAAAAACGGTTTTAGTTTTTTGTTGGGTACAAAAATATTTAATGAAGAACGCGTTGGTGGTCAATGGCAATTTGATAAAAAAAAAGACATTGGCAGCAGCTTGGTGTATGGCCAATTGGTGAAGTTTACCCAAGGCGAAGCCTATTTAAAAACGGCCTACCGATGGAATGAAAATGAACGCATTTCTGTATCAGCTTCAGGCGTTTTGCATGCACAGAATTCTTGGTTTGGAACCGTGCATTACCAGGCCAAGCAAAAGCAAGTGTATGCCAATGCACAATATGAAAAAACATGGCGCTCAGCCCACGAATTTAAAACAGGTTTGTCTTTGCGCAATTTGAATATCAATGAACAGATTGGTTTTACCGATACCAACTTACGCCGCAGTTATGCCGGTAACTATTTGAAGCAAGAATTTGTTCCAGGTGTTTTTGTGGAGAATATATTTAAGTGGAGGGGCGATTTAATTACGTTGATTACAGGGGTGCGCGCCGATCACCACAACGTGTTTGCGTGGAAACTAACACCAAGGGCGATGTTCAAAATCGAGCTCAGTGAAAAGACCAGTTTAAGAGCCTCAGCAGGCTCAGGATGGCGAACCGTTAATTTGTTTTCAGAAAACATAGGGCTTTTGGTGAGCTCTCGCGATATAGTCTTTAAAGAAGTATTAAATCCAGAGCAGACATTTAATTGGGGACTAAACCTAATGCATAAAATCAAAGCTAAAAAAATTGAAGGATTCGTAACGGTGGATTTTTACCAAACACGATTTGGTAATCAGTTTTTCCCCGACTATGATGCCGTGCCGACCAAGGCCATCATTTCAAATTTTTCTGGTTTGTCGGTGTCCAATGGATTTCAAACCGACCTCAATGTAAAATATAGGAAACATTGGGAGATTAAAATGGCTTATAATTATTTAGATGTATTTAGAAAGACAAATGGAGAAAAAGTTTTGTTGCCTTTTAATTCAAAACATAAAGTATTGGCGGCCGTTTCTTACATTCCCAAAAGGAAGAAATGGAGGATAGATGTAAACGCGCATTGGTTCGGTGTACAACGCTTGCCGAACACCGATTTGAATCCCGAGGAATACCAACAAGCCAAGCAATCGAAACCCTATTCAACCTTTAATTTGCAGTTGAGCAAAACATGGAAACGCCTTGATGTCTATATGGGTTGTGAGAATTTGCTTGACTATCGACAATTAAAACCCATAGTAAGTTGGCAAAACCCATTTAGCCCGTATTTTGACACCTCTTTCAATTGGGGCCCAACCCGAGGAAGGGAAATGTATTTGGGCTTTCGATACAAAATAAACTAAAGCTAAGCTGTGGGTTAAATTTTCAAATCGTGCATAAAATTCACGTGAGGAAAATTCATTTTATCAATATAATTGTATGATGAATAACCCAGATGTGCATTTTCAATTTGCCAGTTTTTTTCCTGAGCCCAGACTTAGGCCCTATGCCTATCTGCTGTCGAAAAAAATGCAAGAAGGTCACATCTGTTTGCATGAGCAAGAAGTTCAAGCACAGCTGAGCGATACACCCTATGAAGACGCAGAATTAAAAACACCTTTGTCTGCTATGGGCAAATTTGTTGCGACGTCGCCAAATCAAATCTTGCCTTTTGTCTTGTACAATGAGCGTTTGTATTTACAACGTTATTTTAATTACGAATCACAAATATTAGAACGCATCAAACGTTTTGTCTCTGCCGAAAAAGCAGAGGCTCAATCCCGCTTGAATGCATTGAAATCGCAAGCCCCTTTATTGAACAGCTTTCAAGCAGATTATGCTTTGGATGCTTTGCCTGAAGAAGAAAAAGTGGATTGGCAAATGGTGGCAGCGGTGCAAAGTGTTTTGCATAATTTTTCAATTGTTACAGGAGGACCTGGCACGGGCAAGACCACCACAGTGGCGAAAATATTGGCCGTCTTGTTGGGCATGAACCCCAATTGCAAAATTGCCTTATGTGCCCCAACAGGAAAAGCAGCCATGCGTATGGCCGAAAGCTTAAAGAATACCAATTTGCCACTTGATGAAAGCATTAAGTCGGTCTTGAAAAATTTAAGTCCCAATACCATACACCGTTTACTGCGCTATGTTCCTGAAAGCATTAATTTCAAACACAACAAATCCAATCCTTTGCCTTACGATGTGGTGGTGGTGGATGAAGCGTCGATGTTGGATGTGGCCTTGTTTGCCAAATTGCTTGAAGCTGTGGGCGACAATACACGTCTGATTTTATTGGGCGATAAAAACCAATTGGCCTCGGTAGAAGCAGGATCTTTGTTTGGCGATTTATGCCGGGCACAAGACAATAATTTTTTATTCTCTGCAGAATCTGTGCAAGACATTAATGCATTTATTCCTGATACCTCAAGGCAATTGCAAGCAAGCCATATAGGAACATCCGAACATCCTTTGTTTGCCCATGTGGTCGAATTGCAGAAGTCGCACCGATTTAGCAGCAGCAGTGGTATTGGTAAATTTAGCCGTGCTATTATAAACAATGAAGAAACTGCATTAAACGAATTTATTGCTTCACCTTATGCGGGCATTCAACTTATAGACAACAAAGACCAAAATGGTTTTGAAACCTTTATAGAAGGCTATATTGATTACATAAAAGAAACAGATATAGCCAAGGCACTAGACAAGTTTAACCACCTGCGTGTATTGTGTGCAGTGCGCGAGGGTGCTCATGGTTTGTACAGTTTGAACAAGGCCATTGAAACCTATTTAAGTAAGAAAAATTTAATCAGTCCCAACAGCGATTACTACGAAAACAGACCCATAATAATTACAAAGAATTACCCCGATTTGAAATTGTTCAATGGCGATATTGGCATAGTACGCAAAGACGATGCGGGTAATTTGAGGGCATGGTTTGAAGACAGCGATAAAAACATCCGTTCGGTGATGCCCGCTTACATCGCCCATGCGGAGACGGTATTTGCAATGACCATACACAAATCTCAGGGTTCTGAATATCCCAAGGTTTTGGTGGTTTTGCCAGAGGCCAGTGGCGGACAATTGTTGACCCGCGAATTGCTATACACTGCGGTTACCAGAGCCAAAGAGTCTTTGGTCTTGCAATGCAGCACAGCGGTGATGCTGTCAACTTGCGCCCAAGGGGTTAGCAGAACTTCAGGAATTGTTGAACGCTTAAAAGAAAACTAATCCTATGTCTATTCAATTATTTGTATCCAATGCTTTACCCAAATTGGCGGCCCAAATGGCCAGCGATTTAAAGCAGAATAAAACAAGCGTGTTTGCTCCTGAGCAAATCATTACCCAAACGGAGGGTATGAACAATTGGCTGAAAATCCGTTTGTCGCAACACCTAGGCATAGCAGCCAATTTGGTGTTTGGTAAGCCCAGTGATTTGATTTCAAAAATCTATTATTTATTGGGTGGATTTAGCAAGCCAATACTGGGGGTCGATTACATCAAATGGAATTTATACCACATTTTATCGGAACAGGGATTTAAAGAAAAATTCAAAGGAATTGCCAAATATTATGAAGGCAATGATGTGAAACAAATCGCTCTAGCGGCCAAACTTGCCGACTTGTTCGATCAGTATCAAATTTACAGACCGGAAATTATTGAAACTTGGAGCCGCACGGAATTGGTCAATGTGGTAGACGATTTTCAGGAATACCTTTGGGTGCGTTTGCAAGAGATAGTAAACAAAAGTATGTTGGACAAAACCAATATCATTCAAGAAATAATTGAGGCGCTTAAACAAGAAGAGAAACAGGACTTGTTGAAAGCCAATTTTCCCCATATTCAGTTTTTCGGTATAGCGGTAATTACCCCGTTTTACCTCAACTTGTTCAATGAATTGGCCAAATATATTGACATTCGTTTTTACCTGTTAAATCCAGCCCCTACTAGCTATTGGTTGGAGGATAAATCGGAGAAAGAAATAGCGCGCTTTGCTCAAAAATTTCCCAAAATTAAACGTGAGAACAACACCTTTGGTACCCAAGGAAATGAATTGTTGAACAGTTGGGGAACCATTATAAAAGACAGTTTTTCGCTCTTGTTTCAAGACGAAATGTACATCAACAGTTACAACGACGATTTAGCCGAAGAGCCTCTCGAAGCGGAGACCTTGTTGCAAAAAATACAAAACGATATTTTTTACAATGCCGACACCGAGATGCGCTTGAAGCTTAATGAAGCAGACCTCAAAGATGGTTCGGTGCAAATCAATGCCTGTTACACCATTGTCCGTGAGATAGAGGTATTGTACAATTACATGGTCGACTTGGTAGAAAATAGCGAGAGCAAGTATTCGCCCCGCGACTTTGTGGTAATGGCCAGCGATATTGATACCTATGCGCCATACATCCGAGCGGTATTTGACAATGCACCTTACCGTTTTCCATACACCATAGCCGACGAGCACATCAATGTCGGGAATTCGATATTCAATGCCATAGAACAAATTTTGTCCTTGCAATTGGAAGCTTTCAAGACCGAGGACATTATGGTTTTGCTTGAATTGAAATACATTCGTGAACGTTTTGGTCTACAAGATGTCGTCTTAATCCGCCGGGCCATAGAAGCAGCCAATATTCGTTTTGGACAAAAAGGAAACAAGGAAAATGGTACAAATGTATTGAGTTGGGACCATGGACTAAAACGGATTTTATATGGCATCTGTATCAGTGGTGAACCCATAGTCGAAATTGATGGTGATACCTTAATTCCACTTGATGTTTTTGAAGGTTCAGATACCTACGACTTGATTCGTTTTTGGTATTTTATGCAAGAACTGGAGCGCACTTTGTTGAAACGCAACAGCGCCAAAAGTGTGGTCGATTGGGGTAAATATGTACAAGAGTTGGTGGAAGATTTGGTGTTCCAGTCGAGCGAACAAGAAGACGATGACTACCACCGATTGATCTTATACCTTGAACGCTTAAGCACCTTTGAAGAAATAAGTGCAGAGCCTATAAGTTTTGAAGTTTTTAGACACAGTTTTTTAGAAGTCTTGAATACAGAAACCAAGGCCAAATCGTTTGCCAGTGCAGGTGTTACTTTTTGTTCTTTAATTCCAATGCGCAGTATTCCATTTAAAGTGGTGGCCATGTTGGGCATGAATTTCGACAAGTTTCCGCGCAAAGAAAACGAGCCTAGTTTTAATTTGATAGAACAAAAGAAACGCAAAGGCGATAGGAATGTAAAAGACAACGACAAGCATTTGTTTTTGGAAACCATATTGTCGGCTGAACAAAATTTCTATGTCAGCTATATCGGCCGCAGTGCCAAAGATGCTGTGCCAATTCCACCCTCATCGTTACTCGATGAATTGATAGAATATATTGTGCAAGGGGTTGAGACAACAGATAAAAATCTATATGATCTCATCGTCAATGTTCATCCTTTGCAAGGCTTTAGTCAGAAGTACTTTGATGGCAGTGGTTTGAAGACCTATTTGAGCGATGCAAATTACGAAAGCAAGGCTGCTGATTCGAAATCTGAAAGCAGTGAATTGGAGTTGAGTTTTGACGAGATAGCACTTGCAGATCTTTTGAATTTTATCAAAGACCCCATTAAGTTTTATTTCAACAAACGCTTGGGTATTTACTACAGAGAAGAATCTATATTGTTGCCAGATACCGAGGTGTTCGACTTTGATGCCTTGAGTAATTGGAAGATAAAAGATGATTTGTTGAAGTTGCCAGCCGATGGATACGAAACGTATTTTGAACGCCAAAGTTTAATGGGGAATTTCCCTTTAATGAATGCCGGAAAATTGGTGTTTCAAAAGTTTTTAAAAGACTTGCAGGTCAAGAAAGAAACCATAGAAAAACACAGAGGCGGTCAGGAAGCAAGTCCTTTGGTTTTCAATTTTAAAATTGGAAAACACATACTCAGTGGAAAATCAGAGCAGGTGTATGGCGATTTGTTTTTGTCGTGGTCAGATTCAAGCAACAACAAGAAACATGTGGTGGCGGCTTATTGGGAATATTTGGTCTTGACAGCTGCTGGGCAGGAATTGGATTTTTGTTTTGTCGATTTGAAGAAGTCAAAGGAATTTTGGATTAAACGAAACAGCATTAGCCAAGCAGAAGCAGAACAAGAACTGATACAGTATTTGGAGTTTTTCAAAAGTGCGTATAAAGAACCATTTATGTTTTGTCCAGGCTTGCCAGGCAATCCATTAAACTATTTTAATAAGGGTCATGAGGGATTTGTAAGTATGGTAAATGGCTTGACGGATAATATGAAAAATTTCTTTTTCAAAGGCAGTGAATACAACAGCAAGGCTTTGGAATACGGATTTTTCGAAATGGAACACGCCGAACAATTTGAGAAAAACAATGCCATTATATTTGGAAGGATTTACGCTTTAATGCCTAAAATTAGCAAACTATGGAAGTAAAACATTTTGACGCAGGGCAGGTGCTTTTGCAGGGCAGTAATTTAATTGAAGCGAGTGCTGGAACGGGCAAGACTTATTCCATAGCCATATTGGCATTGCGCTTGGTATTGGAGAAGAATATTCCCATTCAAGAAATATTAATGGTGACCTTTACCAAAGCAGCGGTTGCGGAATTAGAAACCAGGGTGCGTTTGTTTATTCGCTTGGGCCACATGGCCAGCGTGGGGCAGAAGATAGAGGATGAAAAGATCAACGATTTGGTGCTTGAGTCGACAGCCCGTTTTGGAAAGCCAGAAGTGGAGCGCCGTTTGAGAACTGCCATCTTGTTTTTAGATGAAACATCAATAAATACCATACATGGATTTTGCCAAAAAACTTTGAATGAGTATGCCTTCGAGACCAATCAAATATTTGGTTCAGGAGCGACCAGTGAAGTTGAGCTAAACGAAGTACTTGAAGCAGCGGTGAATCAATTTTGGCGCAAAGAAATCACCCGCCTAGAAAGCAGACTTTTAGAGTTTTTAGAGCAAGGATTTTTACGCGAAGACTTAAAGCAATTTGCAAGAAATATTTTGGGTGGGCAGATAATGGTTCAGCCAGAAAAGTACGAAGAAGGCTTTTTGGAATTAGAGAAGCAAAAGGAAATAGTAGCAAGTTTAGAAGCCATTCAAGCAAAGATAGACGAAGTGATGCAGGCAGCGGCAGCCTATGTGGAATCAAATTATGATGATTTGATGGAGCAGGTTTTGGCCAATACCCATGCCAAGAAAGAATTTCCTGAATTATTAGACAACTTAGATGACTTGTTTAAGCGGGTTTTGACAGACCGTGAGAAGAAATACGTTGTAAAAATATTTGGAGAGCTCATAGAAATATTGGACCAAGCCGAAGAGCCAAAAGAAGAATTGAAGATGGCCTTGGATTTGTTTACCAATAAGCTTCAACAATTTGCTTTAGAGAATATCATAGAAGAGGTAAAGCAGATAAAAGAACGCAACAGTTTTCTGACCTTCGACGACATGATACAAAAGCTGCATGAGGCTGTGGTGTTGAGAAACCATATTGCATTGCGTGACGCTTTGCGTATCAAGTACAAGGCGGTGTTTATAGATGAGTTTCAGGACACGGATAAAATGCAGTATGAGATTTTTAGCCATTTGTTTTCAGAGGCGCCTTCGGTTTTGTTTTTTATTGGCGACCCAAAACAATCGATATACGCATGGCGCAAGGCCGACATCAATACCTATTTCAGTGCCAAGAAAATGGTGAACAATGTGTATGGCATGAACACAAACTTTCGTTCAAGCGATGCCATAGTGGCAGCGCAAAATGCTTTTTTCAAACCCAAGCCTGACTTCGATACTTTTGAATTCAAAGGCGCTGCAGATGCGATTGACTACATACATGTGGATGCGCCGAAGGACAATCAGAAAGGCGATTTTGTGAGTGGTATTGGTGTTGAAAAACCCATGAGCATTATTAAGGAAAGTAGCAAGAATAAGATTGCGAATTCAACTGCAGCCATTGTGGTAAAGTTGTTGGGCGAGCATGGCTATGGGATAGTAGCAAAAGGTGTTAAACGGTCCATCAAGCCCTCGGACATTGGCATCTTGGTGCGCAGCAATTATGAAGGAAAATTAATTAAGCAAGTTTTAAGCAAATCAAATATACCTGCTATAACGATAGACGAGACCAAGCTGTCTGATACGGTGGAGGCCAAAGAGATTTTGTATGTCTTGCGTGCGGTGTATGATATAAGCCGTTCGAATATCAACAAAGCTTTGTTGAGCAATTTAAGTGGCTTGAGTTTGGACGACGTGTTGACGGTAAACGAAGAATTTGTGTTAAACCAGTTTAAGTCCTACCAAGAATCGTGGATACAAAATGGTGTTTATGTGATGTTGATGCGATTTATCAGCGATTACAAAGTGAAGTCGCATTTGTTGGAACAAGACCATGCCAATGGCGAAAGACAATTGTCTAACGTATTGCAGTTGTTGGAGATCTTGCACAAGACCCAAACGTTTAACCAATATGCACCCAACGAATTGATCAATTGGTTGCAGAAAGCGATAGAGAATTCAGCTGCTGCGGGCGATGAGTTTGAGCAAAGAATAGAAAGCGATGAAGATGCCGTAAAGATATTGACCATACATAAGAGCAAGGGCTTGGAGTACAATATTGTGATAGTACCTTATATCGATTTGCAGGCTAAAGTAATAGGGTATCCGAGTTTTAGGGATCCAGTAAACTCAGTTTATTATTTTGGAAATCCAAGTTTAATGAGTGAGGCACAGAATGAGGCTTTGAATTTACAATTGCAGCAAGAAAACAGACGTTTGATTTATGTTGCCATTACCAGGGCCAAATACAAATGTTATGTTTTTCATAATGATAGAACTAAAGAAAAGGAAAAAACTGCACTATTTAATATTATAAATGCCCTAGAAGAAGCAAAGCCAGAGACAATAGAGTTTATTGCGCCAATAGAAATGGATACAGCCTTCCGATATAGGTCGGATCTTAAGAAGTTTCCACTTGAGTATGCCAAAGCGAATAGGTTTGATTTGAGGGAAGTGAATTGGCGTAAATTGAGTTACACGTACTTGAATCCCGAGCACCCGATAGTTCCTAAATTGAGTTCAGGACTTGGGCAAGATGTCTATGGTGATTTTATATTTAAGAAGTTAAAGAAAGGCGCGTTTACGGGGAACTTATTGCACAGTATATTCGAGAACATTGCCTTTAACGATACTTACCATTGGGATAAAGTGGTGAAGCGTTCGTTAAAACGTTTGGCATTGGTGAATCAGGAATTGTACAACGAGAAATTGTTGGAGATGCTGCAGCATGTAACTGAAACAGAGTTGAACGATGGACAGAGGACATTTAAATTATCGGAGGTAAGCAATGCAAGTCGGTTAAATGAATTTGAATTTGATTTTAGCGTACATGGTTTTCAGTCGGTTGCCATAAAGCAATTGTCTACCGAGAAAGTGCCATTTCATTTGAGGAATTTTGAGCAATTGGAAGGCATGATGAATGGCAAAATAGATTTGTTTTTCGAGCATGCTGGGAAATATTATATACTCGATTGGAAGTCGAACTTTTTAGGCGATAGGGTAGAAGATTATGGGCAGGAAGAAGTATGGGCAGCGATGGATGAAAACAACTACCATTTGCAGTATCATATTTATACAAGTGCAGCTTGTAAATATTTAAAAATGCGCAAACCGAATTTCAATTATGAAACTGAGTTTGGGGGCGTGTTTTATTTGTTTTTAAGGGGGGTAAGAAAAGAGGGTAATTTTGGGGTGTTTTTTCACAAGCCAGACTTGTTAATTGTCGAAAAATTCGACAAAATTTTAAGTCAATAAAAAGTTTTTTTCAGAGCGGTTTCTGATTTTAACTTTAGATTGTTTAAATTTAAGTATTTCATTTCGTGAATCTTGTGGTTTGTTTTGTGTTAGTTTAATCTTTGTTAAAACAAATGACTTTGGTTTTGTTTTTCTAAAAAACTTGATTTTCTGCTTGTTATTTGGTCAAAATGCACTTATTTTGCTTGAAGCTGCTTTTTTTTAACTTATCACAAACTTGTAAATTCGACAAAACAAATCGACTATGGAGTACAAAAATAAACTTATAGAAGTCTTAGGCAATAGCAATATTGGTCAAGTCTTTTATACTTTTGCCCGCTATACTGACGGACGGAGTGGTTTTTTGTACATCAGTCCAAATATGTCGGAATATACCGATGTAAGTGTGGACGAAATGATGGCTGATTATAAATTGGCATACCGCTTGGTTAATCCAGATCAAATTCAAGGCATGGCAGAGGCCCAAGAAGAATCATACACCAATTTGAGTTTATTCTATACCGAATTGGAAATAACCAAAGACAATGGCAAAAAATACTGGATCAATATTAATGCTATTCCTGAGCGTTTAGAGGATGGTACTGTTATTTGGCATGGCATACAGTCTGATATTACAGCAGTTAAAAAGCAGGCCAAACAAGTGGTTAAAATGAACGCTGATTTGGAATTGTTAAACGCAGTGAATGATGTGATTTTGAAATGCAATGACAAACTTGAATTGTTTCAGGAAATTTGCAAGTCTATGGTTGAAACTGGAAGATATAGGTTGGCTTGGATAGCCAAAAAACCAGAAGAACTGATGGCCAATCAAACAGTTTTGAATTTAGCCGAGTGCGGTGCAGAAGAGTATATTAAATCTGTTGTTATTGATCTAGATAATCCTGCTCAAAGTAAGGGGCCTACAGCCAGAGCGTTGTTTACCCAAGACATAATAATAACAAACAATATCAATAAATCAGAATATTTTAAACCGTGGTTAGAAAAGGCTAAAGAGAATAATATTGCTGCAACTGCTGTTTTCCCTTTTGTAGTAGACGATTCAGTGTTTGCTTTAAATGTGTATTCAAGTCATGAAGATGCCTTTAAAGAGCATGAAAAAACAGTACTTGAACGTGTAGCTAAAAATCTTGCTTTGGCAGTTGGAAGAATCAGAAGCAACCGTGAGAAATCCGAGTTGAATATTTTACTTAAAGATAGAGTTAAAGAACTTAGAACCCTCAGCAGTATCCAAGAAGTTTTTCAAACAGAGTATTTTATTGAAGATTGCTTGCAAAGGGTGTGTATGCTTGTTCCAAATGGGATGCAATTTCCAGAATGGGCTAAATGCGAAATAAAATATAATGGGGAAATCTATACCTCAGGAAATTCAAAACCCACGACGAGCAGTTTCTCAAATAAAGTGGAACTTGCAAATGGTTTACATGTTGAGATAGTTGTTTCTTATACAGAAGATAGTGATAACAAGTTAGACTTAAGTTTTTTGCCAGAAGAACATGATTTAATATTAACAATATTAAGGGGTATTAAGCTTTTTGCAAATGAATTGTTACTGGTTGAAAATTTGAAAAAAACTGAGACCAATTTGAAAGCGGTATTTGAAAATACCGATGTGGGTTTTGTGCTATTAGATTTAAAGGGAATAATCGTATCATTTAATTCTCAGTATTTAACCATTACAAAACGCTTAATCAAAGTTGATTTTGAAAAGGGAATGGATTTACTAAGTGCTTTAACGAGTGAAAGGTATCAGATTTTTAAAGATAATTTTCATGAAGTTTTAAAAACTAAATCTAGCCGCTCTTATGAGTCGCTATATGTATTCGATAACCAAGAAGAATTCATTGTATTAAATATCGTTCCTGTAATAGAGAATGATGAGTTGGTAAATATTTGTGTAACCATTAAGGATATCACTGACATCAAACGCTCTGAGATTGAAAGCAAACGTATAACCAATGATTTGATTATTAGAAATAGGGATTTGGAGCAATTCTCTTTCATGGTGTCTCACAATTTACGTGCTCCAGTTGTTAATATTATTGGGTTGTGCAGCCACTTGAACGATGAAATGGACGATGATGAATATAAATACATCGTAGAAAGTTTAAGCAGTTCAACCGAAAGAATAGTCAATGTAATTGACGATTTGAACACCATACTCATGGTTAAAAAAGACGAGCACTCTATGCTTGAAACCGTTGATTTGGAAAAAGGTTTGAATGATCTAGTGGCTTATTTCAATAGAGTGGAAGACCATCGAAAACCAATAATAGAATTTGATGTGTCACTTGTTAGCGTATTGCATACTAGTGCACCATTTATAGAAAGTATCTTATACAACCTAATTGGAAATGCGATTAAATATACCAAACAAAATGAAACGCCTACAATAAAAGTGTGGACTGAAATTGTAGACCATACCGTTCACATCCATGTGCGCGATCATGGCATTGGTATTGACATTGATAGACATGGAGCAAAATTATTTAAATTGTATACCCAGTTAAATACCGATGTTAAAGGCAAAGGTTTGGGCTTGTATATGGTTAAAACCCAAGTTCAATTGTTGGGTGGAAAAGTGTTTGTGAAAAGTGAGTTAGGTAAAGGTTCTGAATTTATAGTTGCCTTGCCAATTCGAGAGAAGAATCAAGACTAAGGGACAAGCAAATACAGCAATTCTTGGAATGAATCGCCTTCGATTAACAACTCAATGGTTTCAGCAGGCATAGAATTAACTTTGACTTCCGATGCTTTTAAACTAAGGACATTAGCACCTTTTTTAACTTCAAAAACATAGGCATTGGGGTTGCTTATTTTTTGCTTTTTTTTCTGTTTGCTCGCATCCAAACAACTGGAACAATTTATCTGAACGTTTACTTTTTGATCTCTGTCTGACTGGAAATGAATTTCATAGGTGTCGTTGTTTTTGTTGTATACCAAACGAAAGGCAAAAGGGTTTTCAAAAACTACATTCTTTTCAATTCCAGCAATGCTGTTGCTGCAGCGAATGCTGCTATCGCCTTTATACACACGCATGGTTTGGTCTAGACTTAACAAAGGCGCTTGTATGCCATTGCAATACCATTGGTATTTGTTGAGGATTTGTTTCGATAATATACTGCGTTCACCATTGGAAAATGAATCGTGAAATACGGAACGTTCATGTATTCTTAGGGTATTGCGAAAGGTGTCGCTTCCTAATATCAATGTGCCATAAGCATCGGCTATTACTTTTGTTTGTATGCTTTGGTGGTTGGTGAAAGTGCCAATGTATTCGCTGATGCGTTTGTTTTGTGTGTAAAATGAATCGCCTAAATGCATAGGGAATCTAAGCATTTGTTCTTCATACCATAGATGGCTGTATGTTCTTGTGCCATCTTCAGGCTCATAGCCCATGCTGCCAAAATTGTAATATCCATCGTTGTCAAACTTAAAATAATCGAAGTTTTTATGGTCGGTGGTCATTGCAATATTCGCGAAATTGAAATAGGCATGGTAAGGCGTTTGCTTTGCATCAACATAATACAAATAGGTGCTGTCGCGTCTAATGATGTCGCTAAAATTCCATGTGCAATTGGCCCCCGATGGACCAGGTTTGTAAAATGCAGAGTCAATGTTTATAAATAGCGTCCTAGTTCCTATTGCTGGTGCAATGCTTTTGTCGAGAACCACTTGGGCATTTGTATTTGAATTTATAAATGTGAATATCAAAAATACAAGTAAGCTTTTATTGAAAGGGTGTTTCATTGGTTGAGCAAATATAATGTGATTTTCAGTATTTATTGTTTTAGATGAACGGTCTATTAGGCTTAGTTAAAATTTATCACTGACAATAAATTCATTGGAGGTTTAATTATATCTAGTCGCTTATAGTCGATTTTAATTGTTTAAAAATGTCTTCATTCGATTGCCAAGACCACCTTTGCATCCGATATGGACAAACATAAAAACCGCGTTGAGCTGATTGGTGAATCAGGCCCCGCATTTGAATTTAGAGTTACGGCAAAAGGAACACCCATTGTGCGTTGGGTTATAGCCTGCGAGGAAACACATCCTTTTCATTTGGATGGAGAAATTATGGTTACTGAAATGCAAATGCACAAATTGTGTGCAACAGGTAAGACCGCCGAATTCGTGAGAAGGCATTTAGAGCCAGGCCAGCGCATGGCCATTGAAGGCCGTTTGCTGACGCGTTTGTTGGAAGATGAGAACAGCGATTTAAAAGAAAATACGGAGGTTTGGGTTCAGGATATTTTATTGCTTTCTGAAGAGGATTTTTCGGCCTATACCCTGCGTCCTGAAATATTTTAAGGCGTTCAGATATTGAAGTTTTTAAAGGCTTTATTTCATGTAAGATAGAATACCATAAAATTAAATTTCATGAATTTTACAAAAGTTAGACACAAACGAAAAACTTAAGTTCAAATTGAATATTTTTGCAAGGTTGAAATTCGCAGACATTCATAGCCACCAAGCCATCAAAGAAGGTTTTGTATCCAGTATAAAACAGGGAAGGATTGCGCATGCTCAAATGTTTATCGGTCGCGAAGGCAACGGTGCCCTAGGCCTAGCCGTTGCTTATGCACAATACGCTTCTTGCCTTAACCGAGGCGAGGACGATAGTTGTGGGGTTTGCTCATCTTGTTTGAAATACCAAAACTTGGTGCACCCTGATTTGCATTTTTCATTTCCAATATTTGGTTCTGAGGTTAATTGCGATGAGTTCATTAATGATTTCAGAACCGCATTGATTGGAGATCCAATGTTGACGCTTAATTCTTGGTTTGCTTCGCTTAATGCAGAGAATAAAAAGCCGAATATTCCGATAAAAGAATGCCGAAATATTATCCGCAAGTTGGCATTGAAACCATATGAATCGGAATTTAAAGTCTTGATTATTTGGTTGCCAGAATATTTAGGTAAAGAAGGCAATGTCTTGTTAAAACTTTTAGAAGAACCACCAGAGAAAACGCTGTTTTTATTGGTGACAGAAAACCAAGAGTCAATTTTGAGCACCATTATTTCGAGAACCCAATTCACCCGTATTCCTTCCTACACCTATGAAGAAATTAATGAGTATTTGGTTGGTCGGAATATTGCCAATGCCGATTTGGCCCGCAATGCAGCGTTGATGGCAGAAGGCAATTTAAGCAAGGCAATTCAACTAGCGGGCGAGATAGAAAATCCTCAGTTTGATGATTTTCGCCAATGGCTATTAGATTGCTACCAAGGCAATGTAAGTAAGATTATTTCAGACATGGACGCTTATACCGATAAAGGCAAAGAGGGTTTGAAATTGTTTTTAAACTATGGTGTTCATCTTTTGCGCTCTTCCTTATTGGTGAGACATAGACCAGAAAACAATAAGTTAACAGAAGCTGAATTGGAGTTTGCCAATAAGTTGTCTAAGTTTATCCATATTGGAAATATCAGCCAAATTTATGATGGATTTAACAAGGCGATATTCGAAATCGACCGCAACGGTAGTGTAAAATTAATATTAATTAACCTATCTTTGAAACTTAAAAATTGTCTTAGAATGCCAGAACCATACAAGACAAATTAAAATTATATTAAAGAAAATGGGATGTGGTAGTTGTGGAACAACCGGAGGATGCACGCCAGCAGGCTGTAAAAGCAATGGCTCATGTAGCACCGGTGGTTGCAATAAATTAAATGTTTACAATTGGCTTAGCGATACTGCTATGCCAGATAACTATATACCTTTTGATGTCGTAGAAATTAGATTCAAAGGGAGTCGTAAAGAGTTTTTTAAAAATAGAAATGGTTTAGAATTATACACCGGTGATGCAGTTGTCTTGGAGTCTGAAATGGGCTACGATGTTGGACACGTATCTATCGCCGGAGAATTGGTGCGTTTGCAACTTAAAAAGAGAGGCATACGCGAAGATTCTGATACCATAAGAACTATTTCTAGAAAAGCGACGGATAAAGACTTGGAACGTTATCAAGAAGCTAAGTTTAGAGAAGTGAAAATGCTTGAAAGAGCACGTACCATTGCTCTGATGTTAAAGCTTGAGATGAAGCTTAGTGATATTGAAATTCAAGGGGACAACAAGAAAGTTATTTTCTTTTATACCGCTGAAAGCCGTGTCGATTTCAGGGAACTAATTAAGCGCTTTGCTGAAGAGTTTAAACTGCGTATTGAAATGCGTCAAATTGGCTACCGTGAAGAAGCTTCCCGCCTTGGTGGAATTGGTTCTTGCGGTCGCGAATTGTGTTGCTCTACCTGGTTAACCGACTTTAAATTGGTGAACACCTCAGCTGCCCGTTACCAAAACCTTTCAATCAATATGTTGAAATTGTCGGGTCAATGTGGTAAGCTTAAGTGTTGTCTAAATTACGAATTGGATACCTATATGGAGGCTTTGGATGAATTTCCTAAAGCGAAAACAGTTCGTGTTGAAACCGTTACCGGTGCTGCCTTTATGGTGAAGACCGATATTTTAAAAAGACTTACTTGGTTCGTTTACGAAGAAGAACATACTTGGATTTGTATGCCGCTTGACACCATTAACCAGTATTTAGAAATGAATGCACGTGGTGAAAAAGCACCTGAATTGGTTGGAGAAGTTGTTGAAGCCAAAACAGATTCAGATGGTCAAAATGCACCGTATATCGCCACCGATTTGGCGAGTGATGACATTACCCGTTTGGATAAAAAACAACCTAAACAAGGCAATAAAAACAAACGTCCTAAAGGCAAAGGTCCAGAGAACAGAGGCCCTGAAAATAGAGGTCCTGAGAACCGAAACAACAATTCTGAGAACCGTGGTCCAAGGAACAATAATTCTGAAAACAGAGGACCTAATCCAAACAACAGGAACAATGCGGAGAACCGTGGACCAAATCCAAATCAACGCAACAACAACAGGCCTGCTGGACCAAACCCAAACAAAGGGTCAAACGAAGATAGAAAGCCAAACGAAAACAGGAATCCAAATGAAAATAAAGGACCTGAAAACCGCGGCCCGAATCCGAATAGAAACCCAGAGAACCGCAACCGTAATAACAATAGGAACAATGGTCCTAGAAACAACGATGGCGCGCCTAAAAAAGAGGGTGGTGAGAATCCGGTAGCTTAAGTTTAGTCATTCTCGAATTCTAAATTACAATAAAGTAGTTTTAAACGATTAATCTCCATAAGAGCTTAATGTTTTTCCTCATCTGCGTTTGCAAGCTTGGGCGAAGTGTTGCCCATCATCCCCAACATCATGAACAATGCACTAAGAATAATCACTTGTATGATGAGTGATTTGTTGGCCAAAGTGCATACTTGGTTGAGTGGAATGGATAAGAATAAAAGTATGGTGATTAAACCTCTAGGTGCAATGTATAGAATTGGGTTCATGTCCATTTTAAATAGTTTTAAAATGATATACCGAATAATAAATATTCCTGCACTAATGTCTATGGCCCATAGCATGGTATCTGTGTTGAGTAATTCAGAAGCTTCGATTAAATAACCCATCAATAGAAAAAATAAGGCTCTAACCAAGAAGGCTATTTCTGTGCTGATTTCTTTGAATTTATGTACTTCTCTTTTTAAAGTATCTGGTTTTAACTTTTGTATAAATTTATTGTCTTTAAATTCATCAATGTTACCCAGAACAACCCCAAACAATAAAATAAAAATTAAGGCTGGTAAATGGAAGGTTTTTGATACGGCATATATTAACACCACCATTAGAATAATGGGGGTAAACTTGACATGGTGTTTAATTTTACTGAGCAAGAAAGCCAATACAATGGTCGATACAATGGATACCAAAATGATTAATAGTATTTCGATGGCAAAGTTGCCGAACGATTGCCCGCCAATGTTATCGTTTTGTGTTATAAAGTTAAAAAATATTACACCAAAAATATCAGACAAACTGCTTTCGTAGGTAATGAATTCTTTGTTTTTTTTGATTAGGTTCTTTGCGCTAGGAATTGCAATGGCACTGCTAATAATGGCAAATGGAATGGCATTGGCAAGGGCAACTTTAAAGTTGATGTCGCTAAAGCTATAGAAAGCATAAGCCAATCCGAAACTAACTGCTAATAATTGCATTAGGGCAATTAAAGATGTCTTTCCTACAAAAGGCATTTGTTTCCTGTTGAGTTCTAATTCCAAGGATCCTTCTAAGACGATAAGGATTAATCCTACAGTTCCTAATATTGGCAATATTGGGCTTAAATCAGGTATAGAAATATTCAAGACTATGCTTGCTTGTTTCATGCCATAACCCAATACCAACAATAAGATAATTGAAGGTATTTTTGTTTTTGAAGCACTTATGTCAAAAACATAGGCCAACAACAAAAGCACACAGATGATTATGATAATGGATGTTGTCATGTTTGCTATTGTGGTTTAAGTCAAAGCCCTAAAATCATTAACAACGAATAGATGTCATTATTCCATATTTCAAAAGGCCTTTGAACTATTCAAATATAGGCAATGATTATCCAAGCAGGTAAACTTTTTCTTTTGCTTGGTCTTAAAAATCAAGTGTTTAGTCTATTTGTAAAACAAAATATTCCTATAATAATTTCGCATCTAAAGCGCGAGTCTAAGGCGTTTTTTATTTTGCACCGCAAGAGCGGTTAATCATAATACCGCATCTATAATAATTTCGCACC
>JAOASJ010000019.1 GCA_030158725.1 Bacteroidia bacterium
ATTATTTTATTACTAAAGCTTAGAAACGCTCGAATGATGAGAAAAAGAAGTTGCCTTCAATTGCTGCATTCTCGTCGCTGTCACTTCCGTGGATTGCGTTAGCATCGATGCTTACTGCATATTTCTTACGGATAGTTCCTTCTGCTGCGTTAGCTGGATTGGTTGCGCCGATTAAGTTTCTGAAATTCTCAACTGCGTTTTCACCTTCCAAGATTGCCGCTACAATAGGACCGCTGATCATAAAGTTAACCAAGTCTCTGAAGAACGGACGCTCGCTGTGAACTGCATAAAATGCTTCTGCTTGCGCTTGAGTCAATTGTAAATATTTCATTGCTTCGATTTTAAAGCCCGCTGCAATAATATCGTTGATGATGTTTCCAGTGTGCCCGTTTGCTACTGCATCAGGCTTAATCATGGTGAAGGTTTTGTTGGTCATTTTTCTGTTATTGGTCTTTTTAAAACGGGTGCAAAATTAAGCATTTATTGCCTAAAAACCGAAGAAATTTAGAGAATAAACCAATAGAAAACGATAAAATGCGACTTATAACGGATTTGATTCGCCTATCCCGGGAATTCTAATCTTTTTGTTTGGTGTAAAAACGCTCCCACAAATCTTGGATAATTCCGTCTTTCAAACCATGATAAGGGGTCAAAATATCTGAAATATTTGTGCGGGCAAAAATGTCCATATAAATTCTTCCAGCCACATCGATAACTTCTGCACGGTCTGGATTCAACTTCAAATGGTAAACCCTTTCATGCAAATCAATAGCCTCAATGTCTTCTGTCAACTCAATTAACTTTTGCAACTTTAAATAATTGCCCTGAGCAACACCAGCCAATTCGCCAAACTTGTGAATGTTTCCACCCGTTCCTACACCTTTTAACTTAGGCACCCAGGTGACATGTTCTTTAATCCATGCATGCATTTTGTCGTACTCTTCAGGCTTGATTTTGTTTTCTCTAGCCCTAACAGTACCAATATTAAAACTCTTGCCAACTAAGGCTTTGTTCTCTTGAATCAAAGTCAATTCTGTGCTACCACCACCAACATCCACGTGTAAGAAAGTTTCTGTTTTTGGCAACAAATGCAAGAAAGCATTCATAATCAATTTACTCTCTGCATTACCCGTGATTATATCAATGGTAATACCTGTTTCTTTCTTAATTAATTTTACAATCTTATCAGCATTCTTGGCATCGCGCATGGCACTGGTAGCGCAAGCACGGTAAAAATCGACATTGTAAATATCCAACAACAAACTGAAAGCTTTAACCGCTTTGGTCAACAGTTCAGTTTTCTTTTTTCCAATTTCTTTGGTGCTAAAAACATCGTCGCCCAAGCGAATAGGCAAGCGGGTAAATTCCACCTTTTTCCATTCAGGCTTTAGTGTATCTTCTTGTAAAGGCCTTGATATTAAAAGCCTTACTCCGTTGGAACCAATGTCTATTGCACCGAATTTCATTACATGCAATAATACACCTATTTTTCTAAGAAAAAAGTGACTTTTACTTTAGTTTTAAGTTATTTTCAAGATAAGTTATACCACGTGCTGTGAGGGTAAAACTATAGGCTTTTAAATGATCTGAATCATACAAAATACCCGAGGTGGTGTCATTTTCAATATCGCGGTATGGTCGGGCGTAATCTTTTACAATTAAATTCTTCAACTCATCGGCTATGGCGTACTGACTGAATTGTGGCAACTCGGAGACCATTTGCTCGAAGGTCTCTTCAAAGACTAAAAGTGAAATTATTTGTTCGGCCAGCGGGTCAAGTTGTTCTTCCATTTGAATTGCGTTTTGAGATTGGCACATTCTTGTGCGCGTAGGGACAATGCTTACAAGCACAGCCGCAGCAATTTCCCCGCTTCAAATGGTAGGCTTCCGTAAAAACCATGTAGCCATTTTTATCGAAGTAATAATCCTCGTTTACCAACGCTTGTTTCACTGCACAAATATACTAAGCCTTAGAGATTTATTTATCGCATAAATCTATAATTCAATTTGCTTACTCGATGCTTAAAACAAATTTCACAAGTTTATATTTTTATTATCTTTGTAAGTACGCATGAAACCTTATTTATTTATTCTTATTACTTTTTGTTTACCGGCTTCTTTATCCGCCCAATGGAAAAAAATAGCCAATCCATCCAATGCCAAAGACCTTTTTGATGTGCACATGGTCGGCGCCACGGCTTATGTGGTGGGACAAAACAGCGCCATACTTAAGTCGACCGACACGGGCAAAACATGGAGCAACATCAACCTGAGCATTCCAGAAAATATGCGTGCCGTATTTTTCTTAAACAAAGACACTGGTTTTTTCATTGGTGAAAACGCACGCATACAAAAAACAAACAATGGTGGCAGCACCTGGACTCAGAAATATGTGCGCACCGCTGCTTATGGATACGACATACAATTTCGCGGACAATACGGCATAGCAGTTGGTAAAGATATGCTTGCTGTTAGCAGCAACAATATGGGTGAAACTTGGTTTGTAGACACGACCTTTATTTCCAACAAACGACTAAACAGTGTTTGCATACTTCCTAACGGACAATGTTGGGCAGTTGGCGACAGCGGTTATATTCTTAACAAACATATTAGCAGAAGGCTTTGGGAAAACAAGAAATACAACAGCAAAATCAACTTCACCAGCATCTCTGCCATTGGTGATTCAGTTCTTATTATTTGCGGTGGCATGCCAGACAGTGCAACGGCTGGAAAATTTCAAAACATTGTTTTGCTGAGTGCAAACGGTGGCAATAGCTTTTCTCAAAGCAGTCTGCCAGAAATGAAAATTCCAAACAGCACGTATTTCTTTAATGCCGACACAGGATTTATTTGCGGCAGCAATGGCCTGATTTCAAAATCATACCAAGCTCTAAGCAATAGAGGTCTTCAAATTACAGGATCGGCTTCTTCTTTAAATTCTATATTTTTCAGCAACAATATTGGTTTGAGTGTCGGCGATGGCGGCAGTATTTACAGAACAACAAATAGAGGTGGTTATGGCTTGAGTATATCAAGCAACAAAGAGATTCCATTTTTAGTCTACCCCAACCCAAGCAATGGTGTGTGTGCAATCGGCAGTTTTGAAGACATAGAAACCATTAAAGTGTTCAATGCTTTAGGTGAAGAAATTCAATTTGAAATAAATGCAGAGTTATCTCAAATTCGCATTGATGCCAAGGGGATTTTTACTGTTCAAATTCAAAGTAAAAACTTAATCTACCACCAAAACATTTTGGTGTATTAAGGCTCAGTAACCAATTCGCTAATTACAGGATTGATGCGCGAAAAACGGACCTTTACTTTATCCAAATCGTAATACGCTTCTATCGGAATTTTATTTGCTCTTCGGGCAATTAACTCACCGTTCACAATGTAATAATATTCCATTTCATTGGCGTAAAACTTCACCCTTTCTATTTCACAAGTTTCATAGAAATAAGTGAGATGTACTTCTTTGGTAATTTTCATTAAACCCAAAAACAATATAGGTGTGGCGAAAAACAAAAACAGAAATATTCGTATTGAACCACCATCGCTGTTATAAGGTTCTATGCGCATGGCTTTCTTAAAGGTCCTTCGTTTGTAAATATTTTCAGCACTCTGATAAGCACCTACTCCGAAAATAAAACTACCCAACACATTGTATAAAATTTTGTAGTCGAGCAGGTTGATAAACCAATGGTTGTAGCACATCAAAATACCGCTAAAAAACAACATCATCGAAACAACGAATCTGTATTTGTGCGGAAAATCATTTTCTGCCTTTAAAAATTCTTCGATAAACCGTTTGCGTTTATTTTCTCTATGGGCTCTAACTTTTTCTCTGGTTACTTGGTCTTTACTTGGCTTTGGCGCTTCAGCAGGTTTAACGGTGTAATATCCTCTAAGTGCATTGTCGTATAAAATCTTATCGTCAGGCTCCGACAAAATATTATAGCCTTGGGTCAAGATTTTAAAATACTCTTCAGCGTGCTTGTTGTTTGGATTGCGGTCAGGGTGGTACATTTTCGCCAATTCACGATAGCGTTTCTTAACCGTTTCGATATCCGAAAACGATTCAATCTCCATGAGGCGGTAATAATTGTGCTCGACCAAATTAATTAATTCATTACTTAGAACCCTTAACAATGCTATAAAAACGGCCTTGTTACAAGTTGCGAAAACTAAACATTTAAAAACACTTTTGGTTTGTAAACCCGTATTTCAATAAATGGATAAGATGACAAATATATAAAAAACCACCAATAATAATAACAATTGCAGCCCTTGATACTTGAAAAGAACGCAAATAAAGCTAGTTTTGTTACCTTACAATTATTTGGTACAGTTTTCGTTTCAAACTATATATGTTCAAATCGTTTTTAATTCTATTACTCTCTCTCCCATTTGTGGCAAATGCTCAATTGCAAGCCGACAAATCTGTACACGATTTTGGGAACATTACCTACTTCAACAACGACACGGCTTACTTTACTTTTAGCAATACTGGAGGGAAAAACATTTATCTTTTACCCACTCAGCCAAAAGACAATTACGCGGTATTGTGCAGCAGCAAAACCATTGCTCCTGGCAGCAGTCTGCTCATAGGCATTGTATATTACACCGACAAAAAAGGAAATTTCAGTCAAGACATTCCGCTGTATTTTAGCAACAGCAATACCCCTACTGTTTTAAAAATAAAAGGAAACATCAAATCGATTAGAGAAACTGCTTTCAGTATTTGCCCTTCAATTGAAAACAGCCGTCCTTTAAAGAATGACCAAATTCCATTGAGCATTACCGTGCGTGATGCCAATACCCAAGAAATTATAAAAATTGCCCAAGTTAAAGTTCAAAAAAATTACATTGATTACAACTGTGTGCCCGGTTTTGAAGCTTGGAACTACAAATGCAAAGTTGATTATGGCATAGTGAGTGTGTTTGCTTCTAAAAAAGGATATAGCAGCAATGCCATCGACTTTAACTATTCAGAAAAGAACCACGATTGTGTGATTTTCTTAACCCCAATCATTGACAGTACGGAGAAAAAACCAGTTATAATCCCAGAGAAAAAGCCGATTTTAATTACAGAGAAAAAGCTTGAAACTAAAAAAGAGAAAGACAGTATTGTTATTCCTGAGACCCCGGTTTATGTGCCAGTGGCATATGCTGACTCAGGATTTAATTCATACAAATACAAACCCAACCATTTAATTTTTATTGTCGATATCAGTGGCAGTATGCGCGATTCAGGCAAATTGAATTACTTGAAAAAATCGATTAAAGAATTAACCTCGGTTATCCGTCCCGGCGACTTTATAACCCTGATTACTTATACCAACAAAGTGCGTGTGGTTTTTGAAAACCTAAGTGGACTCGACCGCAAGGCGATTGATCGCGCCATTGATACACTTAAAGCTGGTGGTGGAAGCAATGGGTCTCAAAGTTTGGTTATTGCCTATGAATTGGCAAGAAAACATTTTATTCAAAATGGAAACAACCAAGTATTTATTGCCACAGATGGCTTGTTAAACAGCAGCAAAATGAGCAATGAAGATTTGTATAAATTGGCGTCTAAAGCCTACCGACAAGACAAGGTTATTTTGTCGAGCATTGGATTTGGACAAGATTTAAAAGCGATAGAATTTTTGCAAAAATTAGCCAAGCATGGACATGGAAATTTCATTCGAATTAACAACCCAGATACAGACATGAAAAACCTGATTGAGGAAGTTAAAAAACAATGTAAAATCTAAGCCCTAAGGCACAAATAAAATTTGTCTAAAATTCTTGTCACCTGTCGACAAGTAATACCCAAAAATGCAAGAAAGAAGAAGTTTATAAACTTACTTTGTAATTTTACACGCAAGATGAAACATCTACTTATTCTCTGCTTCTTTGCCATGTCATTTGCAGCATATGCAATGCCTAACGATTCTATCGGAACTAAAACAGTTGACGGTAAACTCTACATCTTGCACAAAGTGAGCAAGGGTGAAGGTGTTTATGGCATCGGAAAAAAATACGGCGTTCCTGCTGCAGATATTTTTGCGGCAAACGAAGGTTCTCAACAATCCATCAAAATTGGTCAAGTATTGATGATTCCAAAAGGTGAATCTTCTGCTTCATCAAACAGCACCGCTCAAGTAACAAGTACTACCACAAAAACTGAAAAAGTTTACCATACAGTCGCCAAAGGACAAACACTTTCTTTAATTGCAAAAATGCACAACACCACGATTGCAAAAATTAAAGACATGAACAACCTGAAGTCAGACAATATTCAATTGGGCCAAAAATTAGTGGTTGGTGAAAAAACAATAACAGTTGCAACGACGGCTAAACCAAAACCAGTTGAACCAGTTAAGCCTGTAGCAAAACCAGACCCAGTAGTTGAAACCCCAGTGGTTAAACCAGTAGAGCACAACAATGTAGTGGTTACCACCCCTATCGTTGCTGAATCGCCATTGGCAGATAGCCCTGGAACAGTAAACACAAACTACAATACAGATGACGGCGATGAAGTATCTGAAAAAGGCACAGCCACTATTTCAAGTGAAGGTGAATTAAGCCAAGAAAGAAGCTTCATTTTACACCCAACGGCTAAAATCGGAACCATCGTTATGATTACCAATCCTAGCAACAACAACACCGTGTTTGCACGTGTGGTTGGAAACTGCAAACCTGAGGAAGGTGTCGTTTTAAAAATGAGCAAAACAGTTGCTGCCAAATTAGGTGTTTCTGAAAACACTGAAGTAAAAGTTAGCTACGCAAAATAAAATTATAGCATCGTTACTATGCGCAAAGAATATCTGCAATTAGCAACGGTATCTATTTGGGGCTTACTCGCTTTTTCATTCACGCTATCCCCTGCTTTAATTAGCATTTCGTTTATCCTCCTATCGGTAATAGGTCTATTACAATTAAACCTAAAAGATTTTACAAAATTTGAAGCGGTTTTATCGGCTCTATTTGTTTTGTATTTTCTGAGTTCTGCCGTTTCATTTCTTTATTCTGAAAACACTGATGAAGCCAGCAGAAAATTAATTCTAAAACTACCGATACTCTGTTTTCCTTTGGTATTTAACGCCCTTAGAAAAACTGAAAGCAAACACTTTCCAAGCTTAGTATTAATTGGCTTGTACGCCATGTATTTGCCTGCCGTGGTAAGTGTATACAATTACATTTCAAACAAGACCTTATTCGACCAACTCATTCTTGAATCGAAGCCCTTGCCAATAGAATTTGGTTATGGCATTTACCACATTCAATTTTCAATATTATTGGCCTTATCAGTTGTGCTTGGGGTATTTATCTTATTGCACAGAAAAGCTTGGAATCTTAGTGCATTTAACAAAACGTTTATTGGTGTTATCAGTCTTCTAAACTTTGTATTCATACATATACTATCGGCAAGAACAGGCTTATTGGCCTTATACGTAGGCCTATTAATGATACTTTTGCCAGCCTTAATTAAAATGCCTTTAAGAAGCAAAATTATTTCAGTTGTCGCAGGCTTATTGCTTCCAATAGTAATACTGAGTTTGAGTAGCTCATTGCGCAACAGACTGAGCAATACGGCCGCTGATTTTGAAGTCGCTTGGTCGGGCAAAGACGCCAACGATTACTCATTTGCCATGAGGGTGCAAGCTTGGAAAAACGCCATTCAGGTAATTAAAAAGAATCCAATAATTGGTGTTGGTATTGGTGATGCTGACAAAGAACTACAAGAGAATTTTGCCCTTATGAACAGCAGCATCACAGCGGCTAACCGCAAAAATCCGCATTTTCAATTCTTAGAAACAGCAACGCAAAGCGGCATAGTTTCAGCTTGTATATTCTTACTTATACTGTTGTATTCCTTGTTCGGGAAATCAAATAAAAATTCATTATTGGCATCTATAGCTTTATTATTATTTCTTGCATCTTGCTTTGAAAGCATACTTGAAAGACAAGCCAGTGTCGTGGCCTATAGCGCCTTTATAGCAATCGCTTTGGCTTATGGAAGTCGCGAAAACAAAAAAGACTTAGCGCTTTAGCTCAAGCTTCTTGCGCACTTTCCCACTCTTTTCAATTAGGAACCAAATGCCATTGGTTTTGCCCTTACCGACAAAACAATTAACTGCTTCTTCTGCATTAAGGTTGCTAAACTGGTCTAGCTTTTTCTCAGCCAATTCCAAATCGTCAAACTCCAACAAACGCACCCTTTCACCTTTGGTGTTAATGGCAAGTGTTGTGTACATTCCTTTCACCAAAGTGTCGGCAATATATAACGTAGCTATGCCATTTCTAAATGTAGAAGCCTTGTTGCTATTCGGTCCACAGGCCTTTAAACCCGTTTGTATAACGACCCTTCCTTCCGTGTCAATATAGTCAATTAAGCTGTCTATTGCCACAGCGCATAAGCCTTCTGAAAACTCAGGTTGAAAACCGCAAGGCAATTTAAAACCACCTGCTATTTTAATGTGGAAATTGCTGTCGGTAAACACAAACTTACCACAGTAAATGGTATCGCGCATATCCATGTTTTCTAATTGGTAAGTACCACAATCGAAATACAAGAGCATGCGGTTGTCTTGGTGCCTATTTTCAGCCAAGTAACGCTTTGCGTTTATAGAATCGATTGGATATATGGAGCGCGCAAAAGCCTTGGGCAAATCGGGCAACTGAAACACTGGTGGAGGTGGTGGTGGCGACAAAGGATTCGGTTTAGGCGCTGCAGCTACTATAACAGGATCTTGCTTCACTTTCTTAGGAACAACATGCACCATAACTTTTTCGGGAATACGCTTACCTTGTTTGTCAATATAATATATCTCGTAAAAATGCTTTAAGGTGTTGCTGCCTTTGTACACTTTTGCTTTTCCATTTTTAAATGGCAATATTTTATTTCGTTGGGGGGAACAAGCCGACAAATTGGTTGTAAATTGTACCTTACCCAAGGTATCAATAAACGTAATTTTATTGCCGATATTAACTGCACAAAGACCTTCGCCAAAGCGGGGTTCAAAAGAGCAAGGCAATGAAAATCCTGGACGAATTTTAAGCTCAAAGTTGCGGTTTACAAATACATACTTGCCGCACAAACCGTTTGTATCTCCTTTTTTGTAAAATGTTTCATAAAAAGGATCGCAGTAAAAAGGCACACACATTAAGTTCTCACTGAAATGATACTTTTTGATATAAGCCACTTTTAACATGCTGTCGAGGCGCAATACCACTTGAGCCTTAGCCAAGTTCAGAGTCAGAATAAAAACGAATACTAAAAGCTTCCTCATGGTTTAAACTTGGCCATTAAATTCGCATCGGGCAGCCAGCACTCCGATTTTTTACCAAACCATTGGTAGCGGTTTTTAGCCACCCAATCGTATACAAAATCTCTTAAAAACCGCGGGAATATATAAAGTAGCACGGCAGATGAATACGGAAAACCAAGCAAACTAGATATCTTCAAAACTGCGTTGCTTTTGCTGTAAAATTTACCTTCTGTATAAAAAACAATGGAATCAATTTCTTGCCACTTTTCATCCATCAAAACGTCTTTTGCAGTTTCACCTTGTAAAGGCGCATAAAATAAAACACCCTTTTTATCGTGCTTAATCAACCATTGCACAACACCGCTGCACAGGTTGCAAACACCATCAAAAAAGACTATGTTTTCTTGCATTAAAAAATTGGATCGCCTTGTTTGATTTTAAGACCTATACTTTCAATTCCATTAATCAAACTATCACGCATGTTTTGCTCAATTGAAATGGTGTACTCGCCAGCACTAGGGAATTTTCTGTTCTTGAACATCGGCAATTCATAGTCAACCGACGAACCAGATGAACGGCCCAAAGGCTTGCCCATTTCATCGGTCAAGGTGAAGTTAATTCTTTGAACAACGAATTTACCATCTGGACCTTTAACCCTAGCCAATAAATATAAATTCTCGTACGGATACGATTTTTGCATGCGCAATTTTAAAAAGAAATCATAGTAAACACCATTGTTATCAATTGTAAAAGGCAATTCAGGAATTTGATCATAACTCCATTTTGCTTCAGGGATATCAATCATCTGATCGACAATCTTACCCTTTTCAGAACAAGAATAAAGCAAAACAAGGAATAACACGAATAGGTATTTCTTCATCTTGCAAATTTACGCAATGCTTTCTACATTTTGAAACATCACTTAGCACTTAAAAACTTAATGAATTTTAAACCGCAGAATCGGTGCATTAAAAAAAATATAAAACTCGAAAAAAAACTTTAAGTTTGTTGAAATTTAAGCCACCTCAAACCAAATGTTGGACCTACTGTTTCAAAACATTGACTTCCTAATAGACGTTGTCTTGGCTTTTATTACCATGAGTTTGGGGCTTAGCCTAAGCAACAAAGATTTTTCAAACATCATTTCTTTTCCTGGTTCCTTAACCATTGGTCTAATTGCCCAAATGGTCTTATTGCCTCTATCTGCTTTAATATTAATGATGATGTCTGATTTAGCCCCAGCTATAAAAGTGGGATTTATTATCATCTCTCTTTGCCCAGGTGGCGTGACATCCAATTTGGTCAGTTTCTTACTCAAAGGAAATGTTGCCCTCAGTATTTCATTAACGGTTGTAAACGGCATATTGTGTATGTTTACTTTGCCTTTCTTGGTCAATTTAGCCCTCGATTATTTCATCAACCAATCGACAGTTATTGAGCTTCCCGTTTTACAAACCATAGAACACATTGCATTGGTAACAATAGTACCAGCTATAATTGGTGTTTTAATTAACAGTAAATTGCCTGCCATAGCTGAAAAAATAAGACCCATTTTAAAATATCTGTTGCCAGCATTATTGCTCTTGATTTTTGGAGTTAAGTTTTTAGCACCTGTTGATAAAGGCGGAATACATATTAGCTCAAGTGAATTATGGGAACAAGGTCTTTGGGTATTGCTATTGAATTTTTCGGGAATGTTCCTAGGATATATTTTAGGCTCATTTTACACCATTAGTTTGCAAAACAAAGTAACCATTATGGTGGAAGTTGGTTTGCAAAACACCGCATTGGCCTTATTGGTTTCTGGAAATATTTTGAAAAATGCCGATATGCAAAAACCCGCTATGGTTTATGCTATGTTGACTTTCTTTTCTACCTTGGTATTTGCCTGGCTGATTAAAACTGCGTCTATTAAACTTGCGAAAAAATAGCCCCTTATTATTTAAACTATTTTTAATCCTTTGTTCCCTTTCGGTACAAGTATCAACGCATGCGCAAAACATCCCACAAGTCGGGCAAACCTACACACTTGAAATTGCTAATTGGAATTTAGAATGGTTCGGTAAAACCACCCCAGGTTTTGGTCCAAGCGACGATGTAAAGCAACAAGCTTTGGTTTTGAAAACCATACAAAGTGCAGACATCGATATTTGGGCGCTTTGTGAAGTCTCTGAAAAAAAAGCCTTCGATTCTATGATGCTTAAATTACCCAAGTACCAGTCTGTGTTGGCCAACTATTTACCAGAACAAAAAACCGCGCTACTGTTTAGTAAAAATCTATTTACTTTCCTCGATTCAAAACTTTTAGGCACAGAAAACAAAGACAGTTTTTCAACCCTCAGGTTTCCTTTAGAAGTGAGACTTTTACCCAAGAATAATATTGGCATTGACACCCTTAGAATCATTGTTCTTCACCTAAAAGCCAACACAGGGACAGACAGTGCAAAAATGGTGGCTTACAACAGCAGAAAACGCTCGGCTGATTGGCTTAAAATGTACCTCAACAGTTTACCCAAAAACAACTTCAGCATGGTAGTAGGCGATTGGAACGATGACCTCGATTTTTCAATCTTTAACAACCTGCCCTCTCCTTTTGTAAAGCTGCAATCTGCGGGATTCAACTATCAATTTTTAACTAAAAAATTCACCGACAATGGCAAAGGGACTACCACAGGTTACCCCGACCCTATCGACCACCAATTGGCCTCAAGTTCATTGGCCTTGAAACACAAGACCGACTCGAGTTTTGTTTGGCAAATTGAACAATTCATCAGCAATTATGCCAGCACCTGCAGCGACCATTATCCGGTTTATTCCATATTCAATACCTATGGTTTAGGTGTCAATAATGAAATAAACATAAAACAAGTTTCCCTGTTTCCAAACCCAGCAACTAAGACCATTTCATTAGGCAATGTGGGCTTAAATCAGGAGATAATTATTTACAACAGTTTGGGTCAAATAGTATTTGAAAGATGTGGGCTTGAGAAAAATGAAATTGATATTTCTCAATGGGAAAAAGGACTTTATTTTGTGCGGGTGAAAACGAATGAACATGAGCAAATTTTGGAATTTATAGTGGAGTAATATGCTGGAGAAAAAGAAAAAAAACTATACCCCAAACGAGGCGAAGTTAAAGATTGAAATCTTTTGCAACTACCAGGAAAGATGCCAGAAAGAGGTGCGCGACAAGTTGTACACTTTTGGATTAATTACACAAGACATTGAAGAAATAATGGCTTATGTGGTGCAAAAAGGAATGATCAACGAAGAACGTTTTGCGAAAGCATTTGCAGGGGGAAAGTTTAGGCAAAAAAAATGGGGTAAAAACAAAATTATCCGTGAATTAAAAAACAAACAAATCAGCGACTACTGCATTGAAAAGGCTATGAAAGAAATAGACCCCGACGATTATGCCAACAAATTGCAACAAATAGCCGAAAAATATTTCAAAAACATTAAGACGGGAACATTGTTTGAGAAGAAGTTGAAAACCGTTAAATATTTAGTTGGAAGAGGTTATGGATATGAGGAATGTCAGTCCATAATGAAAGTAGATTTCGAAAATTAAACACTTAATTTGCATGAACATGAGCACTACAAACTACAGCATATTGGATATATGGGCCATACTTGAACGCATCAGCGACCCTGAGATTCCCGTTTTATCGGTGGTCGACTTAGGCGTTGTGCGAGAAGTCAACGAACTGGACAATGGATTTGAAATATTAATCACCCCAACTTACAGTGGCTGTCCTGCCATGAGCATGATAGAAACGGAAATAAAAGCAACACTTAGCGAACTTGGCATAGAATCTAAAGTAAAATTAATTTTATCACCTGCCTGGACCACCGATTGGATGAGTGAAAAAGGTAAAGAAAAATTAAAAGCCTACGGGATTGCGCCGCCAGAAGAGGAAAACATTGACATCAATGCCCTTTTCGGAAAATCACACACCGTTGAATGCCCGCAATGCAACAGCAAAAACACCGTTTTAATCAGTCAATTTGGAAGCACCGCTTGCAAGGCTTTATACAAATGCAACGATTGCCTAGAACCATTTGATTATTTCAAGTGTTTGCGTTAAATTTGTAGAGAGTACTCGAAACAAGTTATTAATTTGCATTAATAGGAATATTGCCCTACCTTTGCATTTTTTGACAAATACTTGTCATAGACAACAAAGACTGAATGGCAGAAATAAGATTAGGAAAAGCGGCATCGGAATTCAATGTAAGTACGCAAACAATTATAGAAAGTTTGCAGAAGAAAGGTTTTGCCATAGAAAACAAACCAACGGCAAAACTTACAGAAGAGATGTACGGCTACATTGCAGGCATTTTCTCTTCTGATAAAGAAGCAAAAGAAGAGTCTAAATCGGTTGGACTTAAATTAAAAAAACGCGAAGAAGTCGTTAAAGTCGAAGAAGAAGTAAGCAAGAAAAAAGCTGAAGAGAAACAAGTTGAGCCAGAACCTGAGCCTGAGTTGTTTATCAAAAATATCGCACCTGAAGTAATCGCTCCAGTTGTAAAAGAGAAACCTGCACCGGTTCCTGAGCCTGTTGTTGAAGCAGTAAAACCTGAACCAATTCCTGAACCTGTTGTTAAAGTTGAAGCTCCAGTTGTTGAAATCCAACAAGAAGAGAAAGTTGAAAAGTCTGGTTTAACCGTTAAAGGTAAAATTGAACTTCCTGGTCCAGGTGGCAGAAAAAGAAAAGAAAACAAAGCACCAGATGCTGAGCCTGTAAAAGAGGTTAAAGCGCCTGAGCCAGTTATAGAAACTAAAATAGTTGCACCTCCAGTTGTGGAAGTTGCAGTTCCAGAAATAGAAGACGAAAGAGAATTGGTGAAAGCCAATTTGGTTGAGTTAGACGGTTTGACCATTAAAGGTAAAATCGAATTGAGACCGGATCCTGTAATGAAATCTAAATTCCTTACCCCGGCTGAAAAACTTAACAGAGAAAAACGCAAACGCAAGTCAGGTCCTCAAAAAGTTAACATCCAACAAGAAATCAAAGTTAACAGAACCAGCACTGGACAAAGACCTAACGAGCCTAAAAAAGAAATTACCCAAAAGGAAATTCAAGATAAACTGAAGAAGACTCTAAACAAGATTGACTCTTCAGGACGTGGAAAAACAAATAAATCTAAGTTCAAAAGACAAAAGAGAGATGTCCACTATCAAGCTAGAAGCGTAGAGAGAGAAAGAATGGAGCAGGAAGAGTTAATTCTGAAAGTAACAGAATTCTTAACTGCAAACGATTTGGCTAAAATGATGGACGTTCAAGTAACGCAAGTTATTTCAACCTGTTTCTCATTAGGTCTAATGGTTTCCATTAACCAACGTTTGGATGCTGAAACCATTACCCTAGTAGCAGACGAGTTTGGCTTTGAAGTTGAATTTGTTGATGCTCAAGATACCATTGCTATTGATGAGGAACAAGATGATCCAGAAAAAACCATCCCTCGTCCTCCAATTGTAACCGTAATGGGTCACGTTGACCATGGTAAAACTTCCCTATTGGACTATGTGCGTAAAGCAAACGTAATTGCTGGTGAAGCAGGTGGTATCACCCAACACATCGGTGCTTATGAAGTTCAATTGCCAAAAGGACAAAAAATAACTTTCTTAGATACTCCTGGTCACGAAGCCTTTACTGCGATGCGTGCCCGTGGTGCTAAAGTAACCGATATTGCAGTTATTGTAATTGCGGCGGATGATAGCATCATGCCTCAAACACGTGAAGCAATAAGCCACGCTCAAGCGGCAAACGTACCAATGATATTCGCTATCAATAAAGTGGATAAAGACGGTGCTAACCCTGAGAAAATTAGAGAAGAACTATCTGCCATGAACATTCTTGTAGAAGAATGGGGTGGTAAATTCCAAAGCCAAGAGATTTCAGCCAAAAAAGGTTTGAACATCGACAAGCTTTTAGAAAAAATATTATTAGAAGCTGAACTCCTTGAGTTGAAAGCTGACCCAGAAAGAAAAGCAAAAGGTACAATTGTAGAAGCCCGTCTAGATAAAGGCCGTGGTGTTGTAGCAAGTGTATTGATTCAAACAGGTACATTGAGAGTAGGTGACCACTTGGTAGCAGGTTCTCACTACGCGAAAGTAAAAGCATTGTTCAATGAAAGAAACCAAAGGGTTGATTTCGCTGGACCATCAACACCTGTTAGTATGCTTGGATTCTCTGAAACACCTTCAGCAGGTGACCCGTTAAACGTATTGCCTAATGAAGATGAAGCAAAAGATTTAGCGAACAAACGCGAACAATTGATGCGCGAACAAGGCATCAGAACAACCAAACATATAACTCTAGACGAGATTGGAAGACGTCTTGCTATTGGTAACTTCAAAGAACTTAACTTGATCATCAAAGGTGACGTTAACGGTTCTGTGGAAGCATTAAGCGATTCGTTGTTAAACCTATCTAACAAAGAGGTTATGGTTAAAGTAATTCACCGTGGTGTGGGTCAAATCACAGAAAGTGATGTATTGTTGGCTTCTGCTTCAGATGCTATCATCATCGGTTTCCAAGTTAGACCAAGTTCTAGCGCCAAGAAAATTGCTGAGACCGAACAAATCGACATCAGACACTATTCAGTTATTTACCAAGCCATCGATGAGATTAAATCTGCTATCGAGGGTATGTTAAGTCCTGAAATCAAAGAAACCATTATTGGTAACGTTGAAGTTCGTGATGTATTCAAAATCACCAAAGTTGGTACCATTGCAGGTTGTATGGTTACAGACGGTAAAGTTACCAGAAGTGCTAAAATACGCTTGATTCGTGATGGTGTTGTAATCCACCAAGGTTCTTTAGATTCATTGAAACGTTTCAAAGACGATGTGAAAGATGTGGTTAAAGGATTTGAGTGCGGTATCTCTATCAAGAACTTCCAAAACATCGAAGTTGGTGACAACTTAGAAATCTTCGAAGAAACTTCAATCGCTAGAACTCTAGATTCTCTTTAATTTTTCAATAGGACATCCTGAGGGATGTTTTTATATTAATTTCATAAGACTGCCTTAAAGTTTTGTGCGTTTTAATGTTGCTTTAAACAATATTAAAAAAGCAATTTATACAATCACGAAAATCTACCTAAACACACGCTCAGATTGCGGAGCTAGAAGACCCTAGCTTACCCCAAACCGCATTCGCTTTCATTCTCTCTCTCTTTTTGGGCGCCTATCCCGTGCCCTTTGTCTGCGCTTCGCTCCGGCTTTGTGGCCAAAGCGCCACAAGAGCTACACGTCGGTCATCGGGGCGCTTTAGGAGAGCAAACATGACTTTTGAAAGCTAATGGTTCACGTCTCTTAATCTTGAACGTGGATTGGGGTGGATTTTTTTAGATTATGTAGAGTTAGTTGCAATATTTATTCATGAAGAATCGATTATACGTATTTCCTAATTTTATAATTCGTGTTTATTTACCCAAATAAAAATCAATAAAATCTTTAAACCGCGAAGCAGCACCGAAGGTAATCTACCTTAATCACCGTTCAAAAAATGTTCAGGTAACCAAAATGAAATTAAAAACCGTACCCCTAAGACACATCGACTGCCCCGCTCAACCCCCTTGTTTCACCCTGCATGGTGATTGTTGCTCTGAACAATCTCTCGTGCAGGGCTCTTGCGAAAAGTCAGGTGTTGGCATGTAGCGAAGCGGAATGTTCAAACCTGACTTTTAATGCCTACACTGCAATCAAATTCCCTTTAAATATCTTCACCGCAATAGCGATAAGGATAACACCAAAGAATTTACGTATCACCAACAAACCGCCTTTACCTAGTATCTTTTCAATTTGCTTGGTTGATTTTAACACCAAATAAACGACAACTAGGTTGATGATTATTCCAACATAAATATTCACAGCTTGAAACTCAGACTTTAAGGACATAATGGTGGTTAATGTTCCGCTACCTGCAATAATTGGAAATGCGATAGGTACTATGCTTCCCGATTTTGGATCTGGATCTACCTTAAATAAATCTCTGCCCAATACCATTTCCAAACCAATAATGAAGATTACAATTGAACCGGCTAAGGCAAATGAGTGGATATCAATGCCCAATAAATTCAAGAAATTTTCACCCACAAAAAAGAACAAAGTCATCAGCAAGCCCGCGGTTAGCGTTGCCACTTCAGACTGTATATGTCCAATCTTAGTGCGCAAATCGATAACCACTGGAATAGATCCAATGATATCAATTACAGCAAAAAGCGTAAATGAAACGGTTAAGATTTCTTGAAAATTTAGCATGCAACAAAATTACATGCCAATTTCGGGATTCACCCTATATTAATTAAGAAAGCGGTTAAATTGAGCAGCCGATTTAAAATGATTGACCACATAGCTCAATAAATCACTGTCTAAAATTTTCTCGGCATCCACTTGATGCACCAAATAAAACTGCTTGTTGTAAATCAATTCATGTGCCTTGGCAGCCTCTTTCAACTCCTTTGGCAATATCTTAGACTTCTCCCCTCTTACTTCGCCAAAAGATTCTTTAAAAGCTTTTGCATTTATTATCTTGTCAAAGGTCTTTGGATCAGATGCAATTTTTTCTCGAATCTTTAAAAGCTGATCCTTTTCAGGCATATAAAATCCCGTATAAATATTTAGAAATTCAGGACCCAATTCGATGTATAAACCAGGATCGTGCATTTGCTTTCTTCCACCTTTGACAATCAAGGCCGACATTTGTAATTTGTAAGGTGTTTTGTCCTTGCTAAAGCGAATGTCTTTATTGATTCTAAAAATGCAGTCACTGGCCTTTAAATCGCCTAATTCTGCATCTTTTTTCAACGCTGCAATCAAGTCGCCTACAAATACTTCCATACGTGCTTTAACCTCTGTTTGGTAGCGGCTGCGGTTTTGGTCAAACCAATCTTTATGGTTGTTCGCCGCAAGGTCCATAAAGAAATGCAAATAGGCTTCTGTGAAATATTGTTTTTTCATAAGATTGAAATAAAAAAAGCGCCTTTTTCAAGGCGCTTTTTAAAATTATTTTTTTGTTTAAAGTACACTTAATGATTTTACAATGTTCCCTTTATCGGTGTGGATAGAAAGGGTGTAGATTCCATTGTTAAGTCCTTCTAAATCTAATACAGTTTTATTTGTTGCTTCAATAGTGAAACGTTTAACTTCACGTCCGTTTACATCGTAAACTACTACTTCATTAATCAACGCTTCTTCACTGCTTAAAGTAACATTTTGTTTTGCAGGGTTAGGATAAACTTTAGTTCTTGCCTCTAAAGTAGATTCTAAAATACTATTTGGTGTTTCGTCATCTAACAAAGTCACTGTATGGATACTATCTGGTCCGATTAAAGTTCCCCATGCATTGTCTCTGATTACCCAAATAATGGTTTCGTTTAATTCGATTTTAGCATCATCATTAATTTTTGATTTTACGTTGATACTTGGATTTGCTTGGGTTAAGATAAACAATCTGTTTGGCAATGATTGGTAATCTTCGTTTCTATTTGCAGTACCACCTTTAATCACAATATTGATTTGTTGGTTAGTGGTTAAGTTAGCACACTGTAAAATGAATCCTTCAGTTGAATCTCTATTTTCTTTTCCAATAGATGTTGGGGTTGAGAAACCAAAAGTAGGAACTACTAAATTGGTGAAATCACTCATTCTTCTAGGGAACAATTGGTAACCTGAAGTATATGGACTTGTAGCATCACTTTGTGCACCTAGACCAGCAACGTTAAAGAAACCGCTTGGAGCTGATTTACCGTCGATGTCAGTTTCGCTATCAATAACCAAATCAAATGAATCGCTAGCTGTTAATACTTTCAATGTTACAGATGTATTAGGCGCTAATGCAGCACTTGGCCATTTTGAAGGATTTGACAATTTAACCAAATTGTATTTAACCAAGATTGATTCAGTTGATTCGTTCAATGCTGTAACCACTTTAGGATTGCGCAATGTTCTTCCACTACCTAATAATAAAATGGTATCCAATTGAGTCAATTGAGCCATACCGTTTACTTGAGCAACGCGACCGTATACTTGAACGCTATCACCTTCAGTTACCGTATAACCTTTGTTTCCACCTGAACCTTTAAATACTTGTATGCCACCAGTGTTGTCAACTACAGTGAATGAAGTTCCGTTTGGCGTACCAACTGGACCCATATTTACACCATATACAACACCTCTAATTGCGCAATGAACATTTAAACTATCCAAAACAAAGTTTGGTGCTTTTCCAAAAGTCAATTTGTTGATTTTGTATTCTGGAAGATCATTGTCAACAATGCTAATTCTTAAAGTATCTGGTTTGCCAATTTTTGCATTGAATGCAGATCTGATGATAAACACAGCATCTTCTCTTGGCTCACTTAAATTATCATTCAAAATTGGCAAGGTGTATACAAAACTATCTGGGTCAGTTGCTGTAAAGCTGATGAATTGACTGCCAGTAAATGTAAAGTCTGAACCAGCTTGTGCATTTTTAGGATCTGCATCAGCTGACAATACGATATCACTTTGGTTGCTGTTGCCACCTAGTTTGTTAATTCTAATTTTTACACTACCTACATTCTCTTTTACAGTAAATGTTTTGGTAGAGAAACTATAAATTGGAGGTGCATCGTTGTCCGTAATAATTAAGGTAAACAATGAATCTTTACCAATAGTAGCTGGAGCAGTTGGATTGCGTAACACCAATGTTAAAGTATCACTTCTATCTTCTTTAAATAAGTCATTGATAATTGAAATGTTAAAATCTAAACTATCGATAACCTTGCCACCTGCGAATTGCACGATGCTGTCTTTGTTGCTAGAGCCTAATTTAAAATCACCTGGAATAAAGGTACTATCTGTTTTAGATTTAACCAATACTCTTACGTTGGTTGCAGTGCTAGATCCTGAATTGATTTTCAATCTAACTTTTAAAATACCTTTTGCTTCAGAGACAATCTCAGTTCTTTTAGCAAAAGTAATAACTGGAATATCGTTGTCAGTAATATTAATTGAACTTGTAGTTTGGAAACCGATTCTTCCATTAATTGGATTGGTTAAACGGATTGCTACGTTTTCTGTTGCCTCACTAGCAAAATCATCATTAACCTTCACTTGTATGGTGTCTAAAGCTTCGCCGTATGGTTTGAACACCAAAGGATACGAAGTTAAAATTGAGTAATCTACATTATTTGTAGCAGTACCTGCTGTAATAAATGCACTTACTTTACTGCTGTCGTTGTTTCCGTATCTTCTTCTAACAACCATATTAACGGTGGTATTAGATTCTACTAAAGTTGTTAAGTTTGAAACAAATTCAAATTCTGGTTTTACTAAAGGTGCATAATCACTTTTAATGCTTACTGGTTTTACTGCGCCACCTTTTCTGT
>JAOASJ010000020.1 GCA_030158725.1 Bacteroidia bacterium
AATTAAATTCCCGACTTTTTCCTCAAGGCTTTTTCCCATTGCCTTTCCCAAATCAAAGCCGCCAAACATTTCGCTATTTCTCTGTTCTGTTTGCCAAAACATTCTTTTGCCTTGCTCTCATAAACATCAATGCGGTAAAGTAGGTTGACCAATTTGTTGAAATCGTGGTTCAAAAGATCAAATACCCTTTCCTCCAACCATTCTTTTAGGCTGTACACATCCATGTGCTGTGGTTCGGCACCAAAGAGCTGCAGGGTGTTTTCAACTGCATAATTTTCCAATTCATTGTTCATAGCATTACAAAGGTAAAGCCTTTCAAACGCAAAATCATTGTTTGTGGAATTGATATAAATCACTGAAATTGCAATCTTTCAAACGACAAATGAACAAACGTGAATTCATAAAAACTCTAGGTCTCGCAGGTATCGGACTGCCCTTTGTTTCGTCGGCCCAAATCCACAATTTTCTATCTTTTAACATGAGCGACAAGCAAAAGCAAGGCAACGATTTCTGGAAAGAAATGCGCAAGGCCTATACCCTCAAATCCGAATACATCAATCTCGAAAATGGGTATTACAATATTTTGCCTCAAGCCACCCTCAATGCCCAATGGCAACAGCTACAAACGCTAAACCTTGAAGGCTCTTATTACATGCGCACCCGCATGGCCGAGGATAAACAAAATACCCGACAAATTCTCGCCGATTTTTTACAATGTCCTGTAGAGGAAATCATCATTACCCGCAATACCACCGAGTCTTTAGATACTGTCATTTGTGGCTACGATTGGAAGCCAGGCGATGAAGCCATTATGGCTGAACAAGAATACGGTTCTATGCTCGATATGTTCAAACAACAAGCCAAGCGCTATGGCATGTTGAACAAATACATCAATCTACCACTCAACCCGTCGAGCGACGAAGAGATTATTTCTTTATACCAAGCGGCCATTACACCCAAGACCCGCGTCATATTGGTCAGCCACATGGTGAATATCACGGGTCAAATATTGCCCATTCGGAAAATCTGCGACATGGCCCACCAACATGGGGTAAAAGTTATAGTAGATGGAGCGCATGCGGTTGCCCACCTCGATTTTAAAATTAGCGATTTAAATTGCGATTATTACGGTGCCAGTTTGCACAAATGGTTGGCCGTTCCTCTAGGTGCGGGACTTTTATATGTTAAAAAAGAAAACATCAAAGACCTTTGGCCTTTGTTTGGGGAATCAGGTTACAGCGATACCGATATACGCAAACTGAACCATACAGGCACTTACCCCATACATTCAGAATTGACTATTCCTGCTGCCATACAATTCCATCAAGCCATAGGCAGCAAGCGCAAGGAAGAGCGTTTGCGTTATTTGCAACGCTATTGGAGCGATCAAGTGCGCGGCTACAAAAATATAGTACTCAACACCCCCGCAGCGGTAGAACGTTCATGCGGTATTGCCAATGTTGGGGTTACAGGTTACAAACCAGCAGAATTGGCCAAGTATTTATTGGATACTTGGAAGATATGGACCGTTGCTATAGACAATGTCGGTGTGCACGGTTGCCGCATTACCCCGAATGTGTATACCAATACCGACGATTTAGATACTTTGGTAAAAGCTTTAAAAGCTGCAGCAGATGCAAAGGGCTAAAATCTATATGCCATTTGCTTTTAAACATTGCCGCGCGTATGTTTGTAGCAAGATGCGCAAGGCCATTACCATTTTGTTTTTTACTTTGTTTTTAAACGCTTTAACGGCTCAGGAGGTGTTTTATCCTGTTGAATCGTGGCAATATTCGCAAGCCTACCGCAACAATTTTACTGCTTGGCGTCCTGTGAAAACAGATGCACAACTTAACCGTTTGGCCCGTCCGCTTTACCATGTAGTGCACGACACCGATAAGGTTATTGAGATAGTTGACGAACAGCATTCATACAGTAAACCCTTGTTCAGATATTTTTACCAAATGCAGGATGCCTTTTACAAAGTGCAGGAACCTGGAAAGTATGCTTTGATTATCAACC
This sequence comes from Bacteroidia bacterium, assembly GCA_030158725.1. Lineage (GTDB taxonomy): Bacteria > Bacteroidota > Bacteroidia > NS11-12g > UBA955 > JABMMZ01. The sequence goes on from JAOASJ010000020.1 coordinate 2,023, forward strand.
CAGTTTTTCATTTTGCCTCAGGCCGCAGCGATACATCAATGATTTACCGCAATACCCGAGGAGCAGAGATATTCGGAAATATTGGTGGCATGGAACGCGGCATTGGTTTTTATTCATATTTCACCGAAAACCAAGAGCAATACCCCATTCAATACAGGGCATTGCCTGATTCTTTGAATTTTGTACCCAATGAGTTTTTTTACAAACCATTTAAGAAAAAAGGTGCAGTCGATTATTTTCAAGCAAGAGGCTATGTCACGTTTAGTGCAGCCAAAAATATTGTCAAATTACAATTTGGTCACGACAAACATAAAATTGGCCAAGGCTATCGCACATTGATACTAAGCGATTACGCCCCACAATATTTGTTTTTCAAAATCAATACCGATGTAGGGAAGGTGCACTACCAAAATCTGTTTACCCAGTTTACCGACAACGGTCCCATTTTAAGCAATATTTTATACGGTAAGAAATATGCTGCGTTTCACCGCTTGAGTTTTGATCTTAGACCAAACATCAATATTGGGATAAACGAAATGATAGTCTTCGACCGAATAGACAGCACCCAATCGAATCAGTTTGACTTTAATTACCTAAACCCCGTAATTTTTTACCGTTCCATTGAATCCAATTTGGGTAGCCGCGACAACAGTTTGATGGCCCTCGATTTTTCTTGGAGAATTAAAAACCGTTATGTGGTTTACGGACAGTTTTTACTCGATGAATTTAACTTGAAATTTTTAAAAACAGAACCAAATTGGTGGGCGAATAAATACGGCTACCAATTTGGAATGCGCGGCATTAATGCGTTTAAAATTAAATACCTCGACATCTTGGCCGAATACAACCATGTTCGTCCTTATACCTATAGCCACAAAAGACCAACCCAAAGCTATTCGCATTTCAACCAAGCCTTGGCCCATCCTTTGGGCGCTAATTTTAGCGAAGCCATCTTTGAGGTCAAGTATAGTTTGGGCCGAAAATGGCATTTGCAAAGCAGCTTAATTTTTGCACGCACTGGTCGAGATAGTTTTTTAAATGGCAGAAATTACGGAGGCAATATTTTACGCTCTTACGATAGCCGAGCAACTGAATTTAATTCAGTTATGTATATGGGCAAGCGTAGCGATTTGTTTTTATATGATTTATGCATTAGCTATATGCCACGCTACAATTGGTTTGTAGATGCGCGCATCAATTACCGTCAATTTGCTGGCAACAACAATCTGTTTTTCAGTCTAGGTTTGCGCTTAAACGCCAATTTGCGCAAATTCGATTACTAGGGTTAAACCATCCTAAACCTTAAATTACGTATCTTTGCAGCCATGTTACAGATTGGCAAATACCATACACTAGAGATTCTTAGACACGTGTCACCAGGCTTGTTTTTAGGCGATGGCGACGGAAATGAAGTGTTGTTGCCAAACAAATACATGCCGGCCCATTACGAAATAGGCGATAAAATCACCGTTTTTGTTTACCTCGATTTCGATGAAAGGGAAGTAGCTACCACCATCAAACCGCCCATTACTTTAAATGGATTTGCCATGTTAAAAGTGAAGGATGCCAACAGTGTTGGTGCGTTCTTAGATTGGGGACTAGAAAAAGATTTGTTTGTTCCATTCAAAGAGCAAATGAGCAAAATGCGCGTCGGTGCATATTACTTGGTGCATTTGTACGAAGATGTTGAAACAGGCCGCTTGGTGGCTTCTCAAAAAGTCAGGAAGTTTTTAGACAACCGCGAATTGGATATTGAAGAAGGAGCGGAAGTAGACATTATAGTGGCCAACGACTCAGAATTGGGCGTTAACGTCATTGTCAACCAAAAATACGCTGGTTTAATTTACCACGATGAAGTCTTCCAAGAACTGCGCAGTGGCGACCAGTTGAAGGGTTATTTGAAAAAGATTAGAGAAAACAACAAATTGGATATCTCCTTGCAAGCCAGCGGCTACCAGCACGTTGAGCCCAATGCAAATAAAATATTGGAAGAAATGCGCAAGCACAATGGCTACTTGGCCTTGCACGATGGCAGCGATCCCCAAGACATCTACGAGCAATTAGGCATGAGCAAAAAGACCTTCAAAAAAGCCATCGGTTTGCTGTACAAGCAAAAGTTAATTGTGATGGAGGAGGCGGGAATA
>JAOASJ010000021.1 GCA_030158725.1 Bacteroidia bacterium
CATCCAAACTCTCTCTATCCACCATTGGCAAGCGACGCATTTTTTGAATTTCAATGGTTACAAAATCATACTCCTCCACCACCCTTCCGTATAGTTTGTAAACCCCTTTTCCAGTAAATGGATATTGGGCCGCACTGGGTGGAAAATGAACCGTGTCTATCCAATTGCCTTCTTCATCTATAAAGGTTCCAAAATACATGCGTTCTCCATGCACCGTTCTCGCATATTTGATGGTGACCAATTCTGCTACCAACAAAACATACTTCCAAATATGATTTTTTAAGTCACGCGCCAATACACCCTTGGGCGCTTCTTCTTTTAACAATTGAAATGCTGAACTAAACGAAAAACCAAACAACTCAATTTCCTCAAATGCCGCATCCACTCGACTGTGGTAAAGTGTAGGCATTTTCCATTGGGGTGTTGCTTTTTCAAACAAAGAACGGTTTAACTCCGGCTTTTTACTTGGCTGCAACAAAGCATGGGCTTCCCACAACAACTCCATTTTCAAGCGGCCTGTAAACGATAAGGTATTGGCCCGAATCAACAATCGCAAGGTCTCTATACCCATTGGCACACGGTCAATTAAATCGCTCATGTTCTTGTACAATCCATTGCGTTCGCGTTCCAATAAAATATCCAATACAATTTGTGAATCCAAACTGTCAATAAAACCCAAACCAAGTATAATTTCCTTGCCTTCTATCCTGCATAGTACGGCACTTCGGTTCACACATGGATGCTTTACACTGGCCCCTAACATCCGTGCCTCATGTAGGTATAAATCTTTTCTATAAAATCCACCGCCATTATTGAGCGTTGCCGTAAGATACTCCAAAGGGTAATAGGCTTTTAAAAAAAGTGCTTGATAACTCTCCACCGCATAGCTCGCCGAATGGCCTTTTGAAAAGGCAAAGCTGGCAAAACTCTCCACCTGCATCCAAATGTCTTGCACCACTTTTTCACTATGCCCCTTGGCCCTGCAATTTTTAATGAAATTTTCTTTTACCCTCGAAAACTCATCGCGTTTCTTAAACTTCCACGACATGCCCCTGCGCAGGTAATCGGCTTCGGCCAAACTTAAGCCCGCAAAAAAATGCGCCACTTTGATCACATCTTCTTGGTAGACCATAACCCCGTAAGTTTCTGTCAACAAATCGTACAACTCGGGCAAAGCTGCTCGGGCCTTTTCTCTGAGCGATGGGTCGCGAAAACGAACAATGTATTCGCGCATCATACCGCTTCGCGCAACACCGGGACGGATAATGGAACTGGCTGCAACCAAACGCAAATAATCGTCGGCCTTCAACTTGGTCAACAACATACGCATGGCTGGCGACTCCACATAAAAACAGCCAATGGTATTGCCCGTGCGCAACAATACTTTTACGTTTTCATCTTGCTTAAACCGTTTGATGTCGTGCACATCGATGTCTATGTTTTGGTTCTCTTTTACCAAGCCCAAAGTGTCTTTAATTTTCCCTAAACCACGTTGACTTAAAATATCAAATTTATACAAACCGATATCTTCGGCTTCCAACATACTGAATTGCGTGCAAGGAAAACCTTTGGGTGGCATATTGGTGGCAGAGTATGCATATATTGGTGCTTCAGAAATTATGATACCACTCGAATGTATGCTCATGTGCGAAGGAAAGCCTTTTATAAACGCACTGTATTTTATCACCATACGGCCAATATCATCGGTGTCTTCCAGCTTTTTAATGTGTTGCAATTTATCGATTTCATCGGGGGGCAAACCAAACACCTTCCCCAATTCGCGCAACACCGCATCGTCTTGAAACGTGTTGTAAGCGCCTAACAAAGCAGTGCGTTCGTAACCAAAACGGTTAAACATATATTGGGTAATGTCATCGCGGTCGGTCCACGAAAAATCCATATCAAAATCGGGGGCATTGCTGCGGTACAAATTGATAAACCGTTCGAAATACAAATCGAGTTCTATCGGATCCACATCGGTTATGCGCAGCAAATACGCCAATATGCTGTTGGCCCCACTGCCGCGACCGACATAGTAATAATTCTTATGTCTTGCATAGTTAATGATGTCCCAATTGATCAAAAAGTAAGAAGCAAAATTCAACTGCTCTATCACCTGCAATTCTTTTTCCATACGCTGTAGCACTGTATCATCCACTTGCGGATACCGGTAAGGCAATCCCTTTAAACATTCAGAACGCAAAAGCGCCATATCCCCTTCTGCAGAACCGGTGTAATGTTTCAAATTTTTATTGCTCAATTTTCCATAATCAAAATGAATGCTGCAGGTATTCAGTATCCATTCTGTATTCGCAATAATTTCAGGCCAATCGACAAAAGCGGTGTAAATTTCATAAGCCGTTGCAAGTGTATCAAAGCCATTCGATTGTTCAGACTTCGGCAATTTACTCAACAACATATTGCAATCTATCGCCCTGAGCAAACGGTGGGCATTAAATTGTTTTTTGTTGCTGTAGGTAAAGGTTTGTAAGACCACCATCTTGTTTTTTAAATGTCGGTATTTAGACAATTGCAAGCGTTTGATTTCTTGCATCGACACACCGATAAATTCATTTTCCTTAAGCGGAAATTCCGTATACTTTTGCAAGGGATACACCACCACAACCTGTTTAAAATCGGGTGCAATATTGTCCACTTCTGTGCCCGCATGCAAATGCGAAGAAAGGTATTGATTGAGTTCAAAAAAACCATCGTTGTTGCAGGCAATACCGACAAATTTCTGATCGGCGCCTTGCCTAAAATCTATCCCCAATATGGGCTTCAAACCTTTTTCTGGCGCCAACCTCACCGCATCCAAACACGCGGACGTGTTGTTGATATCGGCCAAGACAAAACTTTTAAATCCCGCGCCCAATACCGCATCCATCAAGGCATCTAAAGTATAGGTGCCGTAACAAAAACTGTAAACTGTATGGCAATTGAGCAACATCTTAATACCTTCTTTTTTTACCCAAACCCGTGGCGCGCAAAACAGCATTGTTGCCATAACGCAAACGGATTTTATCCATGGCGCGGTACAACTCAATTTGCTCAACGGTATCGTCAAATAAATTGTATTGGTGACCGCCTTGAACCAGGTGGCTAAACTTCACCCCTATCAACCGTATCAGCATCCTTTTTTGATACAATTTCTTAAACAAGTCTTTCACTTTTTCTATCAATATATTGTCGAGCGAGGTATAGGGAATACGCGCTTGCATGGTATAGGTATTGAAATCGGAATAGCGAATTTTCACCGTCACACAGGCTGTTAATTTTTGTTCGGTGCGCAATTGAAAACTCAGTTTTTCAGTCATGCCCACCAATATCCCACCCAAAGCCTCCACATCAATGGTATCTTGCTCAAACGTTTGTTCGGTAGACATTGATTTTTTCTCTGAGTAAGGTATCACGGCACTTTGGTCTATCCCATTGGCCTTGCGCCAAATCAAAGAACCATTGTCACCCAGCACTTGTTGCAAAAGCTCAATAGGCATTTCTTGAAGCGTGCGTATCCATGCCACGCCCATGCCGCGCAATAGTCCATAGGTTTTCTCACCAACCATAGGAATTTTCCGAATGGACAGAGGCGCCAAAAAACCCTTCTCGGTTCCGAAAGGAATTTGTTTTTGACCATTGGGTTTGGCCTCACCCGTTCCCACTTTCGACACCGTTTTGTTTGCAGAAAGCGCGAAGGAAATTGGCAAATTCGTTTCCCGCGTAATGCGTTGCCGCAATTCAGTCGCCAGTTTATAAGACCCAAAGAATTTCTCCATCCCACTTAGGTCTATGTAAAATTCATCAATAGACGTCTTCTCATAAAGCGGCACATCTTCCTTAATAATCTCGGTAACGATATCAGAATACTTGCTGTACAAACCCATGTCGCCACGCACCACTATGGCTTCGGGACAGAGTATGCGGGCCGTTCGCATAGGCATGGCAGAGTGCACCCCAAATCCACGTGCTTCGTAACTGCATGAAGCCACCACACCTCTATCGCCGCTACCTCCAACCAAAACAGGTTTACCTGTCAGGCGTGGATTAAGCAGACGTTCTACAGAAACGAAAAACGAGTCGAGGTCGATATGCACAATTTGACGGTCCATT
>JAOASJ010000022.1 GCA_030158725.1 Bacteroidia bacterium
AAAAGAACATCTGGAAAATTGTTGGTGACCTTAGTAAATCTCAACTTCTATACAAGATGCGTTTATGCATGTTTTAACAACATCCGTTTAGTATAACACCAACAATATCATGGTTGCGGTAGTTCTTTTTCTTAAAATACACTTCCCCCCTCACCTCCTGATCTTGTTGTTTGTTAGCAAACATTCGCGCATAGAAGTCAAGATATCCGACAGAATGATTGTAAAACGTAAATCCTTCTCACAAGACAACCTTGATCTTAAATCCCTTGAAAAACAAAAGCAATTCTTCATCGCAAAAAACACAATGTACATCTGTTTTCAATTTCACAATTGCGAGTAAAATCTATTTTTGAAACATGAACTTTAAAAACAAAAACACACATTTGATATTGGCATTTTTAACACTATTCTTACTTTCGTTTTGTGTTTATTGGGCCATAACACAGAACAACAAAGGTTTAATTGTTGTATCAATTCTTTTTATGACAAGTCCTTTAAATCATATTAGAAAGTACTTTATTGCTAAAAAAGACATTAAAAGCTAGAGCATTTCAAGCGTTTAATTAAACAATCCCTTTCTTTTTGCTCTCAGAATGTCAACTACAAACATTCTCGCTATCGAAATGAATCCTCCTCACCCCGTACCGTGATGCAACGCAGTGGAGTCTCTGGTACTGGGGCGCCCCTGATAGCAACGGCAGCCCCAAGCCATAAGGCACAGTTGCTTTGTTGCAGGTGCTGGGCGGAGTGGTAACAAGCCACAGCAACGCTTACAAAGCATGGGCATAATGGTTTGGGCTATAGTGAATAGCAGGTTAAGGCGGCAAAAAAATAAAATGTAGTTAAACGCCCTTAAATCGGTTCTCTTTCTTCCTCTGCTCTTGCGAAATTCTTACCACCGTGGTGATGCTTTTGTTTAATTCAAAGCCCACAAGAATACACAAGGTGTTAAAATAGATCAACAACATCAAGACGATAATTGCGCCAATACTTCCATAGAGCTTGTTATAGCTATCAAATCCGTCAACATAGTTGGAGAATGCGTACGTAGCGCCTAAAGACAATACAGTCGAAACTATAGCCCCTGGCGAGAAGAATTTCCAGCGCTCTTTGGCCGAATGCCCGAAATAATACAAGGCACTCATGATAAAAAACACCAAAGTGCTTAGGGTGATAAATTGCACGATGCTTACAAACACAAGCATAACAGCTTTGTTTAATAGCTTCTTTTTTATTATCCATACCGACAATAAGTTTCCTGAAATCAAAACACTTAAGGCCAACAAGATTAAAGCAGAGATACCAATCGTTATCAAAATAGATTTTCCGCGCTTTTGAAAGAAGTTGCGTTTCTTTTTTTCGCCTTCATTGAAATTGCTGTCAAAGGCCAACATCATTGAAAACACGCCATTGCTGGCAAAATACAAGGCTGAAATAAAACCGAAGGACAAGAGTCCCGAACGCTGGTGTGAAATGATATCCCTTACTGTGGTTCTAACGATTTTATACGCATCTTCAGGCAAGAAAAAATCCATTTGCAACAAAATGGTCTTCTGCAAATTGAAGCCCGGTATATGTATATAAGCAATTAAGGTAAAAAGAAAAATCAGGGATGGGAAAATTGCCAAAAAGAAATTCCAAGACAAAGACCCAGCGTACAAATTGAACTTGGGGCTGATAATTCCCTTAACAAAAAACTGTAGCACAGAATACAAGGATGCGCCTTGAAAACCCGGCAAATAAATATCGTCTAAAAAGTCTATGACCTTTTTCACCAAGATAAAATTCCTGATACGCTCTTGGATTGATATTTTCTTCTGATGCCCCATTAAAAACGAATGGTAAAATGTTCTTTTTCTTGTTCTGTTCTAAAAAATATAATGCCCATTGAATACAAATCGACACTCACAGTAACTAACGGATGGTTTTTAATTTTGTTCCAAGCCAAGAACATCTCGTCGCTCCAACGGATATCATCGAACACAAAGACAGTGCCTCTATGGGCTTTTTGCAAACACCATTCAAAATACTGTAGCGTTGCATCCAATTGGTGGTTGCCATCAAAGAACACATAATCAACCCGTGGCAGTTCGTTGAGCAGCTCAGGCAAAGTGTTTTCAAACAAACCCTCACGAAACTGCACCTGCGGCAATTCGGCTTGTTCGATATTGTGTTGGGCAACCTTAATGCTGTCGTGGTTGCCTTCTAAAGCAAACAGATAACCTTGCTTTATTCCAGCCGCTTGGTACATGGTACTCATGCCCACCGAGCTGCCAATTTCGACCGCAAACTCAGGATTAAAATAAGCGCATAAACGCTCTAATAATTCTGCATATTTCGCCGATTTCGCACTTAACTTTACAACATCACTAAGCTTTCTTTTTCCTGCAAAAGAGGAAGCACCGATGGGTTTAATCTCAATCTCCGCATTGCTTTTCAGCATTTTACTTCGAATCAATTCATAGGTGTGGTATTCCGGTTTAATGCGTCGGGCATTGATAACCTTAGTCACCAGGTCGTATATAAAAGGAGAATGTACAGAGTGCTTATTACCTGAGCTAAAAAAATAAATCAGGTAATTGATTGCAAAGTTTAGGTTCTTAAACATAGAATCTATTCAGAAATTAGAGTTTACCTAGAATTCCTGTAAGATTGTATCAATTTAAGTTCTTCTTGCAGTTTGGCAATTTGTTGGTTAGCAACTTCAATTTTTTGTTCAATTTGCTTTCTCAATGCATCTGCATTTTTAGATTTAGCAAAGAACTCAATATTGTTTTTCAAGGTTGCAGCATCGTCTCTTAAAGCGCGTAACTTGTCGTTAATCTGACGCTCTTCGTAACGAATTTTATCGTCGCCATTAGGCGCAGTTGACAAAGTTTCTAAATGTTCTTTGAAACGGAATGCTTTGTTTTCGTCTGCAGATTGCTTGAACTTCTTATAAATTGCATCAACGGCTTTGCTGTATTTGTTTTGCAAGTCCGCTTTCACTTTAATTGGCACAAAACCAACAGAGTTCCATTCTTTTTGCAATGTTTTTAGTTGCTCAAAACTAGAATTCATTTCTTCGTTTTCCATTAATTTGGTAACGTCTGCAATGATGCGTTCTTTAACAACTTGGTTTTCTTTTTCACCAACATTTTTAACTTTATAAAACTCTTCTTTGCGTTTGAAGAATTTATCACAAGCGGAACGGAAACGCAACCAAATCTCTTCATTCTTAGATTCGTGAACTGGTCCTATAGATTTCCATTTTTCTTGCAATGAAATTAACAACTTAGCCGTTGCATCGTACTGGGTGCTTTCTGCAGCTTTTTCTGCTTCTTCACACAAAGCGATTTTAAGGGCTAAATTCTTTTCTTTACCAGAATTTAATGTTTCGAAAAATTGTTTTTTATTGGTGTTGAAAATAGCTTGAGCATCTCTAAAGCGTTTCCAAATTTGATCGTTTACGCTTTCAGGAACTGGACCTATGGTTTTCCATTCTGCGAAAATTGCTGTAATCTCCTCCCCTTTGTCTTTCCATTGTTTTGGAGAGCTTAGAGGCAATTGATTCATGTGTTCAACTTTTTCGCAAAGCACTTTTTTCAATTCTAAATTTTCATTGCGTTTAACCTTAATTAATTCTAGGGCTTGACGTTTGTCGTTTAGGATTTGATCAGATGCTTCTTTGAAACGTTTCCATATTTCTTCAGCCACATCTTTTCCTGGAACTGGTCCAGCATTTTTAAATTCCTCGTGGTATTTATTTAATAAAATATGGGCTTTCTTGATAGACTTTTCTTCTTGAAGGGTTGATACTTTTTTAATCAACTCAATTTTAATCTCAAGATTCTTTTGTCTGTCTTTTTCTTTTAGCTCGTTGTTGATGGCGTGGTTGTCGTAGAACTTATCTAAGAAAAAACGGTAGTTTTCCCAAAGCTCTTGCATGTGCTCTCTAGGCACGGTGCGTATTTGACGCCATTGTTTTTGAAGTTCCAAAACTTCTTTGAATACCGATTCAGTTTCGTCTTCAGAAGACAATACTTTCAAGCGTTCAATAATGGCTTTTTTGGCCATATAGTTTTTTTGCTTTTCAAGTTCAGCTTGCTTTTTCTCTTCAGCACGTTTTTCTAAAAAGCTTGTGTATACTTTGTAAAACTTTTCTTTTACTTCATCGTAAGGCGGCTTAAATTCTCTTACCTCATTGCCTTCATCAGCCCAAGCTTTAACCAATACAGCACGTTCGGCTTTAATGGCATCATCAAATAAGACACGAATCTTTTTGAAGATATCATGCGCTTCTTTAATGTTTGGGTGAAAAACCAATTGCTCAGCTTTTTCAAGGAAATCAGTTTTCGTGAATCCAGAATAATCTGTTTGGTCACGTTTCTCTTCCTCTACTTCAGAAAACTCATCGTGGTCTTCTGCATCGCCTATTTTTTCAAGGGATACAAGTTTGTTTTCTAGTGCTTGGTCGTTTGCATCTAATTGTGGATCATTCAAATGCTTATTTGTCTCTGTCATTAATAAAATTTTGGAGTAAAAAAGTGCGGTATTTCAGGTTGTAAGACGGTAATTAATACATAGTATTTTAGATGGATGTTATGTATTGTATGGTGTTCCCATGTTGTGTTTACAAATATAAGCCATATGATTTCATATATTCAAATGTTTTTTTTGTTAAAAAATCAACGGCCTGTTAACACATAATTGGCCAAACCTTGCTTATCGACATGGCTGCTGTGCTTATTATTGGTGAGCACCACCACACATACTTGTTTGTCAAAACGGTTCCAAAAAGAAGTCCAAAACCCTCTCCACCAACCGTTGTGGTAAGTCCATTGTCCCGTATGGTTTTTCATCAATCGGAAACCTAGACCATAACTACCGCCAAAAACTGTGTGTTGAAAGGATGGTTCTTGCATCAAATTGAGCAAGGTTTTGTTAATCAATCGTCCTTCCGATAAAGCCAAATGGAAGTAGAACATATCTTCCACATTGCTGTACAAACTTTTATCGCCTAAAACCCCATCCATATAATACGTTTCATTGTATTCGTAGTGGTCATATCGACCTATCAAAACCCTAGCCTTTATGCGTTCTGGCTTATACCCTAAGTAAAACGAATTGCGCATGCCTGCTGGTTTAAAAATGCGTTCTTCAACAAATTGATGGAAGGGCATACCCGATATTTCAGAAATCAAATACGCCAAAAATGCATAGTTGGTATTGCAGTAGCTAAAACTCACTCCAGGATTCAAATAAGGCGTGGGTTTGGAGCGCTTCATAAACTGGTAAAAATCATCTTGGTTCATATACTTAGCCGTATCATGCCAAAACGTATCGGTGTAATACATGTAGTTGGCCAAACCACTTCTATGGGTAAGAAGCTGACGAATGCTTACATTTGGATAAGGAAAATCCGGTAAATAATTCGAGGCCAAAGAATCCAAAGCCAATTTCCCTTCTTGTATCAGCAACATGGTTGCAACTGCTGTAACTGTTTTGGAAACAGAAGCCAATTGAAAGATATCGTCAATGGCCATTTCAGGTGAATGTGCTAGACCTATTTTGCCAAATGCTTTTTTGAATAATTTTCCTTGTTTGTAGACCAAAACAGTTCCGTTAAAATCATTGGGAAAAAAGGTATGCAAACTGTCGGTGAAATGTTTTGAAAAGGTTTTGTATTCCCGCTCAGTATTGTAAAATCCATCGTCTTTTGCAATCGGTTTTTCCTTTTTCTTGGCTGTTTGGTTAACACATGAAAACAAGAAAATGCTTAAGAAAAAAAGCGACTTAATAACGAGATGACGGCTAGGGTAAAACAAGTTTGAAAATTAATAATACTCGGCTAAACAAACAAACGAAAAAACAAAAAAAATCCCGAGGTAATTTCTACCCCGGGAGTCTTACAATATAAATCAATTAACAGTCGAGATTATCTAACTGTATAGAAATATTCTTTTCCATTAATGGTTGCTTTCGCAAACAAGTCGCATGCTTGGTCGTTGTATGGATCGTAGTCGATTGAAATCGTTTTGCCTGTGCTGGTGTTAGACAAAGTGATTTTTCCTTTTACGAAAGTTCTAGCACAACCCATTTCTACTTTTTTCAATAAAGGCACATCTATTTTAACTGTGAAGTTTTCGTTGTTGCGGTTAACACCAGAAGCTTCTCCTGTAATTTGAAATTGATCGCCCAAAATACCTGCTCCTGCATCTACCAATTTGGTAATGGTTCTGGTACTTTGCCAAGCAACAGTTCCTTTATCGTTTATTGCACGTGCATCCAATACATCAATTTTCAATGTTGTTGCATCCACACGTTTTATTTTTACGGTGCCAATTAATTGGGTTAAACTAACGCCATCGCTACCTGCATAGTACTTATCAGAATCAGAAACTGTAATTACAACTTCAGCGCTGTCTAAGAAATATCTTCTGTTTGAACTGATGTGAATTTTCCCTGCTCTGAAACGACCATCTTGGCACAATCTTCCTTTAGGCACTGTGTTTTTAATGGGTCCAAAATCAATGGTTGCTTCAACACCATCACCATCGGTATAACTGCTGTCTTGGAAAGTTACCACTGCACCGCTTGGTAATATGGTATTGCCTGCGCGGGTTCTTCTGTCATTGCTAGAAAAATCATCTGCCACATCAAACAAAGAGGTAAACTCGTTTTCAGCGGTTGAATTGTCTTCTGCAGAAACAATGGTTTCTAAAGTTTCATTTTTGTCTTTTCGGCATCCGATTAAGAAAACACTTGCAGTTGCTGCAAGAGATAGGGTAAAAATTAAACTGATTTTTTTCATTTTGTATGTGTATTTTTATAATTGTTTTAAACCTTAGACGCAACTTAATGTTCTAGGTTGCATTGCTTTTGAATATTTTCAATAATAATGCCAGAAACAATTTCAATTTGTTCTTTGCTGATAATTAGCGGAGGAGATAAGCGGATTCTATTTTCTGCATACAAAAACCAATCGATTAACAAACCGCTGTCAACACATGCATCAATAACCTTTCGGCAAAACTGTGCATCTTCAAAAACCAAGGCCAACATCAAACCTTTTCCATCTATTCTTTTAATTTTTGGATGCTGCAATAGGCTTCGAAACAGTTCTTCCTTCATGGCAATCTCATCCATAATTGCATGGTCGTGCAAATAATTTAATGCAGCAAGCGAGGCCGCGCAACTTAAAGGATGTCCACCAAATGTGGTAATATGCCCTAAAACAGGATTATCGGTTAAGACTTGCATGATTTCATTGGATGAAATAAAAGCACCCAAGGGCATGCCAGCGCCGAAACCTTTGGCTAAAACCAATATATCTGGAACAACTTCTAATTCTTGAAAGGCGAATAAACTACCTGTGCGGCCATAACCACTTTGTATTTCATCGAACACCAATAGGGTGCCAGTTTCATCACAGCGTTTTCTTATTGCTTTTAAGTAAGGAATGTTACAGGGCAAATATCCTTTTTCACCCATAATAGGTTCTATAAATACCGCTGCAGTTTCTTCGGTAATAAGACTGTTTATTTTAGAACGGCTGTTTTGTCTCAGAAAATCGATACCCGGCAATAAAGGGGTAAACGAGTTGCTAAAATACGGCTCGCTCATTAAACTCAAGGCACCGTGGGTAGAACCATGGTAAGCGTATTCTTGGGCAACAAAGCGTGAGCGACCGGTATAGCGCTTAGCCAATTTCATTGCGCCTTCAATGGCTTCACTGCCACTGTTAACAAAGTAAACCGATTGTAAACTTGGGGGTAAATAAGTGGCTAGTTTTTCCGCCAATTGCACCTGAGAACTTTGAATCATTTCGCCATACACCATAAGGTGCAGGTGTTTATCAATTTGATTTTTTAAAGCTTCATTGATGACAGGATTTGCATGCCCGAGATTGCTCACCGATATACCGGATATACAATCGATATAGGTTTTATCTTCTGCATACAAATAAACCCCTTCGGCTTTTTGAATTTCAATAGCCAGAGGATTGTCGGATGTTTGGGCGACGAATCCGAAGAACCGCTCCCTATTTGTATGTTTCAGCACGGGGCAAAGGTAAAAAAAAATCCCCTTGCAAATGCAAGAGGACTTTTTGGTTAATAGTTAGGTGTAAAATTATTTTACTTTGCTAGACAAGTCTGCACCAGCTTTGAATTTAACCACTTTTTTAGCAGCGATTTTAATTTCTTTACCAGTACGTGGGTTACGACCTGTTCTTGCAGCTCTTTTAGTTACAGAGAAAGTACCGAATCCTACTAGGATTAATTTGTCACCTTTTTTCAATGCACCAGTGGTAGCAGAGATGAAAGAGTTTAAAGCTGCTTGAGCTTGAGACTTTGTTACTTTGGCATCATTGGCCATTTTGCTGATTAGATCTGATTTGTTCATAATTGAAATAATTAATAAATGTTATTGTTTTTAATGAATTCTTGAGGTCAAAAGTATTCTAAAGTTTAATAAAATCAAGGGGTTTCAATTATATTTTCGAAAAAAATATTAACACTCAATTCACAATTCATTTTTTCCGTCTTTGACTAATTTTTATAACCTTCTGAATTACAGACGTTAATGAATTATTGTGTGACACATTTATTTCTGCAACCAAATCTGCTTTTGCGTAGTTTTTTTTTCTTAAAGCGAAAATTTCGTGCAATTTTTTGAGAATTTCTTCCTCGTTAAGCCCCATAAACAATGGTCTTCGGGTTACATTCTGCGCAATTCTCTTTGCAATTAAGTGCAAATCGGTGTTTACCCATACCACAATTCCTGTGGTTTTCATGATATCAATGTTATTATAAAACATTGGGGCGCCGCCTCCACATGATATTACACAGTTGTTGTGGTAACTTAATTTTAACAAGACCTCATGTTCCACTTCTCTAAAGTATGCTTCTCCTTTATCTAATATAACTTGTCGAACAAGAGCTCCTTCCCTTTTTTCAATTTGCTCGTCCATATCAAAGAACTGCAAGTGCAAACTTTTTGACATTATACGTCCGAAATGAGTTTTGCCAGTGCCCGGCATGCCTATTATATATATACGCATGCTAAGTTAGTTTGACCCTAGGATCTAAAAAGACATATATTAAATCAACCAATACATTAACCACTATAAATATAAAAGCAATTAATAGCACTGCGCCCATCACAACGGGCAAATCACTTTGTTGCAAAGCATCGATGCATACTTTACCCAAACCTTTCCAACTAAAAATATATTCTATAAAAAAGGCTCCGGCTAGTAAACTGGCAAACCAACCACTGGCTGCAGTAACTACAGGATTCAATGCATTCTTTAAGGCGTGTTTTCTTATCACCTCAAATTTACTCAAGCCTTTAGCCATGGCTGTGCGTATATAGTCTTGTCGCATGACCTCTATCAAACTGCTGCGTGTTAATTGCAAGATGATAGAGAACGGTCTAACCCCTAAAGCGATAGCAGGCAGTATAATGTGTTTAAATGCTATTTGATTTTCTCCCGTCTCAGGATTTAACTCGAACAAACTGCCAGTCATTGACAAACCAGTATATGGTTTTAATACAAAGCCAAACAACCAGGCAATAATAACGGCAAGAAAAAAAGAAGGCAAGGAAATACCCAAAGTGGCGATGGCCAAATTAAGTCTATCGAGCCAGCCTCCAGGTTTTAAAGCGGAGACAATACCCAATCCTATTCCCAAACATAATGCTATGCCCATGGCAAAAAACGCCAAGACCAAAGAACCTAAGAATGCTTCTCCTAATATAGAGGATACCATTTTTTTAGATTGATAGCTTTTTCTTAAATAAGGCCATTTAAGCATGACGCCATATGAGTCCTCGGCTTTTAATAAGATGCCACTGTATTCTGAATTAAATGTTTTGGACACCACCAAAGGTGAAAGGTCTTTTAAATAAATAAGCAATTGAACCGACTTCGATTGATCTAAGCCCATTTCTTTGCGCATCGCTTCTTTGGTCGCTGCATCAGCTCTTTGTCCCGAGGTAATTTCTTCCGCAGAAGGAAACAACATAAACAAAGTAAAGATCAAAAGCACCACACCCAGCAAAACCATAATGCCAGCGCCAAGCTTTTTGACCAAATAGCGAAACATGTCTATTTCATTAATTTTTTCAAAGTCTCAATTGAAGGAATGCTTCTGCAACTCCATTTGTCAAGAACAGTACCATCATGCCAATACATCACACCTGGGTTTGAACGCACCACTGTTTTCAACAAGGTCTCGTCGGCATTGTTAAATTTAAATGGCAATTGCTTTTCGTTGGTAAAGGCATCTGCCATTTCAAGTGAGCTAGAAGTTACAGCAAACAAACGTATGCCTGCTTTCTTAGCTTCAATGGCCATGGTTTTAATATCGTTCCATGAACTTTCATGCGACTTTTCTAAGTGGGTTACCACCACCAATAAATAATATCCTTTGCCATTCAACAAAGTATCTTTGATGTTGATGTCGTTCTCATCGCGTTTTATAAATTCAAAATCATGTATTTTAGATTTCCAAGCAGGTACTATAATTCTATCCACTCTATCAACATACTCCCATGAAGAGTCTGGCATATTAGGGTATACAAAAGAATCAATTTTATTGTTTTTCTTATAAACGTATACCATAACCGTTGAATCGGTTACACGTTGACCTTTCGGAACCTCCATCATTTGTCTAACATTGTTTCCTGCCTTGTATGGTAGGAAATCCCATGCCGGCAAGAACATATTGCAATAGATTGCAAATATTGATGAACTCAAGGTTACGACAATCATAGCGTTGATGCTAAACAACGGTGAGAACAAGGGAACGATTTTGTCTTTTCTAATGAATATAATCATTATAAAGAACAAGAGAACCAAGTCTTTTATAAATGAATGCCATGGTTTCAATTTGATAAAATCGCCGAAGCAACCGCAATCTGTTACCTTATTGAAATACGCGCTGTACCAAGTTAAGAAGGTAAAGAACAATATCATCAATAAAATAGACCAACTCATAATTTTAGGTTTCCATCCAATTAAAATGGCAAAACCCAATACCACTTCCAATATACACATGATAACAGATAGCAGCAATGAATAAGGCTTCATTCCTCTGAAAACACCTACCCAAAAAGAATCGTGTTGCACATAGCTATAAGTAGCAACGCGTTTAGAAACTTCATGTTTGGTTTTGTTGCTTAAACTTAAATTCCATTTTTCAGACAAAGCTTTAGAACTGGCCTTATTTTCAGCGCAAATTCCATTGCTCATGTTCACAGAAAAATTGACTGGATCAATTGAATCGCCTACCTCATAAAACGCATTGAATAAAACGACGCCATTTTTAATTACAAAGACTTCACAACCATAGGTTGAATCTTCATCGCCTTCGAAATACTCTTTGCGTGGAGCCGATTGGTTGATTTCAATATTGGCAAAACTATCTGCAGAGATAAAGGTGTTGTCATAATGTTCTTCGGTACCTAAGTCATCGCTTACAGAAATTTTCAAGGTATCTTGGGCGTGTTGCATACTAGAGGCAAAAACGTCAAAGTATTCATTGAGTTTAATTCCTGTGCCTTTAGGGTCATTGCTTTTTATAATGCCTGAGAAGATGAAGAGCAATCCTACAAGTACTCGGGAAATAGAGGTAATTAATTTCATGGTTTACTTAATATTTTGGTGCAAGGTAATCAAAGCAAATATAGAATAGTTCATCATGTCTTGGTAATTGGCATCGATGCCTTCGCTTACGATGGTATTACCGGCATTGTCTTCTATTTGTTTGGTTCTGTTAATTTTCATTAGAATAAGATCGGTAAAGCTGCTCACGCGCATTTCGCGCCAAGCTTCACCATAGTCGTGGTTTTTCTTCAACATCAAATTGCGGGTTTCCTCCAATTCATGGTCGTACATTGCCATAATTTCAGACACACTCATGGCTTCTGTTTTACCGCTGTATTTTAGTTGCATCAAACCAATAATAGCATAGTTGTAGATTCCGATAAATTCATCTTCAATACTTTCACCCACCTTGGTAACACCTTTTTCTTCGATGCTTCTGATGCGCAAGGCTTTAATCATGATTTGATCGGTTACACTCTTAGGTCTTAGTATGCGCCAAGAGTCACCGTAATCGGTGTTCTTTTTTTCAAACAACTCACGGCATTTGCCAATTTCGGTATTGTATTGTTGAAGTGTTTTGTCCACTATTGCTGTTTAATCTTTATTTTTGCAAATATATCCAATGTTCGCGGAATACAAACCCTATTCTCTCAAAATCAAGAATATTCCATATTCTATTACCCGTCCACAGGTGATGGGCATATTGAACACGACCGATGATTCCTTTTATGACGGCGGCAAATATCATACCATAGACAAGGCTTTATTTAGATGTGAAGACATGTTGCACGAAGGTGCCGACATCATTGATATTGGCGGTCAAAGTACCCGTCCTGGCGCTGACCTCATTACCGAAAACGAGGAGATACGCAGAACAGCTCCAGTTATTGATGCCATCATCAAACGCTTCCCAGATTGCATTATCAGCATAGATACATTTAGAGCCGCGGTTGCCAACCATGCCGTTAGAGCTGGTGCAGCCATCATCAATGATGTGAGTGCGGGCGACGATGATGAAGACATGGTGAAAACTGTTTCTCGTCTCCAAGTGCCTTATATCGCTATGCACAAAAAGGGTTTGCCGAAAACCATGCAAGACCAACCCCATTATGAAAATGTTTTGCAAGAAGTAAAATCATATCTTGAAAACAAAGTCAAATTATACCAAAATGCAGGCATAGAAGACATTGTATTAGATCCTGGATTTGGTTTTGGAAAAACGCTTGACGACAATTACCATTTGCTTAAACATTTGGAAACTTTTCATACACTTAATTGCCCCCTATTGGTTGGCGTTTCTAGAAAAAGCATGGTGTGGAAACTTCTATCTACAGAACCGAGCAAAGCCTTGAATGGCAGCACGGCTTTACACATGTTGGCTTTGGCCAAAGGCGCTCATATTCTGAGGGTTCACGATGTCAAAGAGGCCGTTGAATGTGTGAAAATAGCCGAGGAAATGTATAAGGTTTAAACATTTTTAAATTATATTTGCCTACCACTATGAATGATGCAATACAATATTTCAAAGACTTGAGTCCTGTGATGCAAGCCTTGCTTGCAACAACATTTACTTGGTTACTAACGGCTCTAGGCGCCAGTGTGGTTTTGTTTTTCAAAAACATGAGCCGCCGTTGGCTAGACTTCCTATTAGGATTTACAGGTGGTGTTATGGTGGCTGCCAGTTTTTGGAGTTTACTTACCCCTGCTATTGAAATGTCGGAAGACACCTATGGCAAGGCTTGGGCTTGGGTTCCTGCAGCGGTGGGATTTATCATCGGCGCAGGCTTTATTTATGTCATCGATAAAATTATTCCCCATTTGCATTTAAATGCGAACATGAGCGAAAAAGAGGGTTTAAAAACCACATGGGACAGAACCATATTATTGGTATTGGCAATCACTTTGCACAATATTCCCGAAGGATTAGCCATTGGTGTTTCTTTTGGAGCAGTTGCTATGGGCGATCCACATTTTACCATGTCTGCAGCTATAGCTTTAACCATTGGTATAGGTATACAAAATTTCCCAGAGGGTATTGCCGTTGCCATGCCATTAAGAAGACAAGGCATTAGTCCTTTGAAAAGTTTTTGGTGGGGACAACTCAGCGCAATTGTTGAACCAGTTGCAGGTGTCATAGGTGCTGTAGCAGTTATGTACGCACAACCAATATTGCCCTATGCTTTAGCATTTGCCGCTGGTGCCATGTTGTATGTCGTTGTTGAAGAAGTTATCCCAGAAACACAAAGAGATAAATATGCAGACTTTGCCACCATGGGCTTCATCATTGGCTTTGTAATCATGATGGCCTTGGATGTCGGCTTGGGTTAAAAATCTCCTTCGTCAGTTTTGCGTCATATTCTGAACGCTATCCCGTATTCTGCTAGAAAATCTTAAATTTGCTCTCATATAAATGCTCAAACGAATTTATATATTGCTCTGCTTAAGCCTATTTTTTTCTAAGGATTTAAAAGGTCAAGACTACGCAGGCAAAGATTTTTGGGTAGCATTTATGGACATTGATGGATGTACCGCAATTCCTCCCACTCTTCCTATAACAGTAGCATTACCTATTTTTTACTACGACACCACTGAAGTGTTTTTAAGTTCAGAGCATGCTGCCACTGTTTACATCAATATTGAAAAAGGCATGATAGGTGATGACGGCCTTTTAAAAGCATTCAAAGACACCATTTATTTAACACCAAACAAAACTGAACATGTGATGTTTCCTGTTCAATTGATGTGTCGTTATGCCTATTCAGATGAAGTTGGACGAAATGGTGTACATATTTTTTCTGATAGCAATATTTATGTGCAAGCCACCAATAAATATAAGAATGTTAAAGGCACCACTTCTGTTTTACCCAGCAACGCCATCCCCTATGCCTCTGAATACATAATAGGCACCAACGAAGCCACCCAGCAAAACAATTGCTACACCAATATGGGTTGGAACCCTTCTACGTGTTCAGAATTTGTTATCGTTGGAATTGCCTACAACTCAGTCATTGAGATATTTTCCAATTCCTATAGCTTGTATACTGGCATGAAGCCGAATAAACCGTATACCATAGAACTCAAACAGGGGGAGACTTTTTTTGTGGTGGGCTCTGCCATTGCGGGCAATAAAATTGATTTGAGTGGAAGCATCGTTCGATCGAAAACCCCTGGTTCGAAATTTGCCGTTTTTGCAGGAAATAAGAAAACGACTAGCAATCTGCGAAACCGAAGCAACGCCATTTGCAATGTGTCGATAGACCATGTCTTTGAACAACTCTACCCCGTTACATCTTGGGGAAAATCATATTCAGCCTTGCCATTTAAAAACAACCCAGGTGGTTATTTTACAAAAATTGTAGCCAATGAATCGAATACCAACCTATGGATTAATGGTAATTTTATTAAAACCTTAAAAGCGTCTGAACACTATACCTACAATGTAAACAGCGACACCGCTTCAAGAATTACATCCGACAAACCAATCGAGGTACTTCAATTCACAAAAGGCAGCAACTGCAATGAAATTGCCAGTCCTAAAAACACCTTCGGCAATCTTTCAATGATGACTTTGGCCAGTGATGAACAAACCACAACTGCTTGCTTGGTTAACAACACCACCTTTCTTAAAAATTGGTGGAAGATGAGCAGCAACTCTGCACCTGAAACCTATGTCAACATTATTTGCAAAACTGCCGATACTTCTTTCTTGAGTTTTGATGGCAAAGCCCTTCCCCGCTCTGAGTGGAAACAAAGTTCCCAATTAAACACTTACAGCTATGCTCAAATAAGTATAGACAGTGCCAGCCATAGAATTAAATGCAGCAAAGGATTTAAGGCCTATGTGTATGGTTATGCAAACCGTCAAGGTTTTTCATACACCGCAGGTGCGGGCATTAAAGTTCAGAACAACAATTTTATTTTTAGTGGCGCTTGTAAAGGAGATACCACGAGCTTCACCGCCATTACCTATGCCGATAGTTTTACAAACTTTCTATGGAAGATTGGCAAAGACCCTATTCTAAAAAACGGAAAAACCATACGTTACATTTATCCCGATACTGGCTACTTCAATATTACCATGTATTGCACCCATGTGCGCACTGGCCTTATTGATTCTATTCACAAACGCAGTTATTCTGCAACCGCAAATACAAGACCTGTATTGTGCAACGACACCTTGGTTTGTGGAAATCTGGGTTTCACTTTGGCTTGCCGCTACCTCGATAGATACAAGTCGTATTTGTGGAATGGCGGTCATCCCTACTATGCGCAATACATTAAAAACCCTGGTTTGTATTGGGTAAAAGTTACCGAACGCAGTGGTTGTTCTTACACCGACAGTGCAATAGTTACCAATGCACCCAATCCACTAGCAAGTTTTAAAGTTAGCGACACCTTGGTTTGTTCAAACGCCAACCATCCCATCACCTTTATCAATACCAGCAGTTCAAAAGATTCTTTGGTTTCTATACTGTGGGACTTCGACGACTTCAATCCTATCGACACTACTGCAGATACCCTGAAACATTATTTCCCTAAAACAGGGCAACATTTGGTTAAGTTAAAATTAACAACAGAAAAAAGCTGTAAACACGACACCTCAGTGGTGGTGGAAATTTTAAGAGGACCAAATTCAAATTTCGACATCACAAAATTTGATTCTTGTTTCAGAAACAATCAAATTGTAGTTTCCAATAAAACTGTAACCGACACGGGTTTCAAATGGTATAAATGGTATTTTTCCGAAGGTTTTATCTTGAGCAATGCCGATCCTTCAGGTCCAAGAAAATACAAAAAACCGGGCAAGTACGACATCCAATTAATATACGAAAACAACAATGGCTGTATAGACACCATGTCTAAATCGGTGACGGTGCAAGAGCAAGCTTCTGCCAAATTTATCACCTCCGTTGCCGTGCCTTGTTATGGAGATTCGGTGCATTTTATTGTGCAAGACAGCAGCAAATTAAAAGGCGTAAAATACACTTGGTCTTTCGGCGACTTAAGTGGAGACACGCTTAAAAATCCTAGCCATTGGTACAAAAACAAAGGCTTGTATTTAATTAATTTAAAAGCCCTGTCTCAAGCATTTTGCAACGACACGTTTCAAAAAACAATACGCTTAAGCGGCACAACGCATGCAGACTTTAGCATCAACGACAGCAGCCAATGTGTGAATGGAAATCTTTTTGATTTTAAAAATTTAAGCAGCACAGACACAGGCGTCATTGCCAAATACAAATGGCGGTTTGCCGATCTTAGTACCGACAGCAATTACAACATTAAGAACAAAACATTTACCACTATTGGAAAGCAAAAAGTAAGTCTCATCGTTTCCAATACCTTCAATTGCCAAGACAGTATAAGCAAAGAGATTACTTTAATAAAAAGTCCAGTAGCAGCATTCGATGTCAACGATTTGTCTCAATGCGAAGACCAACAGAACTTTATTTTTAAAGGCAAAAATGCCAATAGCCAAGACACTCTAGTATATCAAAAATGGGTAATGGAGACAGACAGTTTTATCAACCAACAAACCCTTAGCAATTACCGCTTCAACTTTGGCTACCACGAAGTGTTTTACCATTTGCGCAACAACAAAAACTGTTCAAGTACGGCGAGTAAATTTATCTTGGTAAACCCTAAACCAAAAACACAAATTGGCCTTGTCGACACCATTGCTTGTTTTAGACAACAAAACATTTTATTGACCAACAATTCAAGTATTAGTGCTGGAAAAATCAAGAACTTTATCTGGGACTTCGGCGACCAAAGCAGCAGCACTTTGCAAAATCCTTTACCTAAGAAATACAACAGTCCAGGCAATTACACCATTACACTAAAAAGCATATCTGATTCTCTGTGTAGAGACAGCAACAGCATCAACGTGCGCATACTTCCAAGTGCCAATATCCAAGCCATTACCATTCCAACCGTTTGTCTCAACGACAGCAGTGTTTTTAACGCCATTAATCTTGGTGGGGTTGTTGACCAATACAAATGGGAATATGGCGACCAAAGCAATGGCCTTGGACAAAACACCAAACACAGGTACCGTAAAACTGGTTTACACCTGGTATCACTTATCACCACTACCGGGACAAATTGCAAGGACACATTTAACAGCAATGCTTATGTATTGAATATACCGGAAGTGAATTTCCGTTATTTAATTAAAGATGCTGGCCAAGATAAAACAGTGGTTAATTTTAACAGCTTGTCCAATACCAATTTGAAACACCAATGGTATTTGAATCCATTTGGTCAAAGCATACAGCGAGACACCAGTATTGAAACCAAAGACTCTATAGGTTTCATGGCCATATTAAAAGTAACCGATGGTAACGGTTGCAGCAATACCGATTCTCAGTATGTATTCATCTCTGGTCCTTTGAAATTCTTTACCCCAAATGTATTCACACCAAATGGCGATGGACACAACGAAGGATTTGGACCAGTAGGCATACAATTTGCGCGCAATTACGTATTCACCATTTACAGCCGTTGGGGCGAAATTATTTTCAGATCAGAAAATTTGAATGAGCAATGGGACGGACGTTACCAAGAAAAACTTTGTCCGAATGGCGTGTACATTTACACCATTCAATTAATGGACATATACAGCAAAAACAAATACTTTAAAGGCAGCGTTTTGTTAAAGTGGTAAATCGTTTTCAATAAAATCGATTCCAAAACTTTTCAGTTCCTCCAATACAGGCAAATAAATGTCTTCAAATACGGGAGCTAAAACACCTTTTTCAGAAATCTTATTTTCCAAAATCAATTTAACCCCAATGGCCAAAGGCAAGCCCACGGTTTTCGCCATAGCGGTGTGGGTATTGCTCTCCCCTTTTAAAACCATACTGGCTATTTGGGTATGTGCCTGTCCATTCAAGTTGTAATGAATCTTGTGCAACATCACCACCAGGTCTTTGTCATTGGCTTCGAGCTTCCATTTAATTTTTAAGACCTCTTCCAAAATTTGTGCGGAACTGCCTTTGTGCAGTGGCACTAAATTATTAGAGAAGAATCCCAGATATTTCAGTTTTTCAACATCAGCTTCCGAGCAATGCGTGTGCTGCATGAGACGTGATTCTAAGCTGCCTTGACCTGAAGGCAAATACATGCTTAACCAATCTTTCATGGTCATATCAGAAGATAGATTTAGCACCTGAGAATCGTCGCATATTCCTAATTCTACAAACACTTGCCAAGCCTTGCAATAGCCAGGTTTTCTGAAGGTACCACGCACCATGTCTTTAACACCATGCAGGTGGTAAAGTTCAATATATTTAAGCGAATCGCGGTTGGGATAAGCTTCCAGTTGTCCGTATTGAGGAATGTCGAATGTTATGGGATGGGCAAATACTTGGTGGTAAGGTGTAAG
The DNA here is from genome assembly GCA_030158725.1 of Bacteroidia bacterium. GTDB lineage: Bacteria > Bacteroidota > Bacteroidia > NS11-12g > UBA955 > JABMMZ01. The sequence goes on from JAOASJ010000022.1 coordinate 18,981, forward strand.
CTTTAATTGCCCTTGTTCAAGAAACATTGCAGGTGCACCTTGAGCGGCCAAAACCACATTGCGTGGGTTCCAAGAAAACTTGTATTTCCAAGGATTCTCACCATCATCCTCATCGGCTACCAAACCACCGCAATAACTTTTAAAACCATCGATAACACCACCCTTTGCACGAATTTCATCCATCATTTTCATGGCACTCATGTGGTCAATGCCCGGATCGAGCCCAATCTCATTTAAGAATATTAAACCTTTAGATTCAGCTTCTTGGTGCAAAGCTTTCATTTCATCAGAAATATAAGAAGCAGTTGCCAAATGCTTATGGGCTTGCAAACACCATTTTGCAATATGTATATGCAAAGCTGCAGGCAAGAGAGAAACCACCACAGAAGAATTTTGTATTAAAGGCAATACAGCAGCCTCATCAAAGATATCAATGTTTACAAAACGTATAGAAGAATAACCCTTTACATGGCTTGATGCATACTGAACATCTTTGTCGCATACCAATAGCTGATACTGTTCTTGATCTGCGTATTTGGCCAAATATTCAATGAGGTATAAACTCGAGCGCCCTGCGCCTAATACAAGAATTTGTTTCACGGAACAAAGATA
>JAOASJ010000023.1 GCA_030158725.1 Bacteroidia bacterium
GAATAAGAACCTACCGTGTAGTTATAAGGCTTGTACCATAGTCGCCCTCCAAATCCATCACCCACCATGCTGTTTTGAGCAAAAACATTTTGCATACCCATTAAAACAAGTATAAGGAGACTTGCTAATCTGAATGCGCTATTTGTTCTGTCAAATAAAAACACGGTTTTTTTTACATCTTTTCTGTTTGAATAACAAAATTAACTAATTTTTCATTGATTAGTAAAAAAAAGTAATTTTATATCCTTCGGATATAAGACACATAAAATTGAGAAACGTGGCTTATAAAAAAAGCCTGAGTTTAAACTCAGGCTTTTTAAGTCTTTTTTTATTGTTTATCGGCTAGCTACAGCAGCGCTACTAACCAAGTCGGTTAAACTCAATTCCAAACCTTTTGCACTGATACCAGTGGTCTTTGGATTGAATTGGTGAACACGAATTAAGGCTTGTCTGATGATGTCAGAAACATCTTTCAAAATGGCTAAGTCGTTAACCTCAGAACCTTGCTTCATTAAGTAGGCAAATACTCTTGCCATACCGCAGTTAGCAATGAAGTCAGGAATTACAGCTGTATGGTTGTCCATGTATTCTGATATTGGTCCCATAAATATTTCTTTATCTGCAAATGGAACGTTAGCTCCACAGCTAATAACTTCAACACCTGCAGCCACCATGCGCTCTGCTTGGTTTTGGGTAATCAATCTTGATGCTGCTCCAGGTATGAAAATTTCCATTGGTAAATCCCATATTTTGGCATTCACTTCTTCTGCACTTAACATATCAGGATGGTTCAAGGTATTTCCTTTTCTGTTTAAGAATAGGTCTCTGATTTCTTCAAAAGTAAATCCTTTTTCATTGATCAAACCACCATCACGGTCAATAATACCATTGATTAATACGCCGTGTTTGGCTAAATAGAAAGCTGCAGCTGCTGCAACATTTCCCCAACCTTGAATAACTGCAAATTTGCCATTCATGTTTCCGCCCCATAATTCATAATAATGTCTTACGGCTTCAGCAACACCCCAACCAGTAATCATGTCGGCAATGGTGTAAGCTTTCGCTACATCTGGCGTAAAACGCTCGTCAACTATAGGCAACAACACACCCGTTTGTAAACGGCTAATGCTTTTTAATTTTTCTTCAGAACTGTAGTTCAAATGTCCATTAACAATTCCTTCTTGTGGGTGTAATAAACCGTTGGCAGCTGTCATCGGAATAACCTCGTGAATTTCATCCACGTTTAAGTCACCACCTGTGCCATAGTAGTTTTTCAAAATTGGGTATACCGCTTTGTACCAACGCTCAAGTACGCCTTTTTTGCGTGGGTCAGCGGGGTCAAAATTAATACCCGATTTTGCGCCACCGATTGGAGGTCCACAAACTGAAAATTTCACTTCCATGGTTTTGGCCAAACTTTCAACTTCACGTTTGTCTAGGCCTTTACGCATTCTTGTTCCACCACCAGCAGCACCATTTCTAAGTGAATTGATTACTACCCAACCTTCAGCTTCTGTCTCACTGTCTTTCCATTCAAAGACAATCTCAGGTTGCTTATTTTCGAATTTTTCTAATAATTTACGCATCGTTTTATTGCTGTGCAAATATACGCATTACTTACTTTTATTGTCTAAGAATTTTATCGAGAAAACGGCTACTTTGATGATAGCAATCAGTTGATTTGAAGAAATTAGAAAGTTTTATTTTCCTCTTCCTTGCACCATAATCAATATGGTATAGGCCATGATTTTAAAATCGAGAGCCAAACTGTTGTTTTCAATATACAAGATATCGTAATACAAGCGTTCTATCATTTGGTCAAGGTTTTCAGCATATCCATATTTAACTTGTCCCCAACTTGTAATGCCGGGTCTAACTTTTTGTAAACGTCTGTAATAAGGGGCTTTTTCTATAATTTTTTCTATAAAAAACGCGCGTTCTGGTCGCGGACCAACCACACTCATTTCACCTTTTAAGACATTCCAAAATTGAGGGAATTCATCCAATCTTGTCTTGCGCAATATTTTACCAATTTTGGTAATTCTTGGGTCGTCTTCCTTTGACAATTGTGGGCCAGCCGATTCGGCATCGGTGCGCATGCTCCTAAATTTGATGATGTTAAATGGTTTGCCTTTTAAACCAATGCGTTCTTGTTGGTAGAATATTGGGCCTTTGCTGCTCAACTTAATTAGTAAAGCGATAATAAGCATGAAGGGGAAACTTAAAACCAAGACCAAAATAGAAAACAAAATATCAAATACACGCTTGGCGTTCTTTTGCCATTCAGGCATTACTTCAAAATCGACTTCAATTAATACCGCACCTAAAATATTGTTCATTTTCACCATACGGGTAAAAATCGAATACATATCGGGGATGATTTTGATGAACACATTTTCATTTTCAACCATATTAAACACAGCATTTAATTTATTGTGTTCTGTGGTTTCTAATGCGATTACCAATTCTTCAATCTGCATGCTGTGAATCAATGCAGGCAGGTCTTTGTAATTGCCCAATAGAGGCAAGTTCTTTTGCATTTGCGCGGTGTCTTCACCGTTCACGGTAACGAAACCAAGAAATTTAAAACCATTGGTGGTTTTAGCGTTTTGCAAATCATCAAAAAGTTTTAAGGCTTTTTCATTTGACCCTACCAATATGGTGTTAAAGCCATAAATGCGTTTTTGGATTCTGTGGTTGGTGCGGCTAGAGAGTATAAAACGACCAATGTAGGTAATCAAACATTGAAGGGTGATTAGCAAGAAGAAGGTTTGGTAATAGGCTCTGTAGTTGCTGACACTGTCGTCGAGTAAAAGCGCAAAAAATATAATTAACGAACCAAAGAAAGAGGTGTAAATGGTTTGCTTAAGCTCTCTTAAACGGGAGCGTCTAAAGATGTTTCTGTAATAGCCAGTAAAGTAATAAAGCACCAACCAAAATGTAGGAATAGCAATGATGCCTAAGATTAATTTGATGTCTCTGCTTAGAGGAATTTGATAGTCGCTGTGCGCGGTATCAATGTAGTTTTTCCTAAACCAAAACAATAAAAACCAAACAACTGCAGCACTTAAGTAATCAGATAGAAGGTATTTTATGGTTTGTTTGGCCTTATTCAAAGTGTAAATTAATTAACGTAAACGAGTTTCAAGTTGTCCAAATACACTTTGTAATCGGTTTGGTCATTGTCTTCTTTGTAAAATCCAAAGAACAAACGGATAGGGGTGCCAGCGGTAAGGTCGCCAATTTGGGGTTTCAAATTAACATAAATCTTTTTCCATTTACCAGCAGTAGAATTTATAACCATAACAGGCGCTTGGTCGTAATCAGCACCAACGTATGAATAAACGCCAACTTGGATATTTATATTGCTTTTAATATCCAATTCAACATAAACATCTGTTCCTAAAAATGGGATGTCATTAAAAGTTGATAGGGTGCTGCGTTCAAAAACTACAAAACTGTCGTTTGTAACTTGGATAAAACCACAATAGTTTGAGCCAGTGAAGGGTTGATCGACACCAGGCGTCGAAGTTGGAATGGTATAAAATGAATCGCTGGTATTGTTTGAACCTGACTTTACAATGGAGATTGCTTGGTCTTCAAAATCTTCCATCCATCTAAAGGTTGAATTGCTTCTGTAGGTGATGCTTGGTTTTAAACTGTCAATTTTACCAGCTTCAAGATTTACCGTTTGGGTGTATGATTCGTAAGGCTTAAAGTACTTTTGGCTGTTGGAAGAAGCATTTTCTTTTATGTTTGGGAAAACGATTACTTCAGCATTTCCTGTCGCAATAACAGGGAAAGTAGCAGGCAATTCAAAAGTGCCTATTTCATTCCCATTAACATAGACCTTGGCGCTTATGATATCAGAGGTGTTTAGTCCTTGGGTAAGTGCATTGCTGCTCAAGGTAAACTTGCTGATGTGTAAATAGGATGGGATGGCTTCTTGTTCTTGGTCGCAAGACAAAAAGAAACTCGAAAAAACAAATAAAATTAAAAATGGCTTAAACAAATGATTCATGTTGACTATAGGTGAAATGTTGCATCACGCTTACCACGTTCATTGCTTCATCAATAGAAACAAGAGGTGATACACGGTTGCTTATACAATCAACAAAGTTCAACAAATCTTTTTGAATTACATCAAAATACATAATCTTTTTTTCAGATGTATGCATTTTTTGCGCGATAGAAGTATGAGAAGCCTCTGGGGAATCGAAGGGCAATTGATGTTCTAAATTGACATCTATTCTGGTTTCTTCCACTTTAAAAGCGGCTATATCGGCATGGATAATTTTCCCTTTTTGGTATAAAGTAAGGGCATGTTTGGCCTCTTGACTAACCGTATTCAATACAATTTCAGAAGTGCTGCTGTTGTCGAAAGTGATGTGCACTTTAATTTCGTCAGGACTTTGATTGAAGATATATTGGTGGTTAATTTTAACCTTATGAACAGGAGAGTTTACACAACGCAATACCATATCAATGGTTTCATACATCAATTCTTTACTGTTACCGTCTGTGAATTGGGTATTAAAAGGAATTTGAATTTTGTATTGAATAAAGGTTGGTTTGCTAACCGATTGTCTAGCGGTGGTGTACACGCAACCTAGGCCAGGGATATTGGCGATATAAAATAAAGTATCGGCTTCAGTTCTGAATTTATTGAGCAAAGACAATTCTGTATAACTGAGGTCAGGGAATTTATCAAACATAATGTGTTTGAAATTTCTAATGCACTCAGCTAAAATATCAAATGTGTTTTGGTGCTCATTGCCGCAGAAAATGATGGCATCGGCTCTTTTGATAAAATCGGTAAACGGAGATATGCCATAGAAGGATTCGAAATTATTCGCATCCGTGCTATCGAAAGAACCGATGACTTCAAACGATTCATTCTTTTGCAAATAGGTCAGATATTGACTTACTGCATCTGGTTTTCCTGCTATGCCGACTTTAATTTTAAACAAATGTGTTCAAATAAATTTGCTACAAAAATGCAATAGTTGCTTATTTGCGGCACTATTTTGTTATTAACCGTGTACTAAAGAACATACATTAACTATTTTGAATACCTACCAAGACACCTATAAACACAAGGGTTTACGCCTTCAGTTGGTCGAGCTACTCAAGCAGAAGGGCATAGTGGACCAATTGGTTTTAGATGCTGTTTCCAAGCTTCCGAGGCATTTTTTCTTGCCCCATGAGTTCGATTCGCATGCATATGAAGACAAAGCTTTCCCTATTGGAGAAGATCAAACGATCTCTCAACCATACACTGTTGCCTATCAGTCGCAGCTCCTTCAATTAAAGCAAAACGATAAGGTATTAGAAATAGGAACGGGTAGTGGTTATCAAGGTTCTGTATTGTCACTTTGTGGCACCCAAGTATACAGTATAGAAAGGCATGCGAAATTATCTGAAAACGCGGCTTCAACCATTAAAAAGGTAAATGCACTTGGTTTAAACATCCAAATGAATATGTTCGTAGGCGATGGAACGAAAGGCTTGGCTGAACATGGTCCTTACAATAAAATTATTGTGACAGCAGGCGCACCATCGGTGCCTAAGGCTTTGGTAAAGCAGTTGACCATTGGGGGACTGTTGGTAATTCCTGTGGGTGGTGAAAAAGATATGCAACGTATGGTACGAATTACCAAAATTGATGCAACGAACATTAAAACTGAGGTGTTCGAACAATTTAGTTTTGTTCCTTTGCTTGGGGAAAATGGATGGAAATAAATGGTGAAGAAAACGTTTAAAATCAGAAAATTGGCATTGCCAGTTGTTCAATCTTTTACCATTGTATTAGGATTGGGGTTTTCAACCTTGTTTTACTATGCCTTCTATTCATATAATACTTTTGACATTCTAGGCTTGTTTTTATTCTTTATGGCAAGTTTTATTCTAAGCTCAAGTTGTTTAATGGTGTTCGGTTTTGAAGCAGTAACTGTCAATGCGAATGACAATTCATGGGTGCATTACACCAATATATTTGGAATTAAAGCTGCCCCAAAATTTATTAAACCAGATTACTTGAATTATGTCCTAATTTCTGAAACAGCATATAGAGATGACATGACACCAATACAATCTAATCCAGATTATTATATTGTTTACATCATTTATGAAGAGGTAAGAAAACAAGAAATAATTGAAACAACTGATTACGATTTGGCTTTGAGTAAAGCAGAAGAATTGGCTGAATATTTAAGTCTAGAACTCAAAACAGCCGACCATGTCGATTAAAATCAATCGCGGATAAACTGCCAAAATTGGCGAAAGTTTTCAAATGCGCCTTCGTGGTATCTTGTTTCTTTATGGGTAATTGCCAAAGTAAATGGTATTCCTCCTTCCCATTTGGGATGCACTTGTTCTATTAATGATTCCATCTCAAAGCTTCCTATTATATAGTGGGTACCAGGCATTCCGTTTTTTGTTATGAATTTCTGAACCTTGCTTTCGTTGCTTAAGGGGTCAAAAGAAACAAATACAAATTTGAAGTTTTCTCCTTTTAAGCTGGTATCGGCTTGAATAAAATAGGGGAGTTCGCGCACACAAGGACCGCACCAAGTAGCCCAAAAATTTACCACTATGGTTTGGCCACTATCTGCCTTCATATGGGCTAGGCTTGTCACCTCTGCTTGATTTATAACACTTAGTTTTTGAGCGCTAAGTGTTCCTGCTGCAAATAATGCAAGGCTCAATAGGAGTACAGAAAATAATTTTTTAATTGCCATTTAACTTGAATTGAAGCAAATATAATGCCTTTAATTTTGAGCAAAAAAAAAGTCCTAAGTAAAAACTTAGGACTTTTAAAGATTAATATTGAATTAAGCGTTGGTAGTTCCCAATACGCTGTTCATGCTTCTAACTGCTTCAGCAGATTTGTTGAATGCAGCTTGTTCGCTTTCTGTTAATTTGTAATCAACGATTTCTTCCCAACCGTTTTTACCGATTACAACTGGAACACCTAAGCAAATATCGTTTTGACCATATTCACCTTCTAAGTATACGCAGCATGGCATTACTTTTTTCTCGTCTCTTACAATGGCTTCAACCAATGCAGCACCTGCAGCTCCTGGAGCATACCATGCGCTGGTTCCCAACATGCCGGTTAGAGTAGCTCCACCAACCATAGTGTCAGCAGCAACTTTAGCCAAAGCTTCTTCGTTAAGTTTATAACTTACTGGCATACCGTTGATGGTAGCAAGTCTAGTTAAAGGAATCATGGTGGTGTCACCGTGTCCGCCAATAACTACGCCGTGGATATCGTTGGTAGATGCGCCTGTAGCTAAAGATAAGTAGCATTTGAAACGGGCACTGTCTAAGATACCACCCATACCAATGATACGGTTTTTAGGGATACCGCTAGATTTCAATGCCAAATAGGTCATAGTATCCATAGGGTTACTAATTACAATGATGATGGCATTTGGAGAATGTTTTAAAATATTTTCTGTTACACCTTTAACAATACCAGCGTTGGTGCCGATAAGTTCTTCGCGGGTCATACCTGGTTTACGAGGAATACCACTAGTGATAACCACAACATCGCTGTTTGCGGTTTTGCTATAATCGTTGGTGCTACCAGTAATTCTGGTGTCAAATCCAAGTAAAGAAGATGTTTGGAATAAATCTAAAGATTTACCTTCACTGATACCTTCTTTAATGTCTAATAATACCAATTCTGAACAAAGTTCTTTGCGGGCAATGTTATCAGCACATGTTGCGCCAACTGCTCCTGCTCCTACGACTGTTACTTTCATATGATTTTGATGCTTAAGGGTTAAAAATTATTCGGCAAAGGTATGACAGATTTTTCAAAGTTTAACACTTTAAACTACACTATTCCAATAAATGAGCAATGTCAATTTTAATTTATCGATTTGCGGATTTTATGTTGGTCTAGAATTATTGAAATTCTACTTTTTTAAGCAACTTTTGGTCTTTGAAATAATAGGCTTCAAAATATTGACTGTTGAGGGTATGGACTTTTTCTACAATGATTTTGTCTGAATCTATTCCTTGGTTTTTGATGCTGGCTAATTGTTCGTTGTTTAATTCATTGATAGGAATAACCTGCTCAAATTCGAATCCATCATCGTAGGTAAACTCCATGGCATAATTGGCATTCTGCCATTGCATTTTAGTTTCTAAACCTTTTGAAATTATATTTGATGAAATTTCCCCTCTGTTTAATTTCAATAAGCTATTTCCTGATTGCATCAACATGATTAATCCTGAGATAACCATGGCTGAGTATCCTATCTTTTTGAAAGAAACTATGCTCAGGCGGTGTAAGATATACTTCATGCTAAAACTCGAAAGTATAGCTGCCAATGCAACCAATAAGCCAATTGTTAATACTTGTTTATTGATTAATCCAAACGCCACATATAATATAATTTTTATTAGATGTAATACCACTTCATTAGCAGCCCTCGTGGCGATAATTTCTTCATTGCTCAGGCCGAATTTGAGGTAAAATTTATTGAACAATAAACCTACAGCACCGGTTAGTCCTGATAAAGCACCAGCGATAAAACCAATTACACAAAGTGATAAGTTTTTGGGCTTTTGGTATTGCTGAATATCTTTTTTTGCTTTGAAAATTAGAGGGATATTGCTAATAAGAAATAATCCCATGATAATTTCTAAATAAATGGGGTTAATGAATTTTAACAAATAAGCCCCCAACCAAACAGCAGGCAAAGCAGATGGAACAAAATACTTGACGATAGGCCAATGAATATTCTTGTAAAATAAGATGATTCTGGAGCTGGAACTTGAAAAAGTACCAATAGATAAGGCTGCGGGCACCTGTGAAATTGGCATTAGAGCACCTAAAATAGGCATCAAAAGCAAACCTGCACCTCCTCCACAAATTGCACTTAACGAAAATGCGAATAGAGCACAAAGGAAAATGATAATTAAGCTAGACATTAATGCCTTACAAATTTAAACAATTTTAAACCTTACAAATGCTTTATTTACCGTGTTTTTTCCAATACCTTTTTCCATATCCACAAAAGATTTCTTCGCCTTCTTTTATGTTGCGCTTCGCTACTAAACAAATGTTCTCCTCATCGTCAATCGTTATGATTGCATTGTTTTTGAATTTTCCGTTTTCGAATGCTTGAGCATCGTTGGCATATTTTGCAAAGCCTTTGGTCTTTCCTGCATCTAAAATACTTCCGTTGGGTAAGTTCATGAAATATTGATCTTGCTTCAAAGCGATACGCTTTTCAACTTGTGTTTGACTCAATACCTTTCCTTTGTAGTAGGCAACGATTTCTCCTTTGAAAATTTTTATAGCGGTAAATAATCCATTGCCAGCATGCTCAATTTGAGAAATGTCTGTATACAAATAATCGGACTCAGGGAGCTCAATAGGGATCATTTTGCTCTTTTACTTTCTAATTGTTTGATGCGTTCAGACTTGGTGAAAAAAGTCCAGGCAATAAAGCGGCTGTTCTTATTGCCTTGTCCCATTTCTATTGTTTTTTGTTCCGCAACACCAAGCTCGCTTAAGAACCTTTGAAGGATATGTATGTGGGCTGATTTGGAAACTAGGCTGCTAAACCACAAAACATTCCTTTTGAATTTTGTGCTTTCTTTTGCCATGTCTTGGATAAACTTAAGTTCACCACCTTCGTAAATCAGCTCATTGTTTTGTCCACCAAAGTTCAAAGCATCTTCATGCACAACTTCTGCTTTCAGGTTTTTCAATTTCCTTAGTGTGCCTGCACTGGCTTCTTCTTGTGAAGAATGAAAGGGAGGGTTGCAAACACTAGCTTCAAAGAAGTCATCTTTATTGACTATGCCTTTAAAGAAGGCATTTTTGTTTTCTTGAAGTTTAAGTTCAATTTCTTCGCTTAATTCGACGTTTTTTTGCAAAATTTCATTTGCGTTATTTAAGGCATTTTCGTCGATATCAGTGGCTATGAATTTCCATTTATAAGCAGTGTGGCCGATGATGGGGTAAATTAAATTGGCCCCGGTTCCAATATCCAAACATTTAAAGTTTGGATGTATTAATGTATCCTTCTCTGGAAGTTCGTTTAGTATATCAGCTAAAAAGTGAATATAGTCGGCACGCCCAGGAATAGGAGGGCATAAATAACCTTTAGGGATATCCCAATATTTAATGTTGTAGTCTTTGAAGAGTATGGCTTTGTTAAGCGTTTTAACTGCATCGGGATTGAAAAAATCTATTGAGGTGTCACCAAAATCAGTTTTAACAATAAAACTCAAAAGTTCAGGCAAGGCAAGGCTTAAAGCATCTAAATCATATCGACCTTGGTGGGCATTTCTAGGGTGCAAACCAGGCGCTTTGGGTTTAGGAGCGGTAACTTTTTTAGGGATTTTGTGGTATTTTTTCAAGGCCTACAAATTTAAGGGAAATGAAGGCCTGATAACAGAATGAAAATAATTTAATTCAGGACTAGGGGAGTTGGAATTATCTCAAGACTGTAATAGTCCCCCTGAAAATATAGCTTTTGCCATCGAAATATTTAAACTCAATAAGGTAAGTGTATACACCGTCTGGGACATAGGCTCCTTGGTATGATCCATCCCAAGCTTTCTTAGGGTCATTGCTCATGTAGATTTCTTCGCCCCAACGGTTGAATATATCCATCTTGAAATCTAAGACTTCTCCGAGGCCTTCAATTTTAAAACCATCATTCAGTAAATCGCCGTTTACAGTGATAGCACTTGGAATAAATACATTGAAGTTGTTTGGATAAAATGAGACGAATTGATTTGAACTATCTATGCAGCCATTTTTATCTGTAATGACTAAGTTTACATTGCCTTTAAATTGTTCGGCGATATTGATGCTAGGAGTGTCTTTAGAACTGATACTTCCATCAGGGAATAACCATTGGTATTTGTAAGAAGGATTTTGAAGCGGCTTGAATTTCAAATTCATTTGATTGATTCCGAAATTGCTGCTGCTGACTGTAAAGTTGGCAATTGGAAGTGCGTAAACCAATACTGAATTGTTTGCTAAAATACTGTTGCTACAGCCAAATTGGTCGCTTACAGTTAACTTCAAATTGAAGTTTCCAACCGTATTGTATATGTGACTAGGGTTCTGGCTATTTGATGTTTTTCCGTCGCCTAAATCCCAGTTCCAAGTTTTTATAGTCGCGCCTGCGGTTTGGTTCGATTTAATATTTGCAGTTGCATATAGACAAATGCTGTCGCCAATAATTTGGGCATCTGGTGTTTCAAGAACATAGACATCAATACTGCTGCTATCAGAACAAGACTCTTGGGTATGGATAGTTAGTTTTATGGTTTTTTTACCAATGCTGTTGAAGGTATAAGCGGATAGGCTGTCAACATTCGGGTAACTGTTGCTGCCGTATGTGAATTGTTTGAAATCAATTTTATCGCCTATTACGCTAGAACTGTTTTTAATTGAAAATGCTTGTTTGTTGTAGCATTGAGAATCTTGATTGACGGTGATTTTTGCAATGGGTTTATCCAATACAAATACCGACTTAACAATACTGTCTCTGCATGCATCAGGCGTTTTGGAAATTAGTTTTATACTGTGTTTGCCTTTGCTGATGTTTAGCAAAATAAAACTATCGGTGGTAGACGATTGGCTCAAATTGTTGTTGAAGAACCAGGACTTTAAATCTGGATTGCTGCTGCTTTTGAAAATAAATTTATTAGGGGCAAAACATTGTATGCTGTCGTTGATTGTGAAGTCTACTGTGGCTTTAGGAGATACCCAAACCCAAATGAAACTTGTATCGCTGCAAGCTTCTTGGTCTGTTGTAGCATAAATAATTTTATAACGTCCTGAATCTTTAAAGCTGTAGTTGTTAAGACTGCTGTTGGAACCAACTGTTTTACCACTGTCTAGCCATGTATGAGTCTTAGCTCCTCCATTGTAATAGGTGCTATTTTGACTAAAATTAAATAAGTTTCCATTCAAGCATTGGGTGTCTTTATTGACAGTTGTTTTTGCCAAAGGATTGCGCAAAACATTTAAGTAATGTGTAACTGAATCAGAGCATCCTGGAATTGAACTTTTTACCAATAATTTAATGGTTTTAATTCCATAGGTTTGGTAACGCAAGGAATCAATTCGTTTGCCTGTGTCAGTTTGGTTTTCATCGAGCGACCAAGTATAATTTAAGTATTGTCCTTTCGATGAATCAATGAGGGTAAACAAATTGTCTTTAAGGCATTTGGCGGTGTCAGGGGAGTAGAAACCGGCCTTAGGAACAGGGATGACTTCTAAGTTTTTCGTTATGGAGTCGTTGCAACCAAATGGTGAGATCGCTAATAATTTTACTTTGTATTTGCCAACGGTATTGTATCTAAAGTTTTTAATGGTGTGGGCAGTGCTTTTGTTTCCATTGCCAAAATCCCATTTTAAATCGAATGAATCCGTTGCAATATTTGTTGTACTGCTAAAGGTCCAACGAGCAGAAGGTAAACATTTAAGAGTGTCTGCGGTATTTAATGTGAAGTCGACCAAAGGTTTTGGCCAAACTTTAACGGCATAAAGTGCTGTGTCTTGGCATTTTTGGTCTGAAATGGTTATTTGATTGTAAAATCGAACCACTTCGCCACTATTTGTGTCATAAACAAAGGTTTTAAAAGTTTTAAGTGAATCGCTCGTTATACTGGTGTTATCACTGAAATCCCATTTTACTTTTACTATTTCCCCTGTTACTATTTGGGAACTGTCATATAAGAAAATTGGTTTATTAGAACAAAATTCTTCACCCTTTACTTTAGGGAAAACTTTTGCATTGGGATAAACTATAATATCGATTGGGAAACGCGCTTTGCAATTGGCTTGTTTGGTATAAACATCATAGTAAACTTTATATTTTCCTGGCATAGGAAAGTGAACATCTATTTCACCTTGGTCCCAAATAGTCTGCCAATTAAAAACCCATGCTTTGTGGTAAATTTGATCAGCGAAGATGTTGGTGGCTTCTTTAAATTTAAATCTGTTTAACTTGAAGCAGTTGTCTATTGTGTCAATAGAGATATTTGACAAAACATCTATCTTGCTGACTTTTCCTGTGTCAACAAAATGACAATAACCTGAAGTATCTGTTGCTGTAACCCAAATGCTTTTGTTATCCCAAGCCCTGAAGGTGTTGGATGTGCTGCTGTCTTGCCATTTGAAATTGGTGAAAAATGGATTGTTCTCTTCAAATTTAACGGTGTCAATACCGCATATAATTTTATTTCTTACTGGGTCGAATAATGGGTAATCAACTTTAATGTTCTTTGTGATAGAATCTTTTTTACCACTAAAATCTTCCCCCACCAATTTTACTGTATAAAACCCTGTATTTGAATACTGATGGCTTACTGGTGTACCTGAGCCTGTATAACCATCTCCAAATGTCCAAGTATACTTTTTAAGTGTCTTGCTCGATTCGGCCTTAAATTGCATTTTGATGGTTTTGTTTTTGCAATCGTAAGTTACAACTGAATCTTTAAAGTCTAGGTCAAAATTAGGTAAACTAAAACCCGCTAAGTAAAGATAAGATTCGTAGGTGCCTATACCATAACAATAAGCCAAAAGCCCATCGCTGCATTCCAATAAGTGAAGTCCATCGTTAATTTTTAACTCAGCATAAGAAAATGACCTTGCATAGGGGAAGTTTTTGAATTCGGATGAATCTACTTTCGTTTTATTGTGGTAAACATTGTTTTTTGCAAAAGTTGGAATAACAATACTCACAAAATGGTCGCGTAAATTGGTAGAGTTAACCGTGCTGAACAATGCGCTTTGTCCAAAGTGTTTGGTGCTCACCATTTCAAGCATGGCAGGGTCGCCATAACCTGATGTTACATAACCATTGCAAGTAGCGCCCTTTAAGAATTGATAGGTATGGAAGAGTTTATTTGAAGAGGCGTAATAACCACTATCACCTTTCACATTTATTATCAATGGATTTTTCCTAGAAACATTCGAATAAGTTAGGCCATTTATTTTCAAAGTGGTGGCAGTGTCTAGTGGGACGAATTTTAAAAAATAGCCATTGGTGTGTCCGAAATGTGGTGGTATGGTGTATGCGGTATCTAATACATCATTTGGAAGCACTTGCTCGTATTGATGGTCGCAAGCGCCGCAAGGCCAAGCACTGCAACGGTCGCCTGAAAAAGCTATAAGTTTTTTGTTGTTTAGAACTTTAATGACTGACCCACTTAAATTATTTGTAGACCCGAGCATATAGGTTTGACCTTTATTCAATTTGATTGTGTAGGTACCCGATTGTGGTCTAAGTGTATTTTTTGTGATGGAATTAACCCCTGAAATGCTTATCAATGTTGAATCTGCTGCAGCTATCAATAAAACTTGGTTAAGCGAAGGATTTGGATTTCCTACCACATATGTCGCCGCATAAGGGATGTTTGCCAGTGGCAATACAATACTGGCATCGGTTGTTGCAGCACTCAAGTTCATTGCAGAAATTGAGATTGGATAATCTGATTTGATGTAAATTCCTTTGTTGTCGACAGAATCGTATAAATTATTTTCGCCTTTTAATACAGGGATATAGGCTATGCGAACGCTGTCTTTGGGAACATATATAGTGTCGTAATAACTAATGCCAGGCATTTGAATTAAGACTTTTGAATTGAAACCTGAAGAAACATACAACCTCAAAGTATGCCCACTCGTGGTGTAATTCTCCATAAAGCCCATCCAAAACTCTGTCCCTGAATTGGTCTTCTGGGCAGATATAAAATTAGAGGAAATTAAGAGTAATATGAGTAGCGCTCTTTTCAATTATACAAATGTATTCTTTTAATAAGATTAAAGCAACTAAATGAATGAAATATGACAATTAATCGTCAATTTTGCAGATAATGAACAAAAGTAAAATTATAAACGACCCTGTCTATGGTTTTTTGAGTATTCCAAGTAAATTGGTTTACGACCTCATTGAGCACCCTTTTGTTCAAAGGCTCAGACGTATACGTCAATTGGGTATGACTGAAATTGTTTACCCTGGAGCAACCCATTCTCGCTTCCACCACGCTCTCGGAGCCCTTCATTTAATGATGAATGCTGTGTTCACTTTGAGACAAAAAAATGTAAAGATTTCTGATGCCGAAGCAGAGGCTTTATACTGTGCTATTTTGCTGCACGACATTGGTCACGGCCCATACAGCCACTCACTTGAACATACTTTAATTCACTCAGTTCCTCATGAAAGCATTTCAATGATGATGATGCAGGAATTGAACAAACAATTCAAAGGCAAATTGGACCTGTGTATTCAGATTTTTAGCAACCGTTACAAAAAGGCATTTTTACATCAATTAATTTCAGGTCAGTTGGACATGGACCGCCTTGATTATTTGGGACGCGACAGTTTTTACACTGGCGTGAGCGAAGGTATAATTGGGTCGGAACGAATCATCCATATGTTGGATGTTGTAAACGATGAATTGGTTGTAGAAGAAAAAGGGATTTACAGCATTGAAAAATTCATTATTGCCCGACGTTTAATGTACTGGCAAGTATACCTGCATAAAACAGTTGTAGCTGCCGATGTTTTGCTTACAAATACTATGCGCAGAGCAGCAGAAGTGTCGAAAGAGGGGATGCAATTGTATGCTTCTCCAGCCCTCGATTTCTTTTTGAAAAACCACATCGATGTTAAGCAATTTATGGAAGACCCAAATGTGTTGAATCAATTCATACAATTGGACGATTCAGATGTGATTTCCGCCATTAAAAATTGGCAGTTTTGCGACGATAAAGTATTGGCTTTATTGGCGAAAAATTTAGTGAATAGAAATTTACCTAAAATTCAACTTTCATCTAAGGTCATTCCAATGAAGGAAGTAGCCGAAATGCAAGAACAAATGGTAAAGAAATTTAAACTAAAACCAGAACAAGGGATCTATTTTGCTTCCATGAATACCCTGGCCAACGATGCGTATAAAGTGGAAAAGAGTACTGGTATTCGAATATTGAAAAAGTCGGGAGAGGTTCTAGACGTTACAGATGCAAGCGATAATTACAACTTAAAAGCTTTGAATCAGACTGTTAAAAAATATTATTTATGCTATTACCGCTAAGCCTTATCTTCGCAGGATAGATTTATGCAGATAAATGCCGCTCAAATAGCAGAACTTATACAAGGTAGCATTGAAGGTGATGCTTCTGCAACTGTGTTTGCTGCTGGAAAAATTGAAACAGCCTCTGAAGGTCAAGTTAGTTTTTTAGCCAATCCCAAATACCTCAACTTTATTTATGAAACAAAAGCTTCAGTGGTTATTGTTTCAAATGATTTGGTTTTAGAAAAACCTGTTCAATGCACCATCATTAGACATCCAATGCCATACTATGGTTTTTGTATGGTCTTAAATGCTTGGTTTAACCCCCACCAACAAAGAGAAGGTATACACCCAACAGCCATAATTGCTGAATCAGCAAGCATTGGCAAAAATGTGTTTATCGGTCCTTATGTTGTTATAGAAGACGATGCCATTGTTGGCGATAATGCCCAATTATACCCCCATGTTTTTGTTGGTAAAAAAGCAAAAATCGGAAACAATACTTTGTTTTACTCAGGGGTTAAATTATACTCCGATTGCCATGTCGGTAACAATTGTATCATTCATGCTGGAACAGTAATAGGTTCCGATGGATTTGGTTTTGCGCCTACACCAGATGGTACCTACGCTAAAATTCCTCAAATAGGGAATGTAATCATTGAAGACAATGTGGAAACAGGGTCTAACTGCTGTCTTGACCGAGCTACTATGGGTTCAACCATTATCAGAAAAGGGGTAAAGCTAGACAACATGGTACAAATTGCACACAATGCTGAAATTGGTGAAAATACTGTAATTGCCGGCCTAAGCGGTGTTGCAGGAAGTACCAAAGTAGGTAAGGGGTGTGTGATAGGTGCTCAAGTTGGTATCGTTGGCCACATAACCATTGCCGATGGAACACAAATTGGTGGTCAAAGTGGTATCCCTAAAACCATTAAAGAACCGAATCAACAATTTATTGGCAGTCCCGCTATGCCAATTAAAGAGGCATTCAAAAGCCAAGTCATCTTGCGCAATTTGCCTCAACTTGAAAATAGAATAAAAGAACTTGAAAAACGCATAAAAGAATTAACATCAAAATGAAACAAACGACACTAAAGAATTCAATAACCGTTTCAGGCGTTGGTCTGCACACTGGAGCTGTTGTAAATTTGACTTTCTCTCCCGCACCTGTCAACCATTGGTATAAATTTCAAAGAACCGATTTAGAAGGTCAGCCGATTATTGAAGCTGATTGCGAATTGGTAGTTGATACTTCAAGAGGTACAACTTTAGAAAAGAACGGTGCACGTGTTAGTACCGTAGAGCATGCTTTAGCTGCTTTGGTTGGCTTGGAAATTGACAACGTATTATTAGAAATAGACGGTCCTGAAATGCCAATTATGGACGGAAGTTCTAAACCTTTCGTTGATGCTTTATTGTCTGTAGGAATCGTTGAACAAGATGCCGAACGTGAATATTTTCATATTCCAGTAAACGTACATTACAACGACAACCAAAACCATATTGAAATGGTGGCTATGCCATTAGACGATTACCGCGCAACGGTAATGGTTGATTATAACAGTCCCGTTCTTGGTAGCCAACACGCAACCATTACCAATTTGAATGAGTTCGAAAAAGAAATTTCTAGCTGTAGAACTTTCTGCTTCCTTCACGAATTGGAAATGATGCTGAACAACAACTTAATTAAGGGTGGCGATTTGAACAATGCCATCGTTATTGTTGACCGTGTGGTTGAAGATGAGGAAATGGAAAGATTGGCCAAAGTGTTCAATAAACCAAAAGTTGAAGTTAGAAAAGAAGGTATCTTGAACAATTTGGAATTGAGATTCCAAAATGAACCTGCCCGTCACAAATTACTTGACTTACTTGGTGACTTAGCTCTAATTGGTATGCCAATCAAAGCGCAAATTATGGCTGCCCGTCCTGGTCACGCTTCTAACGTTGCCTTTGCAAGAAAAATTAAAGCCTTAATTAAAAAGACTAGAAAGAAAAATAACAGCGATGCTCCGGTATACAATCCGAATGTTAAAGCTTTATATGAATACAAAGAAATTTCTAAGTTTTTACCACACAAGCATCCGTTCTTATTGGTAGATAAAATTTTAGAAAAGACACCAACCTACGTTATTGCTATAAAAAACATTACGGGCGACCAATACTTCTTTGATGGCCACTTCCCTGGAGATCCAATTTTCCCAGGTGTATTGCAATTAGAAGCTATGGCTCAAGCAGGTGGTGTACTTATCTTAAGTGAAGTTGAAGATCCTGAAAACTACACAACATTGTTTTTGAAAATTGACAAAGCAAGATTTAAAGATAAAGTGGTTCCTGGAGATACCTTGGTGATGAAGCTTGAAATGCTAGAACCAGTAAGAAGAGGAATATGCTTAATGCGTGGTAGATGTTTCGTTGGTGAGAAATTGGTTAGCGAAGCAGAAATGATGGCGCAAATTGTTAAAATAAAATAAATTTCTTTTGGGGGCTAAGGCCTCCAAAATTGTATATAGAGTAATTACTGAAAAATGATTCAACCCCTAGCATATGTTCATCCGCAATCAAAGGTTGCAGAAAACGTGGTAATCGATCCTTTCGTTACCATTCATAAAAATGTAGAAATTGGAGAAGGTACCTGGATAGGTTCAGGTGTTACCATTTTTGAAGGTGCCAGAATTGGAAAAAATGTAAAAATATTTCCTGGTGCCATCATCTCCGCAATACCACAAGATTTAAAATTTGATGGGGAAGATTCTCTTACCATCATTGGCGATAATACCACCATCCGCGAATGTGCTACCATTAACCGCGGTACCAAAGACAGAGGACAAACTGAAATTGGTAAAAACTGTTTGATTATGGCTTACAGCCACGTGGCACACGATTGTGTAATTGGTGACAATGTTATTCTAGCCAACAGCACCCAAGTTGCAGGTCACGTTGTAATTGGCGAATCTGCCATTCTAGGCGGAGCTACTTTGGTTCACCAATTCGTTCACATCGGTCGCCATGCAATGATTAGCGGTGGTAGCTTGGTGCGTAAAGATGTGCCGCCTTACACCAAGGCTGCGCGTGAACCACTAAGTTACGAGGGTGTAAATTCAATCGGTCTAAGACGCCGTGCTTTTACTCCAGACAAAATCGCTGAAATTCAAGAAATTTATAGAACCCTTTATGTGCGTGGCTTAAACAACAACAAAGCCATTTCCCACATCGAAGCCAACATGCCAGCTACTCCTGAGAGGGACGAAATCTTGCAGTTTATTAAGGCTTCCGACCGTGGAATCATGAAAGGCTACATCTCAAAATAAAATCATTTACAACTCGGATTGCTTCGGTTTTCTCGAAAAAAAATGCTCATGTACAGGAGTACACTGCGCTTTTTTTTCTGCGTAAACCTCGCACTCCAAGTCGTAAATGATTTTATGCGGTTTCATAAGGGGCTTTTCGGGTGCTCGCCTATTCAGGCTCGCAGGGTCGGGTTGCTCGCAAGCTCG
>JAOASJ010000024.1 GCA_030158725.1 Bacteroidia bacterium
TTCTACAGAAACGAAAAACGAGTCGAGGTCGATATGCACAATTTGACGGTCCATTTCTGAGGGGTTAGGGTTTAGGGTCTTCACCTCCGTTTCACTATGGTGAACGAAGTAGGGTTTAGTTTGTATTCGTGATGCTTCGTCGTTTCGTTATTTTATTTTATTTTTAATGGAGGCTTATCCCAACTTTCACTATAGCCTGTTTTCATGGGTCAGCATTTGCTGCTTGCCCAAGGGCTTACTGCCGTTCCGCCTTGCCCAAATTGCAAATGTATTGCCCCATTAAAAACAGGGCTACCGCTTCAGTTTGGGAGCCTCGTCCACCATAACTTTGTGACGGTGGGCCTTTCCGAATTCAAAACAGCTCTCCCCTTAGCCTCATTTTAAGACTTTACACTTGCTATTTAACTCTAGCCTAATAAAACGCAGTACGCAACATCTATAAGTTTATTCAAACAGTAAAAAAGACAAGCATGAAATAAACAACAGAATATTCTCCCACTATTTATTTCATACTTACCTCTTGTATTCTAAAAACGCACCAACCGTCTCCAAACAGTTTTTTATTTTCATTGACCTTTGCCTTAAGCAGGTTTAAAAATGGCGATTTTTCAGAACCTATGTTCGAACAAAAAAACCGTTTGCAATTTACTATTAATTTTAGTATGTTTGTGCTAAATATTTTAGCATGAAACATATTGCGAGCAACATCAGGCATTTACGCCAATTAAAATCTTGGTCACAGGAACAATTGGCAGACAAACTCGACATCACCAGAGCGCGCATAGGCTCTTATGAAGAAGAACGCTGCGATCCGCCTATAGATATTTTAATTAAATTGTCTAAGCTTTACCACATCGCCATCGATGCACTTATCCGTGCCGACCTTAGAAAATTTGATTTGGCCTCCATGATCAAAGTGGGTGAAAACCGTTTGCTATTCCCAATCGTGCTCGATAAAAACAACAACGATTTGGTAGAAGTGGTTACCGTTAAAGCTTCCGCAGGATATTTAAATGGTTATGCCGATCCTGAATACTTTGAAAAGCTTCCAAACATGAACCTGCCTTTTAAAATTATTGGCAAACACCGCGCCTTCCCAATCAAAGGCGATTCTATGCCCCCGCTTAAACCCGGCTGTTTTGTGGTAGGTAAATTTTTAGAGTCCATTAAAGACATTAAAGATGGCAGCACCTATGTTTTGGTAACCCGCGATGAAGGCATCGTTTACAAAAGGGTTTATAAAAAAGCTCAATTTCTCGAACTGCATTCCGACAACAAACAATACGAAGCTTATAAAGTTAAACATGCCGATGTTTTAGAAATCTGGGAATTCGTTTGCACCCTCAACATCTCTGATGCCAAAACCGAAGAGCTGAATATCGACAGCATCATCAAAATGCTTAACAGCATGCGTGTGGAATTGGGGCAATAAAAAAAACCACACCCGTTTCCGGATGTGGTTTCTTAATTTTAACATCAATTTTGCATGTATGAAATCACAATGCTTTTGAACATTTTATAATTTCGCTCCTTCAGAGCTCGTTAACCTGTTTGGATTTTTGTTTACCCCGTACCGTGCGACTTAAAGGAGCTCTGGTACAGGGGCTATAATAATTCAGCCCCTACAGGGCAAGCATAATAACGCTCCTACGGAGCTAATCGAATGAATGCCTATCTATTCTTCTTCATCCTCTCCTTTTTGCAATTTATCAATGTGCATATACTTGCCAAATTCCATTTCAAAATGCTCATTGGTTTCCAATATATTTTCACAGCTTGGATCAACCAACAAATTGTAATTTCTTGGCACTTCTAATGTCATAATCACTTTTTGATTGCGCCATAATTGGTTGGTGCTTAAGGTGAAATTTGGAGACAAATTCAACACTGAATCCTTAAACGTGTACTCATAAATTATTTGCTCTGCATTCATAAATGCATTGCTCTTGTCTAAACCCCTTGACTGCTTTTTAATTTTCAAAACTGGCTTAGCAGAAAACCCTTGAACAATTCTCAAATGCACATTTTCTCCAACCTTACGGTCTAAAAACTCATGCAATTCTTCTGGTGAATTAATATCATCTACAGTTCCATCTTCATTCTTGTATTTAAAGTTCATTTTAACCCCATTGATTCGCACCAAACTTTCTTGGCCATAGGCAAAATCAGAGTTATCAACTTTCACAATTAAATTTGATTGGTAGCCAACTGTTGGCAAAGTATCAATTTCTAGCACTTTGTTTACATTAGAAAATTGTTTGCCAATATTGTACGTACTATAAGCCAATATGCAAAATCCGGTAAACCAAATTAAAGACAAACCAATACTGATGGCTTTGTGCAAGGGTCTAATTTTAAACAAGATTCTTAGTATGGCATACAAGACCCCAAACAGTGGAACTATGATAAACAAAACCAAGCCCAATAAGATCAAATACGATTCAGTAGTACTGGTAAATAAAAATGCACTTAATGCAGGGAAAGTCCATGAGGCGACGCCAATGCCAGTAATTAAACCGAAGCAGCCTGGAATAAATACACTCACTAAAAAGATGAGCAAAATAATCATTCCTACTTTAACAGCAATTTCAACAAAACGCTCTACACCTGTTTTTACTTCAGGTTTGTATTTTGAAAACGCATCTTTAAATTCTTTCTCAACTGTTTTTGATACATTCTTATAGTCGACCGGCTCGCCGCGCATCTCTAATTTTTGTGCTGGGGTTTCTGCTTTGGGCAAAACAATCATCAACAAAATATACAAGACCACACCTGAACCAAAAAAGAACAAGGCACCGGCAAAAGCCAAACGGATAATCACGGGATCTAATCCGAAATACGTCGCTATACCACTACATACACCGCCAATTACTTTATCGTCGGCATCGCGGTACAATCTGCGTTTAAGCGGTTCTTGATAAGCTGTACTTGAAGAGCTTCCATCTGCTTTTTCTTCTTGCTCTTCGGCGCCAAATTGTTCTGGCTTGCCTATTTGATGCATCACCTCATCAACGTCTTGGTCGAATATTGCTGTGCTTCCATTTTTTAAGCGCTCGCTAAACAATTCCGCTATGCGGTTCTCAATGTCTTGAGCAACTTCGGTATTGCCAACTTTTTGCTTAATCATGTCTAAATAAGCTTTTAATTTGGTGTAAGCCAATTCGTCTATCTGAAAGACAAATCCGTTAATGTTGGCTGAAATGATTTTATTCATATAATCAATGGTGTTTTTATTTGTTTTTTAATATTTTGTTTACTGCGCCGCTCAACTCACTCCAAGTGGCATGCATGCCTTCTAAAAATTCTTCACCTTCTGTGGTTAAGGTGTAATATTTTCTCGGTGGTCCCGACTTCGATTCTTCCCACTTATAATTCAATAAGCCTGCATTTTTCAATCGGGTTAATAAAGGATACAAGGTTCCTTCCACCACAATTAATTTGGCTTCTTTCATACGGTCAATGATATCCGACGCATAGCATTCCTTCTTGTCAATAATGCACATAATGCAATACTCCAATATCCCTTTCCGCATCTGCGATTGTGTATTCTCCAAATCCATGCTGCAAACATATATAAAATTTTAGTACTATGCAATACAAAGTACTATATTTGATTAAAATCAGTTTTTAGCCGATGAAAAAATGTCTTTAAATTTAGCTTTAAAAAGAACCCCACACCAATACTGGCGTGGGGTTAACTCTCACAATTTAATTAAAAAAACTATCCTTGCTTTATCACCTTAACAACGCTGCTGTATCCGTTTATTTGAACACGAATAAAGTAAACGCCATCGCTTAATGACTGAATATCGATCTTCATTTGCTTGCTTCCTGCATCAAATTTCTGTACTACTTGACCGGCCACATTCAAAACTTCAACTTGTTCTATAACTTCATCAGCACTTAATTCAAACACCCCTGCATTCGGATTTGGGTAAACACTAAAGTTCAAATTCGATTTTAAGTTCTCTATACTCA
>JAOASJ010000025.1 GCA_030158725.1 Bacteroidia bacterium
CAAAAGAATTGCTCAATAAAGAACTTGCAAAAGAAGCTTTGGCTTTGTTGTGGTAAATTGTAATTTTTAAATTTTGTGTATATTTGTTTTGTAAAATACAAAATTATGAAATCAATTAAGCACATCTGTTTATTTATAGCTTTAGTTTCTAGTGTATTAATATCAAATGCCCAATCCTTCAAAAAAGGAAGTTTTCTATTAAGTATTTCCGAAGGCAGCACAAGGGCAAATTATTCAACCAGTAACAATTTTACGCATTCGATGGTCAATAGTGACATGGACGGTGTAAGAGACCCTCTCTTTATTGAATACGGCATATCCAACAAATGGGGTATTGGTTTAAGCACCGGCAATGATTTATTTAATGTAGATTCTAAAAAGTTTTATGGATTTAACACAGAAAATAACAAGCCATTAAGTGTTAAAACATCTGAATTTACTTTCGACTTGAATTACCATTTGTTCAGCAGTAAAAGAACAGATTTTTCATTATACGGTTCTATTGGTTCCTTTGGGGTAAGCTATTCTGAAAAAGTTGGGAATGCCAATTACACTTACCAATCTAAAGGTGGCATTGTAAGAGTGGGTGGAAAATTGCGCTACTATTTTTGGAAAAGACTTGGGGTAATGGCAATGTACAGTTTGTATTCAGCAAATTCATCGCCTGTAATTAGGCCTACTATAAGTGAAGCTCCAAATTACTCTACCCAAATAAAAGGCTCAGCATTTGAATTTGGCTTGTGTTTCAGATTCTTCTAATTTTTTAAATAAAAATTAAAGCTATTTCAAAAAACATTAACTGTATAAGCGAAACTTATACAAAATTCCATTTCTTATCCGTAGTTTTGTAGAATAATTCTAAATAAGAAATAAAATGAGTGATTTTGTAACTATATATGCCGAAGCTACCCCTAATCCGGATAGTATGAAATTTGTTGTTAGTAAAATGATTTTACCTAACGACAGCGTCGATTATAGAACCCGCGAAAAAGCTGAAGGTAACTCGCCTCTTGCTGTTGAAATTTTTGATACTTTCAAATTTGCAAACGGTGTGTTTATCATGAATAATTTTATTTCTATTACCAAATTGCCAGATGAACAATGGGTTGAGCATATTCCTGTAATCCGCGAATTCATCAAAAATTACATCGAAAATGGCAAAGAAATAATTTCAAGCAATAAAAATCTTACCCCTGAAGAAGAAGGTGAAATTGAAATAAAAATTAAACGTCTTTTAGATGACCATGTGAAACCAGCAGTTGAAATGGATGGTGGCGCAATTAGCTTCAAATCATTTAAAGATGGTGTGGTTACTGTGGTTATGAAAGGAAGCTGCAGTGGTTGTCCTTCTTCTACTTTTACCCTTAAAGCTGGTATAGAAAACCTACTTAAACGTATGGTTCCACAAGTAGAAACCGTTGAAGCTGAGGCTGAATAAGTCTTTCTAGTATTTTTATACTAGTTATTTTTTTGATAAATAAATTTTTTGGTCAAAAATTGCTCTTGGCATGCTTTTTGACTATTTTTGCACAATTACATACAAATATGCAAAAATCAAATTTACTATTTGCCCTAATTTTAGGTTTATCAGTTACTTTCATTGCTTGTTCTAAAGAGGATAACGACAGCAACACAAACACAAATGTTACTTTGCCTGCCGGTGTTCAAGATACAGTAACCTCTTTCATGGTGTTCTTCACCAATACCACAGATTCATCTGCTGAAGTTGCAAGTTACGACGATCCAGATGGTCCAGGTCCAAAACAACCAAACGTTGGTGGTGTTACGCTTAATAAAAACTCTACTTATAAAGTAACTTTTTTTATTGAAGACGCTACCAATCCTTCACAAATTGCCTACTTGCATACCAAGATTAAAAACAATGGTAAGGACTATAAAATTTGCACAAGCAACCCTTTGGGTATGAGTGTAACAGCAAAAGATTCTGACGGAACTTTCCCAATTGGATTGCTCAACGATTTAGTAACCACTGGCACACTTGGAAGCGATAACATGAACTTTACGGTTAAATACCAAAAAAGTGTAAAGAACGGCCAATGTTCTCCAGGTGTTGTTTATTACAGTTGTAATATTCCAATTAGCGTTCAATAAATTTCCTTTTCAATTCTCTAATTTATTAATCAGCACGTTTGATTTGCTGATATTTGTTTAGTTTTGCATTATGTTTGAAAATAGTGCTAGAACTGAATTAAGTGAACTAGGTGAATTTGCGCTGATAGATCATCTATCAAAAAACGTTAAAACTTTTAATTCCAATACCATTAAAGGCATTGGCGATGATGCTGCTGTAATTGATAATGGCCAAACCTATAATCTACTAAGCACCGATATGATGGTAGAGGGTGCACATTTCGATTTAACCTATACACCACTCAAACATCTCGGTTACAAAGCAGTTGTCAGCAACATCAGTGATATTGCTGCAATGAATGGAAAAGCTACCCACATTGTGGTTAGTTTGGCCATGAGCAACCGCTTCTCTCTTGAAGCTATTGAAGATTTATATGTTGGTATTCTAGCTGCTTGTAATCTGTATAAAGTTGATTTAATTGGTGGAGACACTACCTCAAGCTCTAAAGGTTTAATAATAAACATCGCTTGCTATGGTGAAGTAGCCAAAGAAAAAGTAACTTATCGTTCTGGTTGTAAAGAAGGCGACCTATTGGTTGTAACAGGTGACCTAGGTTCAGCTTATTTAGGCTTACATATTCTAGAAAGAGAAAAACGAATTTTCCTTGAAAAGCCAGACTTTAAACCAGATTTAGAAGGCAATGATTACATCATTCAACGCCAATTAAAACCTGAAGCCAGAGTCGATATAGTTGAAATATTAAACGGATTAAACATAGTTCCA
Source organism: Bacteroidia bacterium (assembly GCA_030158725.1). Lineage (GTDB taxonomy): Bacteria > Bacteroidota > Bacteroidia > NS11-12g > UBA955 > JABMMZ01. The sequence continues at coordinate 2,876 of JAOASJ010000025.1, forward strand.
AGTTCTATGATAGACATTAGCGATGGTTTATCAAGTGAAATTCAACATTTAGCCAAACAAAGCAATGTTGGCTTTACAATTTATGAAGACAAATTGCCAATAGACCCTATCGCTTACCAAAGAGCCATAGATTTGGGAATTGACCCAACTGTTGCGGCCCTAAATGGAGGTGAAGATTACGAATTGCTATTTACAGTTTCGCAAGACCATTACGAAGTGCTTAAAAAAGAATTAGACTTAAGCATAATCGGTCACGCAGTTGCAGAACACGAAGGCTTGCATTTAATTAGCAAATCGAACAACAAACATAAATTAACGGCTCAAGGTTGGAATAATTTTTCTTAAGTTGAGCTCTGATTTTTTTAAACAATAAAATAAACCATGTCGGTAACACCTAATAGACCAGCAAAACGCGTAACGGTCCACACCCTAGAGGAAATGAAACAAAGAAGTGAAAAAATAAGCATGCTAACGGCTTATGATTTTTCACTTGCAAAAATAATTGATGACGCTGGTATAGATGTTATCCTTGTTGGCGATAGCGCCAGTAATGTGATGGCTGGACACGAAACAACGCTTCCAATTACATTAGACCAAATGATTTACCATGCATCTTCTGTAATTAGAGCTGTTAAAAGAGCTTTGGTTGTGGTTGATCTTCCATTTGGTTCTTACCAAGGAAACAGCAAAGAAGCCTTAAACAGCAGCATTCGTATAATGAAAGAAAGTGGTGCGCATGCAATCAAACTAGAAGGTGGCGAAGAAGTTTGTGAATCAGTAAAAAGAATCATTAGTGCTGGTGTACCTGTTATGGGGCATTTGGGCTTAACCCCACAAAGTATTTATAAATTTGGAACCTATGCAGTTAGAGCCGTAGATAAAGATGAAGCAGATAAACTAATTAAAGACGCTTTGCTTCTTCAAGATGCAGGTTGTTTTGCTTTGGTTCTTGAAAAAATCCCAGCTGAGTTGGCAGAGAAAGTAGCTTCAATGCTTAAAATTCCTGTAATCGGTATCGGTGCTGGCGGTGGCGTTGATGGTCAAGTATTGGTTCTTCATGATATGCTTGGAATTAATAAAGACTTTTCACCACGTTTTATGCGCCGCTATTTAAATTTATATGAAAATATAAAAACCAGCGTTGAGTCGTATATCACTGATGTGAAATCGAGTGATTTCCCGAACGAAAACGAACAATACTAAGTCTATACTTGCAGACCATAGAAATCAATACTGCCCAAAATGTAAAAATTGATTATGAATTGGCCGGCATTAGGCATAGAATTTTTGCATTCTTAATTGATTTTCTTTTGATGTGCGCAATGCTAATTATAGCAATCGCAGTTTTTGACTTTGTTTTTATAAACATCCATGAACTCGTTATCGAGTTAATTGCCTTTATCATACTTAGCTTCTACTCCCTATTTAGTGAAATACTATTAAAAGGACAAAGCCTTGGGAAAAAAGCTATGGGAATAAAAATTATCAAAATTAATGGCGCTGAACTTGAGTTTTATGATCTGTTTTGCCGTTGGTCAACCCGTTTAATTGATATATACTTATCATTGGGAGGAATTGCTTTTTTTCTAATTTCCAGCAATAAAAATGGACAAAGAATTGGTGATATTATTGCCGGCACTTGTGTCATTAAAACACTCAATACTTACCAATTTACACTGAATGATATTGAAAAACTAAATCAACGTTTTATTGAAACGGATAAACTTAAATACCCGTTTGTAAAACGACTATCTGAACAGGATGTTTTATTGATTAAAAAACTTTTATTCAGGCTTAAAAAATACAATAACCAAGCCCATCAAACTGCCCTTGACAAAATGATATTAAAAGTTGCTTCTTTACTTGAAGTTTCAGAAATACCAGAAGACAAGGAAAAATTCTTAAACCAAGTTATATCTGAATATATTATTCAAACCCGCTAAAATTCTATTGTTTTAATTACTTTTGTGCGGTGAAATTTGAACCCAAAACCATAATTACCCTCCTTTTCCTTGGTTTCGTGTGGGGCAGCGCTTTCATGTTAATGAAGAAAGGACTTGTTTCCTTTGAACCAATGCAATTGGCTTCTCTAAGGTTGGTCTTTGCCGGCAGTGTTGCAGTATTCTTCTTCTTAAAATCCTATAAACAATTAAGTTCTAAAGATTGGCTATATCTTTCCATTTCAGGAACCATCGGTAATTTTATACCTGCATATTTATTTGCTAGTGCTGGTGCTGATATTCCTAGTTCCTTGTCTGGTGCTTTAAATGCAATGACTCCATTTTTCGCCCTTATATTCGGCGTTATTTTGTTTTCACAGCTTTTTAAAGTCAAGCAATTTATCGGTATTCTTATTGGCCTAGTCGGTGCATTAATTTTAATTTTATCAAAAAGTAGTGCTGGTATTAGTTTTCAAACCAGTTACATTTTACCTTGTTCTAAAGTAATCTTGGCAGCCCTTTTATATGGCATCAATGTCAATGTAATTAAATCAAAACTAAACCACCTTTCGCCGATTGTAAATAGTATGGTTCCTCTTACCCTAATCGCCATACCTGCATTATGTATTGGTATTTACCACGGAGCATTTCAAACAGCCATGCAAGTCTCAGCTTTACCAGCTTTATTATACATCTTAATTCTTGGTGTGATAGGTTCAGCTGCATCTTTAATTGTTTTCAATCAACTAATACAAAAAACCTCCGCTCTATTCGCAGCTTCGGTGACATATCTTATACCCGTTTTTGCCTATATGTGGGGCCTAATTGATGGAGAACCTATAGGTGTGTTTCAACTTGGTGGAATGATGTTAATATTAGGTGGTATCACCTTGACAAAAAAATGATGCTTCCAAAAGAATTTATTGAACGAATGATTGGCCAATTAGGCCAAGAAGAATTTAATTTATTTCAACAAGCGCTGCTCCTTGATTCTCCTATTTCTATTCGTATAAATGCCAATAAATTTAAGCAGTCATTAAATTTAGAAAAAGTTTCTTGGTGTGATACAGGTTATTATCTAAACCAACGGCCTAATTTCGCTTCAGATCCACTTTGGCATGCTGGGGCATATTACGTACAGGAAGCAAGCAGTATGATGCTTGAGCAAGCATTTTTAAAAGCCAAAGAACTAATTCAAGGCCCACTTAAAATATTAGACCTTTGTGCCGCACCTGGAGGTAAATCAACCCATATAGCATCCCTATGTAATTCTGAAGATGTATTGGTTTGCAATGAAGTCATTAAATCGAGAGTTCCTATTTTAGGTGAAAACATAAAAAAACAAGGTTACTCGAATGTTATTATCACCAATGTAGATAGTAGTGAATTTGAAAAATTAGGTGGTGTGTTTGACATCATAGTTGTTGATGCACCTTGCAGCGGTGAAGGTCTGTTTAGAAAAGATTCACTTTCTATAAACGAATGGAATTTAGATAATATTCAAACCTGCGAGCTCAGACAAAAAAGAATCTTAGATTCAATTAGCAAATGCTTAAAACCTAATGGGATTATTATCTACAGCACATGTACCTATAATCCTGGAGAAAATACCCAGCAAATTGAAGCGCTTATAAAACTTGGTTTTGAACCCATTAATTTTAATATAAACGGCAAAGAGAATTTTCATTTTCAATGCATGCCGCATTATACAAAAGGAGAAGGTTTTTTCATTTCTATGCTTCAAAATAAAACGCTTGAAAATCCAGAAAGAGGAAATAAACAATCAAAATATTTAAAGTCTCTAAAAAAACAAGAAGAGTGGATGCAAGGTCTTCCTAAAGATATTGAATTGTATGGCTTCGAGAACAAAGTTCTGGGAGGAAACAACAATACCTTTAGCTTCTTTAATGAAACCTTGTCTGGTGTATATTGTAATTCTATTGGGACAGAAATAGGGGAATTGAAAGAAAAAAGATTTGCGCCTAGTGAATACTTACCCTTTGCCCAATTCTTACAAGAAAGCGATTTCCCTATAGTTGAACTCGATCACCATGATGCTTTAAAATATTTAGCCAAGAACCCTATAATGCATCAAAGTAACGAAAGAGGATACGTATTGCTTTCATTCAATTCTATACCTATTGGGTTTGGTAAGTTCGCTGGCAATAGAATCAATAACTTATTTCCTACTGAATGGAAATTACGCCTTATGCCACCTGAGGACAAATGGTTTACTCTGGCTAATTAATCCACTTTTTTCAAAATTGTTCATATTAACACAAATGTGTTATTGCAAGTAAAAGGGCAATTACAATATATTTGCTAAAAAAGTTTATGAGACAATATTTATTAATTGCTTTATTTTTCTTGGCAAATATGCTGAATGCTCAAGAGAAGATTTCAATATTGAATTTTCTTCAAGCCGGCGCAGTGCCTCAAACAATCAACGAAAGAGGAAAGAATTTAAACGCCTCTGGTTTGACCTTCAACTATATAAATTTTAAGGAACCTAGTTTCTTTAGGATGGATGCAACATGGTTGGCGCGGTATCTTCTAAACGGAGAAAAAGACACAAATAATTTTAATGACACCAATAAAGTATTGGGAATGGATTTGCCTGTATTTACCGCAACCTATGGACGAAACATAATTAAGGGCGATAAATTTAGTATGGGATTAGGGATTAATTTAGACTCTAGAACTTTCTACAGTTCCCCTGCGCAAAAGGCAAAGAATATTATTGATGCTGCTAGCTTTGGATTGGTTGTAGGTATAAAAATTAAACTTACAGAATGGCTAACCTATACTACCCTAGGTGGATATGATTATATGATTGTTGATGCAAATTATTCCAATAAAAATTCAACAGGAACTCAGATCTATCTGCAAAACAATTTTTCGTTTTTGTTAAAAGGAAAATTTGGAATCAACCTTCAACCTGATTTTAGCTTCAAACAGTTTGATAAAGCAGGTATTCTAGGCGGTCAGTTGTTTACTAAAAATATAAAAGTAGGATTGGCATACGCCATCAATTAGGCATCAAATACCTATTAGAAACAAAAAGGAATAATTACTTAACAGCTGGAGCTGGAGTAGGTTTTTGAGCTGGAGCATCCATCAATTCCTTCATTTTAGGATCTGATGTTACTTCACCACCTTTGGTAGATTTTTGTCCGTTGTATGAACTTGCAGCAAGTGATACAAACAAAATCAATGCAGCGAAGATCCAAGTTAATTTTTCTACACCTTCAGATGTTCTTTGAACACCAAATATTTGATTGCTTGAAGAAAAGTTAGCCGCTAATCCACCACCTTTAGGGTTTTGAATTAAAACTATAACGATCATTAGGGCTGCTGCTATGATTCCGATAATTAATATGATACTTAACATAGTTATTTCCTTTCTTTTTTGATTTTATCGATAAGGTCTGCAAAGAACGATTGTTTTGATGGATTTTGCAAACTTAATTTTTCGTAGGCTTTAATGGCAAAGTCAAAATTTCCTTGCTGGTAATAGATTTCTGCCAATGTCTCTGAAACAAACTCTAAATCAAGCACTTCACTTCTTTTAGCCATATTTTCAGGACTGAAAAATTCCTTCTTAGGCCTACTAATTTGAGGATTTATTGAAATGAACTTCTCTATAATATCCAAAGATTTTGTTACCTTTTCATTGGACTCAATGGCAATATCTTCTTCAAGCTCTTCTATAACTTCGGTAGTTTCAGCGGCATGTTTTGGGTTTTTTAGCCAAGAGAAAAAGTCTTTAGATGAATCCGTTTCAGGCAATGCTTGCTCTTCAGTTTGAGGAACAAATGTCTCAATGCTGTATACAGGATATTTTCTCAAATCAAGTTCTGAAATTTTATTCGATACTTCATGAACTTCTTTCTCTATTTCCCTGTTTTCAGAGATCACTTCTGTTGCCTCGTCATTAATAAGTTCAACTTCAGCAATTTCCTCTTCAACTTCCTCTTCAGTGATTAATTCTATTTCTTGCTCTTGTTCTTGCTCTTGTTCTTGTTCTTGCTCTTGCTCTTGCTCTTGCCCTTGCTCTTCCTTAGCTATTTCTACTTCAGTCTCAACTGTTGCAATTTGGCTTACTTCTGCTTCTTCATTTTGAACAAATGACTTGGTAAATGAAAACTCAGTTGCTATTTCTTCACCAATGATATCTTGCTCCTCAGGTGTATTTACAGTTTCATGAAGTTTGAATGTACCCTCAAATTCAAACGGTGTTTCAACCGCTTCATCTGAGCCTAATTCTAGTTCTTCTGACTCAATTTCTTCAGATTGAACTGATATTTCATCATCTGTCAAGAAAGCATCTAAACCAAGTTTTACTTCTTCAGTGTTTTTCTCCTCAGATACTGCAACTACAGGGGTTTCAGTTTCTTGGATAATTTCAGATTTTTCCTCCTTTACTTCAGGTATTTCTGAATGAATGAACTCATAAAGTATTTTTCTATCACGAACCCTTATAGCCGCTTGTCTAAGCATATCCTCAAACCTATAGTGGTTTGTTTGATAATAATATCTGGCTAAAATCTCGAATGGTTTAGAAAAATATGGATAATCTTTGGCCAATTGCCTTAAATCATCAACATCACTATTGTTTATAGTGACAGGGTTTCTGTATATTTCATTTAACCTTTCTTGATTCATTTAATTACCACTTTAATGCCACTTTGTTAAATATCTCTTGTATAATTTGAGTGCTAACATCCTCAGAAAGTCGTCCTTCAATTGATTGAAATGTCTCACTTGCATCAAACTCCTGAAATTTACTAATAGATTCAGTAAAATTCATGTCTTTATGTTTTGGGCATTCAAATATAACTTTAACGGTCATAGTAAACCTATTCTTCAAGGAACCTGTATTGCTGCTGCTTGCCACTGATTCTGTTTTATATTCAGTAATAAATCCTGAAATTTTAAAATCGCCTTCAGGGCTAACAATCGCTAAAGAGGTTTCTCTAATAAATTTATCCTTTAGTTGTTCTGTGAACTTTTGGCTCAAACTGGGGTTGACGTAAGACGCTTGATTTGCGAAATATTGAATACTAATATTCTGAACATCTGCCGGAATATTAATGCCTGAAAGGCTGTAACTACATGACTTACATCCGCTAATTACAAGCAAAGAGCACAACAACCATATAGATAATTTAAAGTTCACTGTTAAATAGATTCTAAGTTATATTGTTTAATTTTTCTATACAAAGTTCTCTCAGAGATTCCAAGTTCCTTTGCTGCTTTATTGCGTTTCCCTTTATTTCTTTGCAATGCTCTTTTAATCATATCCAATTCTTGATCAGCAATAGTTAAGCTCTCTTGTTCATGGTCATCAAATGGCTGAACATCTATTACATTGCTGCGAATTATTGGAGGAACGTTGTTATTACCGGTGTTACTAGGAATAATTACTGGCTTATCATAGGTTTCACCATAATAATTATCATTGTACAAAACATGCTTAATATCTTCTTGATTGTTTTGGATAAACTCATCGCGGTTTGTACTGTTTTCAACCAATCCAACCACTATACGTTTCAAATCACTGACATCTTTTTTCATGTCAATTAAAAACTTATAAAAAATATCTCTTTCACTCATGCCTTGCGATGACATGCCATCGGAAGATCCAAATGCTAAAGGTAAATTTTTATCTGATTGAGGTAGATAAAGATTTAATATTTCGGCAGTAATAGGACTGTTGTCTGCTTCCAATACACAGATTTGTTCAGTTATATTTTTTAACTGTCTGATATTACCCGGCCAATCATAACTAGAAAGCAAATTCTGAGCATCTGCATCTAGCTGTACCAGTGGTGCATGGTTCTTTTCTGAAAAACTAGTAGCAAATTTTCTAAACAACAATGCAATATCAGGCTTACGCTCACTTAATCTAGGAACTCTAATTGGCACTGTAGCCAAACGGTAATATAAATCTTCTCTAAATTTTCCTTGAGTTGCACGTTCCAATAAATCCCTATTTGTTGCGGCTACAACCCTAACATTGGTTTTTAAAACTTTAGAAGAACCAACTTTTATAAACTCTCCATTTTCTAATATTCTCAATAAACGGGCTTGCGTACCAAGTGGCAATTCTCCTACCTCATCTAAAAAGATTGTACCTCCACTAACCGATTCAAAATATCCTTTTCTAGCATCTGTTGCGCCAGTGAATGAACCTTTTTCATGTCCAAACAATTCAGAGTCTATAGTTCCTTCTGGTATAGCACCGCAATTGACTGCAATAAAATTACCATGTTTTCTTGAACTTAAAGCATGAATAATTTTTGAAAATGATTCTTTACCAACTCCACTTTCTCCGGTTATCAAAACACTCATATCCGTTGGAGCGACTTTCACAGCTGTCTCCAAGGCATGATTTAAAGCAGGTGAATTACCTACTATCTCAAATCTATTTTTAATTGCTTGAAGTTCCATTAGTTTATAGCTTTTCCTATTAATGTTGTGCTTGTTACTCTTTCAATTATAACATCTACGTAATCTCCAATTTGATAATGCTCTTTTGGAAAAACAACCTTGATGTTTTGATCATTCCTGCCCGACAAATCTTCTTTGCTTTTCTTAGAAAAGGAATCAACCAACACCCTTACTTCCTTGCCAATAAATGTTTGATTGTTTTGCAATGATAATTGATTTTGCAAAGTAATAATCTCTGTTAATCTGCGCGATTTGACTTCTTCAGGAACATCATCTGTCATTTTCTTTTGAGCCAAAGTACCAGGTCTCTCGCTATATTTATACATATAACTAAAACCAAATCTTGATAGGGCCATTAAACTCAATGTATCTTGATGTTCTTCTTCAGTTTCAGTACAAAAACCTGCAATTATATCACAACTAATCCCACATTCTGGAATAATTTCTCTGATTGTATTAACCCTTTCCAAATACCATTCTCTTGTATAGGTTCTATTCATTGCCTCTAACACTCTTGTGTTTCCACTTTGTGCTGGCAAATGTATATACTTGCAAATATTATCGTATTTCTTAATGGTATAAATAACTTCGTTGCTAATATCCTTTGGATGAGAGGTGCTAAATCTCACACGCATATTTGGATCAACCAAGGCCACCATTTCCAACAACGCGGCAAAATTTATTGCATTATTCTTTTGTTCTTCGCTGGCACTTTTAAATTCTACTTTCGGACCTCCACCAAACCACAAATAGCTGTCAACATTTTGACCCAACAATGTAATTTCTTTATATCCCGCAGCACTTAAATCTCTAACTTCTTGAACAATGCTTTCAGGATTTCTGCTTCTCTCTCTACCTCTAGTAAATGGAACCACACAGAAGGTGCACATATTATCACAACCCCTCATAATTGAAACAAAAGCTGAAACTCCATTTGTATTCAAACGCATAGGAGAAATCTCCGCGTATGTCTCTTCCCTACTCAATAAAACGTTTATAGCTTTATTGCCATCTTCAACTTCTGCTACCAGTTTAGGCAAATCGCGATAAGAATCAGGACCAGCTACAACGTCAACCAATTTCTCTTCTTCCAATAATTTAGTTTTCAGTCTTTCAGCCATACAGCCTAATACACCTATTATTAAATCTTGGTTCTTTCGCTTATTATTTCTTAATGCTTTTAATCGATCCCTTATTGTTTTCTCAGCATTATCTCGAATAGCACAAGTATTTAAGAAAATAACATTGGCTGCAAATTCATCATTGGTATGCGTATATCCATGCTCAGTTAAAATTGAGCCTATTATTTCACTGTCGCTAAAATTCATTGCACAACCATAACTCTCAATATAAAATTGCTTTTTGAGTTCAGTTGTATTGCTTGATATTCCTTCTAAAACTTGAATTTCCTGCATGGGAGGGCAAAGATAATATTTACCTATGACATATTGGCAGAAAAATGATGGTTTTTTCGATTAAATCGATGTTTGAAAGCATCGATATCATTAATAAAATGGTGTATTACTCCCATTGGTCGCGATCAGTCATGTCCTCAGGGGTTTCATGCTGATGACCTTCACAAGACAATTTTCCTTCAGCATTTTGCTGACCTAAAGTCCAATCGTCAGTTCTAGTGGTTTCGATATACAAATCACCTGATTTTCTGAATACTTGAACATGCAAACCAAAACTCTCATCAATAAGTTGTTCAAATGAATTTACAGTTGTCATGGCATCTATTTCAACTACACCTCCTTCTTTGTTCTTTAATAATGAACTTAAATTTTGTGCATTATCATACATACTAGCCTTGTTTGAACCACTTGATGCTGGGTGGGCACTTTCAAAAAATTCTATCTTAAGATATGGGAAATATCCATGAAACTGTTTCTTTAAATCTTGAACAGTCATGTTGGCTAAAATATTAATCTTCATACCACAAAATTAGGTCCTAGTCTTGTGGCTTAAAGTGAGCAAAATCAGTATTTAAAAATTACCTGATATTTAAACTGTATATCACACAACCTTTAATAACATCGCCATTCCCTTCTTCACCGTTGAAAGCAAATTGAATTTTATTCTCACCTTCTTTAAATAAATTCGAGCTCACTTGAACTGTATTTATTCCAATTGAAGACGATTTGCCATTAGGTTTAATAGCAACTTGCTGATCATTGATTAATATAAAGGCTTCTACATCGCTATCGATACCTTCGGTAGTTAATAACAGGTTAACCATTGGTGGCAATGCTGCTTTATTAATATTTATACTCATTGGTAAAGACCCCATTTGGTTAGGGTTTTTTCCAAGTTCAACTACGAAACTGCTCTCGTATGACTTAGGTTTAGACTTATCCCAACTAAACACTTTAACAGCTCCATCTTCACAAGCTGAGAAGTGAAATTCAAAGTTCTGCTCAACAAACTGTTTTGCTCTTGGATCAGTTAATGCATTGTCAAAATAATAGTCTGCCAACAACCATCCTCTCTTGTTTTCATTATATGTTCTTACCAATTGCTCGTAGGTATTGGCGCTCAACTTTCTTTGGTCAGGTAAATTGCTCACATAGTCTTTGGTTTTTGCATCAAAGTGCATTTGTCTAAACCAAACAACCGAATCTAAACCTAAATAAAACCTTGGTGCAAATTGAACAGTTGCCATTATTACATCACCTTTTTGCATCCTGTCCTTAATAAACAAACAAGGCTGTTTCCAATTTACATAATGTATTTCTGAAATGCTTTTATCGACTATATTACCGTGGGTTTGAGTTTTAAGCATCTCACCTATTTCCTTCTTTTTACTCACTCCTACAATTAACACTATAAATGCAAGCGTGCACATTGATAAGTATGATTTTGAATTTTCATTAAAAGTATTACTTAAATACTTCATCAAACTAAATGCTATGTAATACAAGCTATAAGAAGCACTTATTAAGAAAATAGGATAAATATACGTTAGATATTTTGCGTGTACTGGTTCCCTAAATACAAATGCCATCAATAAAAATGGAACCACGAAACTTGAAATCAATAAATAAGCTAACTTTCTATTCTTAAGAAAAGCAAATATAAAACCGAACCAACCTAAATATTTAAGACCTTTAAAATCATTGTTGATGACGCCGGTATATACATCGAATGACTTATAAAATTTATCACCATCAACTGCAGCTATTGCCGCTTTTAAGTCTGGTAAAATCAATGTTGCCATATTACCCGGCAAGAAAATCTCTATGATAGGCCTCATCATCTTATTGCCTATAGGCGTTAACATGAATACTACTGCCACTACATTCAAATAAAACAACAAATTATATGCGTTGAATTTTAATGGATTCGATTTCTTTGTTATCCAAGATTCAATAGCTACAAAGCTTCCATAAAATCCAGCACTAAAAATAAATAGAAAACAAATCAATTGACTCAACATTGACAACAACAAGGCAATTAAAGTGAGCCATAAAAACTTAGGATTGATTCCGAATCTTGACCAAGCATTTTCTTGTTTAGATTTGACTTCCAACATCATCCAAAAACTTAAAATTAATGGCACATAAAATGTCGAAACCATGCCATACGGACGGTCTACCCTACTCCAAAAAATTAAGTAAAGCGAAAAACAAACAAATATTGCGGCCATTAAGCCAACTTTGTAATTGGCTATTTGTTTACCTAAAACATAAGTAGCTGGAACCAAAGCGGCACCAAGTAAAGCTACAGGGAAACGCATCGAAAACTCATTGTGGCCAAGCACGTAGGCAAATAAGGTATTCAACCAAGTTAATAAAATACCATTGTTTTCTCCATGTTTAAATTGCCCTTTTATTGCAGCCAAAGCGTGCATATATTCATCTACCCATAAGGATAGAAATCCAAGTCTATACAAACGTAAAACCAATGCAATAACTGCAAATAATATTGCAATCTTTAGTGCATTCTTTTCAATAAATCCAGGGGTTAAAACTGTATTTTTATTCTGAATACTTGCCTTTGGATTGTTTATCTTATTGGTGTTTGCTTTTGCCATTGCTTATTTAACAAAGAATCGTTTTACAATTAATATTAATGTGTTTTTAATGGTACGACTAACATTCATTTTACTCATGCCGCCCTTTTGATCGTATCTTAAAATTAAAGGTGTTTCACCAAATAATAGTTTTCTTCTACGCAACTTTAATAATATATCAACCAAACATTGGAAACCATCTTGGTCTACAAATCGGTCGCCATATTCAGCCATTGCATTTTTAAGTACATCAGCTCTTATTGCTCTATAACCACAAGTGTAGTCTCTTACACCTTTGATAGGATATGTTAATCTAAAAATAATTGATGCTGTATAGCTCAGTAATTGTCTATACCATACCAAGCCTATAACTCTTGCGCCAGGCTGAAAGCGTGAGGCAATAACAACATCATGACCTTCAATAATCATTCTAATTAAACGCAAGATTAAACCAGGATTATGGGTAGCATCTGCATCCATGGTGATTATAATATCATTCTTACTAGAATATTGTACAGCGCGATATAAACCATCCCTTATCGTTGCACCAAGACCTAAATTTACTTCGTGAACCAACACCTCAATCGGCATTGTCTTGGCCATTTCCTCAACAATTGCTTGGGTATTATCTCTGCTTCCATCGTTAACAACAAAAACTTTATAGTTGATTTTGCTATCTTCTTCTAAAGCATATCGAATTTGGCTTAATAACTCACCAATATTTTCTTCTTCATTGTAGGCTGGCAAAACAACCAAAACCTCCCTCGATCTTTGCTCTTCCATTCTATTCAAAGTAATTTTTTAGTGATTTTACCTTATCGTAATTGTCTTTGTACCACTTAATCGTTTTCTCAAGCCCTTCTCTGATATTAACTTTTGGTGCATAGCCTAATTCACTTGCAGACCTAGAAAGATCACTTACCCTATCTTTTACTTTATCCCAATTTCTTGCTGGCTTAAATACCAAATTAGATTGAGATTCGGCAACTTCCTTGATAATTTCAGCCATGTTCGCCACTTCTGTTTTACTACCAGTTCCTCCATTAAATATTTCACCATCTTTTGAAGGACTTAAAGCTGCACTTAACATTAAATCAATTAGGTCATCAACATATGTAAAGTCACGTGTTTCTTTACCTGTACCTGTGATAACCAAATCTTCTCCATTCAATGCTTTCTCAATAAAATTAGGAATTACATTTCTGTATTTACCTGCCAATTCATATGGTCCATAGGTATTGAAAATTCTAATAGATACTGTAGGCACATGAAATAAATGCGCATAATACTGAGTGTATAACTCTGCAGTATATTTGTTGATGCTATATGGTGTTTCAGATGGATAAATATAAACACCTTCATTCATATTTTCTGCAGTGCCATATACACAACTACTGCTCGCATAAACAAACTTCTTAAGGCTTTTGTGAAACTTTAAGATCTCTAATAAACTAACAGTTCCAACAATATTTGTCTGAATATCGCTAAAAGGATGGTCTACAGAATTCTGATTTGCAAAATGCGCAGCCAAATGAAATACATAATCAAATTCATGCTGATTGATTACAAAATTTAACTTGTCCATCTTATCTATATCCATTCCTACAAAAGTAATTCTGTTGTCATCAGGCAGAAATACAGCCATTCCAGACGACTGATTATCCATGATTACAATTTTAGAAACTTCATTTTGCAATAATCTTCTCACAAGGTTATTTCCTATAAACCCTGCACCTCCGGTCACTAATATCCGGGCATTTCTGAATGCCGTATAATCCATACTTTTTAAAGTTCCGAAACTAAAATAAATAAATGGCTTAGACAAGCATATAATTTTTAAGTAAAATCTATCAAAATGAACTATTTTTGTTTTTATGTTTTCGAAGAAAAAACTGATTCTAAGTCTATTAATTTTAGGCGTTTTATTTGGCTTCAAACAAGCCGATGAATATTTTGAAATTAGTAAAAATCTTGAGATTTTTGGTGCCGTTTACAAAACCATCAACAATGAATATGTAGACGAAGTAAATCCTGGTGATTTAATGAAAAAAGGCATAGATGCTATGCTCTCATCACTTGATCCATACACCAATTATTTCAATGAAAGTCAAGCTGAAGAAGCAATGATCAGACAAAGAGGTGAATACGGTGGAGTCGGCTGTAGAAGCAAAAGAATAGGAGATTTCATTTATATCACAGAGGTTTTTGAAGGCTTACCTGCTGACAAAGCCGGCCTAAGGGTTGGAGATAAAATCTTAGAAATTAATGGCAAAGCCTTTTTAAATAAAAATGATGAAGAACTCGGTGAAAACCTAAAAGGATCGCCAGGAACAAAAGCAAGTTTATTGGTAGACCGTCAAGGAAGCCAAGTTAAAATTGAAATAACACGCGAGGAAATAAAAATCAAAAATGTTAGTTTTTATGGTCTCATAAATCCCAATACTGGATATATTAAACTTGACCATTTCATGAATGGAGCTGCCACTGAAATTAAAGAAGCTTTAATTAAAATGAAAGCTCAAGGCATCAAACAAGTTGTTTTAGATTTAAGGGACAATGGTGGTGGATTGCTGCATGAAGCAGTTAATATCGTTAATATTTTTGTAGCCATGGATGAACAAGTTGTCGTTTCTAAAGGGCGTTCTAAAGATGCTTATAGAGAATACAAAACCTTAGATCCACCTGTTGATCAAAGCATTCCACTTGTGGTTTTAGTCAATGACCATTCAGCTTCTGCAAGCGAAATTGTCTGTGGCGCAATTCAAGACTTAGACCGCGGTATAGTTATTGGAAGAAATACATTTGGAAAAGGTTTGGTACAAAACGTTATCCCTTTGGCCTACAGAAACCAAATGAAAATCACCATCGCTAAATATTATATCCCTTCTGGTAGATGTATTCAATTGTTAGATTACAGCAACAAAGGAGCCGATGGAAAAGCCATTGCTATAGCTGATAGTTTGCGCAAAAAATTCAAAACCAGAAATGGTAGGGTTGTTTTAGATGGAGGTGGCGTAAGACCAGATATTGCTGTTGATATAGCCAAACAAAGTAATATTGTCACTGCCTTAGAAAAAAGCAATTTAATATTTGAATTTGCCAACAAATACAGAAATGAACATCCCTCAATTGAAGCAATAGGAACTTTTAAAATAGATGACGAACTATTTAACGAATTTAAAACATTTGTGAATGGCAAAACTTTCTCATACAAAAGTGCAACAGAGCTTAGTATAGATAAACTCAAAGCCAGTGCGACTGATGATCATTTTAATGAATCTATAAAACTAGAAATTGAACAATTAGAAAAATCTTTATTGAAAGCTAAAAATATTGAAATAGAATCCAATAAGCTTGAGATAAAACAAATGCTTAAGCAAGAAATAGCCAGCAGATATTACTACGAAAAAGCCAATATTCTAATTAGCTTCTATGAAGATCCTGATATCCTAAAAGCTTTGGAAACATTTGCCAACACATTAAATTACATGCAAATTTTAAATAGAAAATAATGGATTTTACTGATTATAGCATTTGGTTCTTTCTAGGAATAATACTTCTAGGGTTTGCTGGTGGATTTCTTGCAGGTATGCTTGGCGTAGGTGGTGGATTGGTTTTCGTTCCAGTATTTCAAGAAATTGTAAAAAACCATGCAATATCCGCTGATAAGGTTCCCTATGTTTTAGCAAATAGTTTATTAATTGTATTTGTTGTAGGTATTAGTGGCAGCATCAAGCACATTAAAATTAAAAATACCAATCTGGCTGCGGCTTTAGCTACTGGACTAGCAGCTGTTTTTTCTTCCCTCTTACTTTCCTATATTTTAAGATACTTCCACATTAACGACCAGAAAATGTTTAACTATATTTTTTGTGCAATTTTACTTGTTACAGGTCTTAGAATGTGGTATGGCAAAGCCCCGAAAGGAAGTGTTGAAGATGAAACTATTACAATTCCAAAACTTAAAAACTTTATTCCAGCAGGGTTAATTGCAGGTTTAATTACAGCAATAACCGGCTTAGGTGGTGGTGTTATTTTAATTCCATACTTTAACAAAGTTCTAAAATTACCTATCAAATTTTCAACTGGATTATCGCTAACTGTTATTCCAATTATTGCGCTTCCATTGCTGCTATTTTATATGTTTAACAAACCTGAAATGGAGTTGTTTAAGGGACTTCAAACTGGTCACATTCTATGGCCAACTGTAGTGCCTATGATTGTTGCTGCTGCTATTGCTTCTCCTTATGGAATAAAAACTGCACAGAAAATGAGTTCTAATACCTTGCTAATTATTTTCTTAATTTTTATTGCTGTTAATATGACTAAAATTCTATTCTTTTAAACCCTAAATCATTTTCATGAAAATAAAGACATTATTAATTTCCAGTTTGGCTTTTCTAAGCTTTACCACTTTTGATCAAGATAAAATCAAAATTCAAATTATCAAACCAGTTGAAAAATGGGTTCACCAGCCTAAGGATACCATATGGATTGAGGCTGATGTTCGCTCAAGTGAACAGCTACACAATATTTCAATAGAAGTTTTGAATCTAAATGACAGCATTGTTTTGTACAATAAAAACATACATACACACGCAAATGCTGCACATGTAAAAGAATTTTTTATCAATCCTTTACTAGAAAAAAAAGGTTTAAAATTGACCATCAAAACCAACGACCACGATGGTAAAATTACTGCTAGCCAAACCTTAAATTTTAGCACTGCGGCTAGAAAGAAGAAATCTAGTAAATAACTACTTTTTCTTCTTCTTAGATTTTTTTGGCTTAGTACTTTCCTTTTTTATTTCAGTAGTAGTAACGCTTCTTTTTTCTTTACGCTTCAAAAAGTCTTCCATTAAAGGTTGCTCTTTTTTCAACCATTTTAAACCTGATAAAAACTTCTCTGTCTCTGGGAAATCTTTAATTGGATACATCTTTCCATCTGGTTCAGCATAAAACTTAATACTACTTACTTTAGAGGAATCAAAACCAATATTCATCTTCCCACAGCGCACTTTATTGACACCTGTATATTCAGCAGAATCTGTCTCATTATTTCTAATATAATAGATGCTTTCAGCATTACCATCAACCAGCACTGAACTAAGTTTATTGTTTGAAAACTGATTGACCATTTTTCGCCCAGAAATTTGATTATATGTCTCCGATTTTATCTCTGAGGCTAAAAATGCATTTCCAAAAACATTCAATGTTTTAATAGAGCCATTCCGAATGTAAATGCGCATGGTATCACCGGTTATTTGATTGCTAGAACTCCATAGAATAGGCGAATGGAACAGATGTATACTTGAATCCTTAAAATTATAAATCAATGAATCGCAGCGACCTTTAAAGTCTTTTTGTGAAATTGAAGTATGGTGAAAAGCCCTTAAATATCTATTGCTGGTATCATTGCTAAAATAAAGTGAATCAGCCATTAAATAAAAGGTGTCCTGGGGGTCTGTTTTTACTGCTAAAGGCAGCCCAGAGATTATACTCAACTTTTGATTCTGAAAATATTGGCCATATTGACCAAATACTTCAAATCTTTCTGTGCTATCGTATAAATGAATATTTCCAATACCAATACCCTTGCCTATTTTTTTATCGTAAATTAAACTATCGGCTGAGATATAATTCGAATCGTTGTATATAGTAGCACCTTTGCTAAATTGAGCTTTTTCAGTTTTGGTATTATACCAACCATAATTACATACTATCGTATTCTCATTGCTAATGATTTTGGTTGGGCCAAAGAAAAATGCAGTTTTTGAAGTAGAATAATAATCTAAAGTATCTGATTCCATTGTGTAATCAGGACTCTTTAAAACTACATTGTCTTTAAAATTAAATGAATTACTTCTCCTGTTGTAATATCCTCTTTTGCTTTTAAGGCGGGTGTTCTCATTTAAAATATCAGCACCATTTGTATAATAGCCAACTTGATTCTGAATATTATAATTCAAAGAAGTAGTTAGCAAAGTCATTTGCTGGTCCTTTAAAATAACGCTTTTGCCTGTTACCTTGGCAATTTTGGTAGCTTCGTCATAAACTAAATAATCACCTCCAGAAAGCGTAAAGGTATCTGCTTGATAAATAAAAATATTTCCGAAACCTTCAATTATTCCATCGTCAATTTTTCGAATGGCACTATCACATTGAATGGTAACTCCATTGTGACGAATAACCACATCTTTAACTATATACAAATAATTCTTTATTTGATTTCCATACATTTTTTCACCACCCAATATTTCAACTTTTGCTTGACTAAACAATGAAATTTGAGCACCCAAAAACAATATTATTAATAGTTTATACTTTTTCAAACTGAACGCAATAATCGGAATAAAAATCTATTTCTTACCTTTGTCAAAATTAGTGCCATGCTTTCTGATTTTGAAAACTACATTCAAGAAAATAAACTCTTTTCAAAGGAAGATAAGCTTTTACTCGCTATTAGCGGGGGTCAGGACAGTGTGTTTCTGTTTCATCTATTGTTAAAAGGTGGGTATAAATTTTCAGTCGCCCATTGCAATTTTCAACTTAGAGGCGTTGACAGTAACTTAGATGAAGAATTTGTCAAAAGCCTCTGCGATGTAAATAAAATCAAATGTCATATCAAAGTTTTTGATACCAAACAAGAAGCTAAAAAGTTAAAATTAGGTACCCAAGAAATTGCTAGAAAGCTAAGATATGATTGGTTTGATGAATTGAAAAATTCAGAAGACTATAAGTTTGTATTAACAGCTCACCACTTATCGGATAATACCGAAACCGTGCTAATTAATATTATGAGATCTACCGGCATCTCTGGATTGCATGGTATACAAAACAAAAACGGTTATCTCGTCCGTCCATTATTGTATTTAAATAGAGAAAAAATTCAGTCGTACATTAACTCTCTAAATATCGAGTTTAGACAAGATATTAGCAATGAAAGCGACGACTATTTGCGCAATAGAATAAGGCATCATATTGTTCCAGAATTCGAAAAAATAGAACCTAAGATTGATGAAATATTCTCTACCGTTTCCAATCATGTCAACGAATATGAAAGGTTAAGCGAGAACCTCATAACAAATTTATGGGATACAAATGTGACATCCATTAAGGAAGGATTTTATATTCCTGATTCTATGTTTAACAATATATCTCAATCAAATATCTTGTTATACTATTGCTTAAAAAAATATGGTTTCAATGCCTCAAACTTCAAAACCATAAGTGATATTTCAAGTTTTGAACTAGGTGCTGTATTGTTTTCTGAGGAATGGCAACTAACAAGGGAAAGAGATGGATTTGATCTTAGAAAACGTGAAATAATGGAGACCTATTCAAAGAAAATACACTCTATTAACGAAATTGCTTTGTTTTCAAATACTGAAATTTCATTTAAAATTGTTCCAAAAAATGAAGTTGATTTTAATCAGGAAAATACACTCTTTTTTGATCTAAGTAAATGTCAATTTCCATTGGAAATAAGGACTTGGAGAGCATCAGATAAAATGCAACCATTAGGCTTAAAAGGTCACAAAAAAGTAAGTGATATCTTAACTGATAAGAAAGTTAAGGCAAGCGATAAAAAAGCACAATTACTGCTTTTAGACGCTGTAGAAACCATAATGGCTGTATTGCCAAATACCTGCAGTGAAGTCCACAAAATTAGTCACGAAACGAATGAGGCTTTGGCAATCTGCTTGAAATACCTTTAAATTTGTATTACACGTAAACTACATTATACTATACACATGAAAAAAATTTACTTACTTTTTTCCCTCTTAACAATTTCATTAAACGCCCTAAAATCAGAATGTGTTTTGGTGCCATTGAGTCTTGAAAACAGAGTTAATCCATCAACATTAATTGTAGAGGCAAAGGTTGGCACACAAGTTTCTTATTGGAATGCTGACCATAGTATGATTTTTACATCTCATGAATTGCTTTTAAGCAGTGTTTTCAAAGGTTCAGAATACTTAAAAGGAAACAAGATAAATATTATTACACTAGGTGGTCAAGTCGGTGATAAAGCCATAAAAGTTGAACCAGAACTTGAACTAGAATCAGGGGAAATCGGTATTTTTCTTCTAGTTCAAAAAGACGGTGAATGGGTATCCGAAAGCGGTCCACAAGGATTTATAAAAATTGATAAATATACAGGTGTTTCAAGTGATATATTCAACGTTTATCCTGCATTTAGCATTCAAAATAAAATTAAAAACTTAACAGGCTTGCCTAATGTTGAAATCAATGCTCTATTAACTAAAGTAACGATTAACAATAAAAGAGCTACCCCATCAATTAGTTCAATATCTCCCAAAACTTTATCAGCTGGAACCTCAACTGTATTAACAATTAAAGGTCTTAACTTTAAGCCAAGCATAGATACCAGCAGTGTTCAATTCAAAAATGCAGATGATGGTGGAGCAAGTTATATCAAAGCTTTGAAAAGAGACTTTATATCTTGGTCTGATACAATGATTAAATTAATTGTAAGAACAAAAGCAGGAACAGGTAAAATAAGGCTTGTAGTTGCAGGCAATGGCATAACAACCTCAACTGATACTTTAAAAGTATCATTCGCTCATTTAAATGTTGTAAGTGGCGACTCAATAGGTTATGAAACCCAACAAATTGGCATGAATACAAGCAACGGTATTACATGGAAAATGAACCAAAGATTTTATGATTCTGCAGGAGCAAGAGGAGCTTTTATTAGAAGTCTAGAAAGATGGCGTTGTGGCACCTACATTAATTGGGATACTTTAGGACATGTTAAACATAGTTCTATAAAATCTGATGGTGTAAATATGTGTGCTTGGGACACTTTAAATAACATGCCGAATGGCGTATTAGCGCAATGTTTTAGCTATTGGTCTGGTTGTTTCAATCCTGGACTAAAATGGTATGTAAATGAATTGGATATACGCTTCAGAATTAGACCTACTAATACAACTAATTGGAACTATACAACTGGACAAGCAAGCAGCAATCAATTTCATTTTGAATCAGTAGCTACGCATGAATTAGGTCATGGCCATCAAATGGGACATGTTATTAATAGCGCAGTTGTAATGCACTATTCTATAGCTAATGGTCAAAACAAACCTAGTTTGAGTACTGATGATATTAATGCGGGAAACTATGTAATTAACAAAAGTGGAACATCTGTATGTGGTAAAAGTATTCATAGTAAACTGAATTCAGGTACTTGTGCAATTCTTGCACCGAGTGCAAATTTTAGAATTTCAAAAAATCCAGTCTGCAAAAATGAAGTAGTTACTTTTACAGATTCTTCAATAGGAAATATTTCAGCTTATGCATGGGATTTTGGCGCAAATGCTAGCCCAGCAACGGCAGTTGGTAAAGGTCCTCACAATTGTGTTTTCTCTGCAGGTGGTACAAAAACAATAAAATTAACCATTACAACAATAACCGGTAATCTCGTTAAAACTAAAAATCTAACCGTACAGAATGACAGTAAAATGTATCCAAATTTTACCTATTTAGCGGCTGAAAAAGGAAATATAACCTTTACAAATTCCTCAAACAATCCAATAAGTGCTAAATGGTATTTTGGTGATGGCGACTCTAGTACAACAATTAGCCCTGCTCATAAATATAATATCGGTGGGTCTTATAATGTTAAATTAAGTAGTTCAAATACCTGCAATACACGTGATACGACTATTAGCGTCAAATTATCTAATTTGAATTTCTATACCAATAAAGTCTCTGCTTGTATTAATGAGCCTGTTTATTATATTGATTCTAGTGATTCTTACGCAAGCAATTGGTCTTGGTCATTTCCTGGTGGATTTCCTAGCACCGCAACAGGCAAAGGACCTCATAATGTTATTTACAACACACCTGGAAACAAAAACGCTTCTTTAACAATTTCATGTCCTGGAAACAACAATACCAATCAATCATACACACGCAACAATCTTGTTAATATTGGAAATGATACCTTAACTGAAGCTTCATTTAATTACAGTTATTACGCAAATAACAAGGTAGGATTCATCAACCAATCAAGAGGAAGCAATCTAAATTATAAATGGTATTTTGGTGATGGAGACAGCAGCACAGAAAAAAATCCTGTTCATCAATATGCCAATGCAAATCTAAAAACAGTGAAATTAATTGTGAAAGGAAATTGTGGCACCAAAGACACAACAATTACCTTACGCGATTTTACTTTATTGAATCAAAACAATATATTTTATATGGATTTTTACCCAAATCCAAGCTCTGACTATATTATGATTCAAAGCAATTTAGAACAAAAAATAAACGTAAAAATTACTGATGTAAGTGGTAAAATTGTTCTAGAATTGAATGCAAAGAATGGTGAAAAAATAGACCTTCAATCAATTTCTTCTGGTACTTATTTGGTTAAAATGAGCAGCGACGAGCTTGTTAAAAATCAAGTTTTACAGATTAATCATTAATTAATTAAAATTAAACGAAATTAAACGCCTGTAATTTAGGCTGTTATAAAATTAACAAAAAAAGTAAACAATAATTACTTAAAAAATATACTTTTGCAAAAAATAGATTTTTAAAATGTATTGGACCTTAGAATTAGTATCTTATTTAGATGATGCGCCATGGCCTGCAACCAAAGATGAGTTGATAGACTATGCTATTCGTTCTGGAGCACCAATGGAAGTTGTAGAAAACTTACAGGAGCTTGAAGACGATGGAGAACCATACGAAAGTATTGAGGAAATATGGGGTGATTATCCCACAGATGACGACTACTTCTTCCACGAAGACGAGCATTAATCTATCCGAAAAATGCTTTTTGACGCTTAGCCTTAACTTCTAATACCGGCTCTGGAGTCACAATTAATTTCTCAATTGGTACAATTGGGTTGGAGATTGATTGATTGAAAAATTCGTCAATTTTTATATTGTTCTCATTCGAACGAACATTTTGAAACTTGTATAAATTATTCTTTTTGTTGTTAAAAGACGTGTTTAAATACAAACCAACTATTCCTTCAATTTTACTTAATTCCAATACCTCAGATTCCATTAATACACTTATTGATTTCTTCTGTTGAAGTATATCAGTATGGTGACTTAATTCAAAAAAGTCAACGAATCCTTTATTTTGAATTTGCTTAATAATGCTATTGTTGGCTATACTGCCACTATCTATATTCAGATTCAACTTAAAGTTCTTGCTAAATATAAAATTAGATACAATTTTTTGTTTTGAATTTAAACGTTTAAAGTTGATCTGTTCGTTATACAATTCTCTTAATTCAACTTTCATTGCAACCACATCTTCCTGAATTGAAGTAAGTAAACTTTTTATTGCCTTAATAGGATCCAATGTTTCCAAAGTCCAATTTTGATACAAGCTTGATTCCAAATCTAATTTTTGAAAGATATTTCCATATTGCTTCCAAAGTTGATAATTTAGATATAATAGAATTTGACGTTTATTCGAAAAACTGAATTTATTAAATGCATGCCAATCTAAAACGGAAAACAAGATGGTTTCAAGTGGCGAATACCCTTTAAAATCTTCCGCCCATTGTTCGAAAACAAGTTTTAAATCTTCAGGACATGATGCCGATTCTGGTGCTTGATTAGAAAATAAATCAAAACTGTTATTTTGTTCTGCTTCTTCACTAAATAAAATACATTCATAAATTGATGATGTATTTTGTATAGTATGCAATCTAAAATTATCAATTGATTTAAAATACTGCTCGGTTTCCTTTTTTATTAATATATTCCTACTAAGCTTCGTCTCCAAGTATTCTGGAATCAACAAAGTGTCAATGTTGGAATTAACCAAACAAGCATAATATGCAGATTTCTTTTTATAAGTCTTTTCTAAAAAGTTTCTTTTGAAAGTCTCGTTTAAGGGTATGTTTTTAAATAAACTTGAAATGGATTCAAGTTCTTCATTTACCAACTTAAAATCGTTGGAAAATATCTTGTGTAACTGTTCAAAAATTAAATGATCCCTCATGGCTCTATGGCACAAAATTCGTTTACTTAAATCTAATTTTAAATCAATGTTCATTTCATGTACGCTTCAAATTATTAACAAAAAAGATGACTATATTGTATAAATCAAATAAAACATTGATATTAATACACACTTTGGTGTACAATAAAATAATCACCTTGAAAAGCTAGAGAATAACATTCTCATTTTTAGTCATTCATATTGAAACTCTAATGAATGACTAAATACATAATTTGGATACAAATATTCTAAATAGTAAGTACGCATTTTTTCTAATGTGTAAGCAATTCTTCAATTTTTGGTACATTGTTTGTAATACACTACAAATCAAGTACTAAACTTTAAACTAAAAACTCTTATTTAATTAATGGAATACACAAATAATGTTCTGAAACCGTTTCACATCACCGAAGATAAAATTCTGGAAGTTTTATATAAAGATGATGTTGTTGTTACCCTAGATGAAATGAAATTTCTATTAGATGATTTATATAAATTCACAGGCAAAAAGCGACTAAAACGTCTGATTGTAATCTCTAAAAATGCTAAAATGGATTTAGCAGCACGCATTTATCTTCAAGAAAGTAATAAAGACAACAAAGACCTCATTGCAGCTGAAGCTATTGTGGTTTATTCACTGACACAAAAAATGACAACAAATTTTTATTTGAAATTCATTAAAGATATTTACCCTTCTAAATTCTTTACAGATATTGAAAAAGCCAGAGATTGGCTACACAAACACAATCAATAATTCTCGGAAAAAAGCTCGACTATTTTTTGTTTAAAACCTAAAATATTGGTTTTACTAGTAGCGGAAATAAATACTACTGGAGCGTGCTCCTTACTAATCCAACTTCTTTCAAATTCAGTAAGTACCGTATCAGGATTGCTCTCCAAATAAGCATCAATTTTATTAAAAACCAATAGCGTTGGTTTGTCTTTAGCTCCAATCTCAAATAATGTCTGCTTTACCAATAACATTTGGTTTTCAAACTCAGGATTTGAAATATCAATTACATGAATCAAAGCATCTGCCTCTATCACTTCTGCTAAAGTACTTTTAAAACTTTCAATCAATAATGTTGGCAGTTTTCTAATGAAACCAACCGTATCACTTAAAAGAATTGGAATATGTCTTCCTTCTGTTCTATGATCTTCTAAAACAACTTTACGAACTGTAGAGTCGAGGGTTGCAAATAATTTGTTCTCGGCTAAAATATCTGCATTGCTCAATAAGTTCATTATTGTGCTTTTGCCAACGTTGGTATAACCAACCAATGCTACCCTTTTCTTATCAAATCTATTCTGCCTTTGAACATAATTCTGTTTTTCAATTAAGGCCAAACGTTCTTGAAGTTTAGTAATATTGCTTCTAATAACCCTTCTATCCGTTTCAATCTCTGTTTCACCAGGACCTTTCATACCAATACCACCCTTTTGCTTTGATAAGTGGGTCCACATTTTAGTTAAACGTGGTAGCATGTACTGATTCTGAGCAAGCTCAACTTGGGTCTTGGCTTGTGCTGTTTTTGCATTTTTTGAGAAAATATCAAGAATTAACATGCTTCTATCAAGAATTTTGACATCTTTGATAACACGCTCAATATTCCTGATTTGAGAAGGACTTAACTCATCATCAAAAATAACCATATCCGCACCTTCAACTTTTACCATAGTTTCCAATTCGCCCAATTTGCCTTCTCCCAAAAAAGTTCTTGGATCAGGATATTCTAAATTCTGGGTTATTCTCCCTTTAGTAATAGCTCCTGCAGTTGTTGTTAATGCTTCTAATTCGTCTAAATAATCCTTCAGATGATTCTCTCTATCACCTTTACGATGCACCCCAACTAGAATTGCTTTTTCGGTCTTAACATCGTTATAAAAATATGCAGGTTTCAATAAATATTAATTATTTTTGTAATCAACTACAAACATAGTATTTTAGCCCTTTATTTCCGGCATTTAGTGAAAATTTACAACAAAATAAATCGCCTCGCTCTGATTCTAACTTTCTTGGCTTTTTTAGCTTCACAAAATTGCTTTTCCCAACAAATCCTGTGGGCAAACAAAAACAACCTAGATAAAAAAACTGATTTCACTAAAGTTATTGGTCAAAATAAATTTGGAGTATACGTTCTAAAACATAGAAATAGCAGTTTTAGACGGTATTTTTTATTAGAATATTTTGATAAAAGAATGAATCTTTTAAAGAGTAAAACCTTCAAAATACCTAATTCAGAATTAGAAAAAATAGTAGTTACTCCCAACAATATTATTGCTTTTTCTAAGGAATATTCAAAAGGAAATTTAAGTCGGTTATTTTACCAAATCATAGATTCGAATTTTACCGCCTCTGAGGCACACACCATTGTGAATTTTGACAATCCAGACATTGAAATGTCAGATATTAGGATTGAATACAATTCAACAAAAAATAAATTTTTAATCTGGTATTTAAGCAGTGAAGATGGTAAAAGTAATTTGAACTCTTTTCTCTTGCACAATAGGAAAATAAGCAAAAACTTCACTCCGGCAATTAATTGCAAACTAGAGAATTTCTTCATTGGTGACGCTTTAATTGACGACACCGGAAACTTATATCTGATTTACTCAAAATCCGAAAAATTCAAAAGTAAATTGGCTATTGATTTTGAGCACCGTTTATATGCATTTAACCTTTCCAATAATTCAAATATAGATATTAAGATTAACGAGGATAATACATTCTTAAGTGCCTATAAATTGTCCTATAACAAGGCATACTCTGAAGTTTTGGCCTTTGGATTGAATGGTGTTTCAGATGAAGACGAAAACAAAGGTTATTTTTCAATTAGAATAAAATGTTCCAATTTTAACGTCTTGTCTAAAATAAACAAAGACTTCGACCGCAAATTGGTGAGCCAAGTATTAGGTCTGAAAAACGAACAAAAAGGAGAACAACTCAATAAATTTAAAATAAAAAAAATAATACCCAAATTAGATGGGGGTATGTTAGCGATTTGCGAAAGGATGTTTATTACGACTCAAAGTGACGTCTTCTACGTCAACGGAATTCCTCAAAGTACCTATGCTAGAATTTTTAATAATGATGAAGTTTTAGTACTAGATTTGGACTCTAATGGCAATCCAAATTGGTTTGATATCGTCAATAAAAACCAATCCTCAATTAATGATGGTGGTTATTACAATGGAATCGTTATAATGGTTAACGATGCGGAAATAAATATTCTATACAATGATAGGCTAAGCGCAAATGCTGACATTATACAAGTGAGTTACAAGGCAAATGGAGAACATTCTAAGAAAATATTGTTGAATAATGACCAATATTACGCTTTGCTTATCCCCTCGGAATACAATCAGGTTACAGCCAACAGTATTGTCCTTCCTATCAATCAAAATCGAGATTTCACATTTATAAAACTACTGTATTGATACGTTTTTTTTCACATACCTTTAACCAAACTATTTTATTTCTATTTTTATTTACAATTGTAATTAGAACCACTGGGTTATTGGTGCCATACATAAACACCACACAAACAATCAATATTAGCTATTTATCAGAGTTTTTTAGATTGTTAAATTATTACCCAATTGTAGGATTTTCAATATCAACCATATTCGTCTTTATTACCGGATTAATTTTTAATAGAATATGTGTTAAACATGAGCTAATTATCTTCCCATCTTATTTACCAGCTTATTTCTTTGTATTATTAAATTCTGTTTTTGTTGACCAATTTTATGCAGGTCCAGTAATCTTCGTCAACTTTTTTATGATAGTTTCCTTGGGTGCCATTTTGAACTTATTTCAATCTGAAAACCCAAGTATTGCTATATTTTCTGCTTCAACTTTGGCAGGTCTAAGTGCATTGTTAAATATGACTTATGTTGCCTTCTTTATAGTTGTTCTAATCGGAATAAATATTTTTAGGCAATTTAATTTTAGAGAAAATATTTCAGCTTTAATTGGCTTTTTAATGCCCTTGTATGTTGGCACAATGGTCAATTACTTAATCAACGGAAACTTTTTGCCGTTTTACCTCTTTTTCCCTGATTATGGAAATTTCAACAACCAATATTGGGCGCTTTATTCAGCACTCCCAAGTATTGGATTGGTTGGTATATTGGCATTCTTTAGGATGTACAGAAACTTCTTTCGAAACTCCACAAAGCAAAGAAGATTTATACAATTTATGATGATTTTCCTCATCACTACACTAGTTTTAGTAACCACAGGAAAACAAAATCCTAGGCAAGAATTCTCATTTGTTACGATACCCTTAGCCTACGCATTTACATTTTACTTTGCCAATAGCAAAATAAACATACTAAAAGAAATAGTAAATATCCTTTTAATTATTTCCATCTTGTACTTTAGATGGTATCATTAATTTATTTACCAATAGCCTTTAAAAACTCTGCATCACCAGGTTTCACATTTGAACCAAAATAATAAACCAATTCGCCAGTTGGACTAATTATAAATTTATTAAAATTCCATTTGATTTCAAAATCACCTGAACCATTTAATGTTTTCTGGGTCAACCAAGCATATAAGCTGCTCTGACTTGAGCCTTTAACATCTAATTTTTCTGATAGTGGGAAAGTAACCCCATAATTCTTTTCGCAAAAACTTCCAATCTCCGCAGCAGTTCCTGACTCTTGTCCCCCAAACTGATTACATGGGCAACCTAAAACAACTATATTACTATCTTTGTATTTGCTATAGAACGCTTGTAAATCCTTGTATTGTGGGGTAAAGCCGCAAGCGCTTGCAGTGTTTACTATTACAACATATTTGCCTTTGTAATCAGACATTTTTATTACGCCTTTGCCATCCAAAGTATTCACACTTAGATCATAGAATGATTTTGTGCTATTGGTGGTAGTAGTGGCTTCTGCTTTTTTAGATTTTCCTACAAAGCAGGAAGTGATTAAACTTAGTATTCCCATTATATAAATTGTATTTTTCATAATTAATGAACAAAAATAGATAATAAGTGTTTTAAAAAATGCAAAATGGAAGAAAACGATGATTTTATTTATGATCCTTTAAAAAGCGATGCTATTTACCAAGGGGTAGATAAATTTTCGCCTATTCCTTTATCGGTTTCTTCCCCTAAGATAGAACCAATCGATAAAAGGCTTGTTAAAGCAACAGCTTTTGAAACCATGCAACTCCAAGCCAATCAACAAATATTAATGTTGAAAAAGCAAGCTGACTTGATTATAGAACAAGCTAGATTGATTGAGGAAAGATTGGTTATCTCAAGAAAAATTTATGAAGCAGATTTAAATTTTGAACCAGTAGTTGGAACAGTTTATCATGTTTATGAAAACAAAGGCAAAACTGTATTATCAATTATATCTCCAAATGAATGGGGTAAAAAACAAGCCTACGAAAGGCATGTTTGTTCGGCTAGATTATTAGCTGACAAAAGTTGGGAACTGTTGAAATAATTTAAAACACCAACTTAAATTATCCTATATCTTTGTCCTCCGTGGGACTAATTCGCAAACTAGCATCTCAAACAGCAATTTATGGTCTAAGTTCAATGCTTGGCAGGTTTATCAATTTCTTATTGGTAATTCCTCATACCCAGTATTTAAAAACAGTAAATGCATATGGTGATATAACTACCATATTTTCATTCATGGCCTTTTTTAATGTCATTTTAACATATGGAATGGAAACGTCCTATTTTAACTTCATAAGAAATGGGAAAGATTCTAAATTGGTTTACAGCAACGCTCAAAAAAGCATATTATTTACTACCCTTATTTTTTCGATTTTTGTCTTCCTTTTTGCTGCTCAATGTGCCGAATTTATAGGATATAGAGGTCAAACAGAATATGTATACATTTGCCTAATATTTCTAGTTTTTGACACCTTATCTGCCCTTCCCTTTGCTAAACTTAGATATGAAGAAAAGCCCTTAAAATATGCAACTATTAAACTCATTAACATTGGGGTAAATATTTCTTTAAATTTACTTTTCTTAAAAGCTACTCCTCCTGTTTTTGCGCAACTTGACCAAGTTTCCTTAATACTTATTGCTAATGCAATTGCTAGTTTTATTTCATTTCTAATTTTAGCCCCAATTGTTTTTCAAATTAACAAGCCTTTTGATACAACACTTTTTAAAGAGATGTTAAAATATGCTTGGCCCTTAATTTTTGTAGGGTTGGCGGGTATTGTAAATGAAACTCTAGATAGAACATTGTTAAAAAAACTTTTGCCAGAAAGTGAAGGATCATATCAAAATGGAATCTATGGTGCTTTTTATAAACTGACAATGGTTATGACAATGTTCGTTCAAGCTTTTAGATTTGCTGCCGAACCATTGTTCTTCAAACAAAAGGAATCAAAAGACACTAGAGAAAATTATGCTTTAGTTATGTATTGGTTTATTGCTGTGTGCACTTTTATTTTCTTGGCTTGTGTATTTTTTATAGAGCCTTTGGCCCATTTATTTATCAAGAACCAAACTTTCTTCGAAAATCCTGATGGACTCTATATTGTCCCAATTCTTTTATTGGCTAATATGTTTCTTGGGATTTACTATAACCTTAGCGTGTGGTATCGATTTACAAACAACACCCATTTAGGTGCAATATTAGCAATCTCAGGAGCGGCACTGACCATTATTTTGAATATCGCATTAATCCCTGTTTGGGGATTTGTTGCTTGTGCATGGATTACATTGTTGGTTTACGCATTAATGAGTATTGCTTCATATATCCTTGGCCATCGTTATTACCAAATCCCTTATTACTTAGGTAAATACGTATTATTAATACTAATTTCAATAAGTATTTGGTTGATATCTAAAGAGGTAATTTGTCAAATTCATGTCAAAAGCGTAGAAATAATAATATACTTAGTTCTACTTGCGTTGATGTTGTTGATAATTTGGTTGTTACAACCTAAGCGAAAAATTACTTAAATTTGCCAACCTC
This sequence comes from Bacteroidia bacterium, assembly GCA_030158725.1. Taxonomy (GTDB): domain Bacteria; phylum Bacteroidota; class Bacteroidia; order NS11-12g; family UBA955; genus JABMMZ01. Next base: position 34,248 of record JAOASJ010000025.1, read on the forward strand.
TAGTATTTTGAAAGTTAAGATCATCAATCAAGGAGCTTATCCTATTCCATCCTATCAGACAGAACAATCTGCAGGTGCTGATTTATATGCTAACATTTCAGAAGCTATAAGTATTAAACCATTTGAGCGCACATTGGTGCCTACTGGCTTAATAATAGAATTACCCATTAATTTCGAAGCCCAAATCAGACCAAGAAGTGGTTTAGCTTTTAAACATGGTATCACAGTACTTAATTCGCCAGGAACAATAGACGCAGATTACAGAGGTGAAATAAAGGTACTACTTATAAACTTAGGACAAGAAGAATATCAGATTCAACCTGGAGAAAGAATAGCCCAAATGGTCATTGCAAGTTGTGAACAAGCACATTTTACTGTTGAAACAGAACTTAGCACAACCGAGAGAGGCGCAGGTGGATATGGACATACAGGAAATAAATAATTTAGAATTTAAATGAGTGGAATGAATATAATAATCCCAATGGCTGGCATGGGCAAACGCATGAGGCCTCACACTTTAACAATCCCTAAACCTCTAATCCCTATTGCTGGAAAGCCAATAGTTCAAAGATTGGTTGAAGATATAGCTGCTGTTTGCAACGACAAAATTAATGAAGTAGCATTCGTCATCGGAGACTTTGGCCATGAAGTAGAAATGCAATTATTAAGCATTGCAGAAAGTATTGGTGCTGAAGGAAGAATATACTACCAAGATCAAGCCCTTGGAACTGCACATGCTGTAATGTGTGCTACTCCATCTTTGACTGGTGAAGTAATTGTTGCTTTTGCAGATACATTGTTCAAAGCTGAATTTGACCTAGATAAATCAGCCGATGGAACCATTTGGGTACATAAGGTGGCAAACCCAAGTCAATTTGGTGTCGTAATGTTAGATGAAAACAATAACATTTCTGACTTTATTGAAAAACCTACTGAATTCATTTCTGATTTAGCAATTATTGGTATTTATTATTTTAAAGATGGCGATAATTTACTAGATGAGATTCAATATTTAGTTGATAATGACATCAAAGAAAAAGGTGAATATCAGCTTACAAATGCCTTAGAAAACATGAAGAATAAAGGCCTTGTGTTCAGACCAGGCGAGGTTGAAGAATGGCTTGATTGCGGAAATAAAGATGCAACTGTAAATACCAACCAACGTATTTTAGAAATAAAGAAATCTGAATTCGATAATTCTGCAATGAACACTAGCGGTGTAACCGTTATTGAGCCTTGTTTTATTGATGAAGATGTTGTTTTAGAAAATTGCACCATTGGACCGCATGTTAGTATTGGAAAAAAGAGCAAAATTAAAAACTCTACTATTTCAAATAGTATCATTCAAACCAATTGTGAAATTGAAAATACTTCATTTACAAACAGTTTAATTGGAAACCATGTGTCAATTAAAGGAAATTGTAATGAATTAAGTATTGGCGATTACAGCACATTAAATTGATCACCTTTGAAAATCAGATTTCATATTGCTTTCATGATTTTTATATCAGGAAGTCTTCTGTTTTCTGAAGGTTGCAAACTACTGCACAAAAAAAAAGTTAATTCTGATGCTTCAGGAAATACCCGTCAGGTAAATTTTGATGACTACTTTATTGATGCTTGTACACAATTTGGAAATGGAAATTATACTTTATCAATAAAAAACCTTGAGAAATGCATAAGCCTTAATCCGAATGAAGCTTCAGTCTATTATCAATTAAGTAAAAATTATTACGAATTATCTGATCAAAATCTAAGCCTTCAAAATGCCATTAAGGCCTATAATTTGGCACCAGATAATATCTATTATGGTTTGTGGTATGCAGAAAAATTAAGCACTATTGGAAACTTAAATGAGGCCATTAAGGTTCTACAAAAAACATTCTCAAAGAATCCGAAAGATGAGCAAGTCTTAAAAGCCTTGGATGCCCTATTGGTTCGGAATGCAAACCCAATCCAAGATAGAATTGATTTGTGGCAAAAACACAAATTAAGTGCGGGTTATAAACTTAATTCCGCTCTAAAACTTATTGAATTCTATGTTCAAATAAAAGATTATTCATCGGCACATTTATTATATGATGAGATTAAAAAAGCAAGTCCTTTAAAATATAAATATTTTGTAGATGATGCCAATCTCTATCTTCAACAAAATGATGAAGTACATGCGAATGAGAACTTTGATAAGGCTATTGCTTTGAATCCAACTAACTTCAATCTAAATTATTCCTTATTCAAATTAAAAGCAGCTAAAAAATTAACATCTGAGGCTAGTAACTATTTAACAAATGCATACTCTGATCCTTTAACAAGTTTGGATATAAAATTAGATGTGTGCAAACAAATTAATAAGAATTTAATTGAAGATACTTCTTATCTATTCTACCTTAAACCATTGGCTCAAAGCTTGGTTAAATTTTATCCTGAAAACCCAAAAGCCTTAATAGTTGCAGCTAATTATTTTGAACAGCGTAAATTGTTTAGCGATGCATTAAATTATTATTCAAAAGTAAATGAGCTTAGCCCAGGTATGTATGATGCTTGGCTTGGTGCATTAAAAATGTCTTCTGAACTCAAACAGTATAACCAAACTATTGATATCGCAAATACAGCTCTTGAATATTATCCGAATGTTGCTCAAATTTATTTAGAAGCTTCTATGGCATACATTTCAATCAAAAATTATTCTAAGGCTATTGACTTTGCCAAAAATGGAGTGAGTTTTGCATTTGATCCTAAAGTTAAAAGCCAATTACTACTTCAACAAGCAATCGCAAACTTTAAACTTAATCAATTTAAAGACGCGGAAACTAGCCTCAATGAGGCGCTTGTTTTTAACGATAAAGATGCCAATATTTTTGACCTTTTAGGCAATGTGAATTATAAACTGAATAACGCTGAGAAAGCTCTTGAATATTGGAAAAAGGCTCAAAGTTTAGGATTGGTTTCCTCAGTATTAGATAAAAAAATAAAAGATGGTAAATATTTTGAGAATTAAGACAATAGGGGTCATTTGTGCAATTATCTTTCTAGCATCATGTGCTAGTAAGAAAAAAGCTGTTGCGCCTCCTATTGTTAAAATAGAGGTCGATTCTGCTATACACAATCCAACAGCTTCTGATATACTTTCTTTTACCCTAAAACCATGGACTTATTTTTCCTCTAAAGTTGATTTTGAATTTAGACAAGATGATGGAAAGAAAATAAATGCAAATGGTAGCATTAGAATGTATAAAGATTCATTGATCTGGGTTTCTGCTGGAATGTTTGGAATTGAAGGTTATAGAATTTTAATTAACAAGGATTCCGTAATCATTCTGAATAAATTGGAAAAAAAGTACAACATCTATAAAACCAGCGAATTTAAAGGTCTGTCAGATGTTCCGTTAACTGTTACTCAAATACAAAATATCATCATTGCAAATCCAATCTATGCTTTAAAACTATACAATATTGTGATGCAAAATGATGCCCAAATTTCAATTCAATATCCTCAAGCAAAATATAATACTTCACATAGCTATAAAAAACAATCCTATACAATTGATTCTAGCAATTTAGTAGATAATTCAAACCCTAATTTTGCTAAAATTACATACTCAGAGTATGCTGTTTTTAATAACCATAATTTCCCAACTTTTACTTCTATCCAATCTAAATTTAACAATAAAAATACTGAACTAGAATTAAAATATTCAGATATAGATTTTGAAACTTTACTAAGCTTTCCATGCATAATCCCTTCTTCTTATGAAAAAGCAAATTAATAAAATAGCGTTTATTGTTCTTTTCTTTTCTATTGCGCTCAATTCTCTTGGCCAAACTAAAAAAGACCTAGAAAAACAGCGTAAAAAAACTGAAGAAGAAATAGCGTTGACTAAGAAAATTCTTAAGGAAACTAAGAATAAGAAGCAGCAAAGCATAAGAGAGATTGTAACTATATCCAGATTGATTGAGAAAAGAGAAGAATTAATAAATACCATTAACGAAGAAATTGTCTATGTCAACAAAGATGTTGAAGGCAAAAAAAATGATATTGAAATCCTGAACAATCAAATTGACTTAGAAAAGAAGAACTATGCTAAAGCGATTGTACAATCATTCAAAAGCAAGAAAGTATATAATAATTCCTTATACCTATTTGCAGCAAAGTCTTTTAATCAGTTATTTCTTAGATTTAGATTCAGTGCTTACTTAAACGCAGCCCAAGAAAAGTTCTTGTTTAGAATCAATGAAAAAAGAACTGAATTAGAAAATATTCTTCAAGAATTATTGGGACTAAAAGTTTCAAAAGAAAAATTAGCGAATAATAAGAAATCTGAAGTTAAAGAACTTGAGCAAGATAAAAACGAAAAAAACAAAGTTGTTGTTGCTCTTACAGGTAAAGAGTCTGAACTAAAAAAGAACTTAGAAAAACAGAAGAAAGCGAAAGAAAATTTAAACGCTCAAATTAATGCCATTATAGCAAAAGAGATTGCTGCTGCTAGAAAAAAAGCCATAGACCAAAGGTCATCGACAGCTAATAAGGATGGTAAAAACACGGAGAAAAACGGTTCACAAACTAAAACAGATCGTAATATTCCTAGTGTAACCCCTGAGGTTAAACAGTTGTCAGATAATTTTGCAGCCAATAAAGGGCGATTGCCTTGGCCAGTAGAAAAAGGATTCATTAGTGAACGATTTGGATCACATGCACATGAAAAACTTGACCAAGTTACTGTGCAGAACAATGGAATTGATATTCAAGCAAGCAGAGGCTCAAATGCTAGATGCATTCATAAAGGAACAGTTACTGCGATAATTAACATTCCTGGAATGGGTAAAGCGGTTATTGTAAATCATGGCGAATACTATACAGTTTATTCTAAATTAAAAGATGTAAGTGTCAGCCAAGGACAAACAGTAACACTAAAACAAGTAATTGGTAGCATAGCCGAAGACGAAGATGGAGCAACCGAAATTCATTTTGAAATTTGGTTTAATCAAGATAAACAAAACCCTGAGCTATGGCTCGCAAAATAAAATGGAATTAAAAGAAATTAAAACCGTAGGAATAGCAGGAGCTGGAACCATGGGTGCTGGAATTGCTCTAGTTTGTGCTCAAGCCAGTTTTAAAGTCATATTATTTGATATTAACCAAACTGTGTTAGATTCTGCTCAAAAATCGAATTTAAGCATCTTAAACAAAATGCTTGAATCTTCAAGAATTGACCAAAATTTGTACAATTCAACTTTAGATAATATTACCTATAGTAGCGATATTTCAAATTTAAAATCTGACTTAATAATAGAAGCAATTATTGAAAAACCAGAAATTAAAATATCTCTATTTCAGCAACTTATAGATTTGAATGGCATTGATACTATCTATGCAACCAATACATCATCTATTCCAATTACTCAAATTGCAGCTGGAATTAGCTTACCCCAAAATTTAGTCGGAATCCACTTCTTTAATCCTGCACACATTATGAAATTAGTTGAGGTTATTAAAGGGGCAAAAACAGATCAAAAAATTGTAGATCAGTCTGTAAATTTCGTGAAATCACTAAAAAAACAACCTGTTGTTGCTGCTGATGCTCCAGGGTTTATCGTCAATAGAATCGCTAGACTTTATTACGTTGAGTCATTAAAAGCATTGGAAGAAAATGTATGTGATTTTGAAACTTTAGACAAAGTAATGGAATCGAGTGGTTTTAAAATGGGGCCTTTTAAATTGATGGACCTGATTGGTGTTGATACAAACTACTCGGTAACAGAAAGCCAATTTAAATTATTTAACTTCGAAGCACGTTTTAGACCTAGCAGAATACAAAAACAAAAAGTAGAGGCTGGTTTGCATGGAAGAAAAACAAAAGGAGGATTTTACAACTATGAATAAATTATTAATTTTAATACTAAGCTTGGCAATATTTGCCTCTTGTCAAAAAAACAATATAAACAACGACCCAATCGCTGATGTTCCTGTTAATATAACCATCAATATGGCACTTCCATCATACAGCCATTTGCTCAATGAGGGAACATTTGTATACGAAAGTGGAGGTGTAAAAGGCGTTGTTGTTGTGCATTACCAAAACGATGAGTTTTATGCTTTTGATAGGGCCTGTAGTTTTCAACCGAGTACTTCTTGCGCAAAAATTGAGGTAGATAGTGCTTTCATGGTGTTTAGATGTGGGTCAACCCAAACCAGCGGATTTGAAAAATGTTGTGACTCAAAATTCTTTATGAATGGCCAAGTCCTTAATGGTCCTGCAACTTTTGGACTAAAACAGTATCAAGTTATCAAGAATGGGACGGAATTGTCTATTAAAAATTAAAAAAAATTTAAAAAAATTCTTTCTAAAGTAAAACCTTTTTATATATTTGTCGGGTTATATCAACAAATCACTATTAAAAAGCAGCTTATGATAAAGAGAAAATTACTAGTTACTATCATTGCATTCTTGTCTGTTAATCAGGCTTTTTCGCAATCTGCAGAGAGAAGACTTGGAATAGAAATCAACGGTGGAATTAATGAATACCAAGGTGATCTAGGATCTGCCTTGTTCTTTGCTAGAAAGCCTAATTACCAAGGAATTGGAGCCTCTATCAGTTATTACTTAACACCAAACATTGACCTTTCATTCTTCGGATCAGGTGGTGATGTTGGATATTTTACAGCGCTTCCATATGTTGACCCTGAGTTTAAATATGTTCAATTCAGAACAAATCTTGCTACTGTTAATGGTGGAATTCGTTTCAAATTTTTAAAAGACAAACCTTTTACTCCATATATCATGTTGGGATTAGGTGGTGTATATTTACATAGCAATGTAAGCCGCGACCCTAATTCATATACTGGTGCTGCGGGTAATGCTGCTGCAGGTTTTGGTTTCCAATTTAATGTTAACGAAAAATTCGGTATTAGATTACAATCAATGTTCAACTATACCTTCAATGACATTTGGGATGGTGAACCTTATGCTTACCTAACGCACACAAGAAACAAAAACAATGATTTGTTCGCATTTCACTCTTTAGGTTTCTTCTATAACCTTCCATATGGCGATGCTTCAATGGGTGGTGTTTCTCAAAAAGACAAAGACAAAGATGGTGTGCCTGATGCACTTGACAAATGTCCAAAAACTCAACCTTGGGAGCTACCTGTTAACGAAGAAGGTTGCCCTAAAGATTCTGATTTGGATTCAATACCTGATTTCAAAGATTCTTGCCCATTCAACTTTGGTCCACGTAAATTCAATGGTTGCCCAGATAAAGACAACGATGGTATAATTGATAGCAAAGACCGTTGCCCTGAAAAAGCAGGTCCTGTAGAATTCCAAGGTTGCCCTGATACTGATGGTGATGGTATCTTAGATATTGAAGATGCTTGTCCAACTGTAAAAGGTCCTAAAGAATACAATGGTTGCCCTGATTCAGATGGTGATGGTATCGAAGACAAAAAAGACAAATGTCCAAATGTTGCTGGTGCTAAAGAAGGTGAAGGTTGCCCTGACTCTGATGGTGATGGTGTATATGACAACAGAGACGTTTGTCCTAAAGTTGCTGGTCCATCAACAAACAAAGGTTGCCCTGAAATCAAACAAGAAGTAGTTCAAAAAATTGCTTTAGCTGCTAAAGGAATCAACTTTGAAACAGGAAGTGATGTAATTAAAGCTGAGTCATATGATGATTTAGATGCTTTGGTGAAAATCTTAAATGAATACCCTGAAGCTAACGTTTCTATTGATGGTCATACCGACAATGTAGGTGATCCTGCTAAAAACAAAGAATTATCACAAAAACGTGCAAACGCTGTAATGGCATACTTAATCAACAAAGGCGTATCTGCAATGAGATTAACTGCAACTGGTTATGGTGATTCTCAACCAATTGCTGATAACAAAACCAAACCTGGTCAAGCTAAAAACAGAAGAGTTGACTTCAAGTTAACTTACTAATTCTAGTTATTACAATATTGAAAAGGCAGGATATTAATCCTGCCTTTTTTTATGCCTTAATTTTTAATGATTATCAATCACAGATAATGCTTTAATTATATCTGTACTTATCTTGTTTTTGATAATGTATAATTTCAATAAATGAATGCTAGATTCAAATCGAATTAAACATCACAATAAACATTCCTCTAAAACTTGATTTAGTTGGCCCTAAGTGCACTTTTGGATTCAAACCTTACAGACTATCAAGAACAAATAGAATATCCTTAAATAGAAGATTTAAGGCATAAAAAAAGCCCCTATCATTTGATAGAGGCTTTAATAATATTTTTAGCTATTAATCTTTCTTTGTAGCAGCGTCTGTTTTCTTTTTGCAACAAGCAGAACCTTCTGATTTATCTTTATCGCAAGAACTTGAAGCTTCTTTTTTGCAACAAGACTTTTTAGCACATTTTTTTTCAGTTGATGCCGTAGTAGATTTCTTTGCAGTACTGTCATTTGTTACAACTGCAGGAGTTGATGCTTGATCAGCCGCTGGTTTAGCTACTTCAATTATAGATTTAGGCTTAGAATTAGTAGTAGTATTACCTGCTGCATTATCTTGGGCGCTAGCAGCAAAAGATAAGCCAGCTATTAGAGCGATACTTAGAATTAACTTTTTCATTTTATTTAATATTTTATATTTTAATTAGGTCAAAAATCAAGCCAAAGTGGCAACAACTGTTTCCCCGCCTTTGGTCTTTTGTTGAAGAGAAACTTCAATCTTGGCACTTAAAGGTAGATATAAATCTATTCTAGAACCGAATTTGATAAATCCCATTTCACCTCCTTGAGTAGCCATATCTCCTTCTTTTACATAGTATACAATTCTTTTCGCCAAAGCACCAGCAACTTGTCTGAACAATACTTCTGCTTTTGACCCTGCAATGACTACAGTAGTTCTTTCGTTTTCTGTAGATGATTTAGGGTGCCATGCTACTAGATATTTTCCTGGGTGGTATTTTGCATACTTAACAATTCCAGATATCGGATTACGGTTAACATGCACATTTACCGGGCTCATGAAAATACTTACTTGACGTCGTTTATCTTTGAAATATTCAGTTTCTTCTACTTCCTCAATTACTACAACTTTTCCATCTGCAGGCGCAATTACATGATTCTCATTAATTACGGTATTGCGGAAAGGATTTCTGAAAAATTGAACGATTAAGATAAAAAAGATTAAAGATATTGATAAAACTATTTTACCTACAATGTGCGTTTCGCCCAATAAAGATTGAACACCAATGTTAAGTCCAGCAAGGATTAACAAGGTAACTAAAATAATTTTATATCCTTCTCTATGAATTAGCATTAGAATACTCCTCTGAATTTTTGTGTAGTAGCTACTTTATCAATAGCAACGATATACGCAGCTGTACGTAAACTTACAACATGCTTTTTACCTGTATCGAATACTACATCAAAAGCACTTTTCATAACTCTGTCGGCTCTTCTATTTACGCGCTCTTCTGTCCAGAAGTAACCCATTCTATTTTGAACCCACTCAAAGTATGAAACTGTAACACCACCAGCATTAGCCAAAATATCTGGAACTACAATAATTCCTTTGTCATTTAATATTTTATCAGCATTTGCACTTGTAGGTCCGTTAGCTCCTTCTACAATCAATTTAGCTTTAATATTTCCAGCGTTAGCATCTGTAATCTGATCTTCCATTGCAGCAGGAACTAAAATATCACATTCTAACTCCAATAATTCTGCATTGCTAATATTTTTTCCTCCTGAGAACCCACCAAGATTGCCATTAGCTTTAGAATAAGCCATTGCATCTTCAACACTTATACCTTCAGGATTGTAGTAACCGCCAGTCACATCTGAAATACCTACAATTTTAACACCTAGCATTTCAATTAACTTTGCAGAAATTGAACCAACGTTACCAAAACCTTGAACTACACAAGTGCATTCTTCAGGTTTTAAACCCATTTTAGCTAAAGCTGAACGAGTACAAACCATTACACCTCTACCTGTTGCCTCAACTCTACCTAGAGAACCGCCCATTGAAATAGGTTTTCCTGTAATAACTGCAGGTGTATATTGTCCTTTAATTTTTGAATACTCATCTACAATCCAAGCCATTTCTTGCTGACCTGTGTTCATATCTGGAGCTGGAATATCTTTGTCTGGTCCAAATACATCACTCATTGAAGCTGCATAAGCTCTAGTTAAACGCTCTAACTCACCTTTGCTCATAGATTTTGGGTCGCATTTTATGCCACCTTTACCTCCACCATATGGAATACCAACTACTGCTGTTTTCCATGTCATCCATGCTGCCAATGCTTTTACTTCATCCAAAGTAACATCCATTGAATATCTAATACCACCTTTAGATGGTCCTAGTGTAGTACTATGCTGAACTCTATGTCCTTCAAATACTTTTACTTTTCCGTTATCCATGATAACAGGTAAGTGAACAGTAACAATCTTTGCTGGATATTTTAAGGTGTCATAAGCTGATTCATCAAGGCCTATGATTTTAGCCGCTTCATCAAAACGTTTCATCATTGAATCCAATGGATTCAAATTGCTGTGAATGGTTGCATTACTCATTTTTTTATTGTTTTTATAATAGTAAAGGGTTGCAAATTTAGTCTTTTCAGACATTTAACAAATAAATATTATCCAAAAATATGTCTAAATTGTCTAAAATCAGTAATTTATTGACATTAGAAGTCAAAAATAGTATAGGTGAATCTAATATGATATTTTTGCAGTTCATTTAATATGGCTACTTACGAATTCAGAAGAATAGAAAAAGAATGGCAAGCATATTGGGCTAAGCACAATACTTTTAAAACCGAAACAATCTCAGTTAAGGAAAAATTCTATGTTTTAGATATGTTTCCTTATCCCTCAGGGGCTGGCCTGCATGTTGGACATCCACTTGGTTACATTGCAAGTGATATAGTTTCTAGATACAAAAGGCACACAGGCTTTAATGTATTGCACCCCATGGGTTATGATGCATTTGGTCTTCCTGCTGAGCAATATGCTATTCAAACTGGTCAGCATCCCGCCCTAACCACCGATGAAAATATAAAAAGATACAGAGAACAACTTGATCGAATTGGTTTTTCTTATGATTGGTCTCGTGAAATAAAGACTTGCGACCCAAATTATTATAAATGGACCCAGTGGATATTCATTCAATTGTTCAATTCTTGGTATAATCCAAAAACCAATAAAGCCGAAAATATACAAACCTTAGTTTCAATATTTGAACAATCTGGTTGTGAAACGGAAGATTTGAGTTTTACTAAAGAAGATTGGTTAGGTTTTTCTGACAAAATCAAATCTGATATTTTACTTAAATACCGTCTTGCATTCTTGAGTGAGGCAATGGTTAACTGGTGTCCTGAATTAGGAACTGTTTTGGCTAATGATGAAGTAAAGGATGGTCTAAGTGAAAGAGGTGGCTTTCCAGTTGAAAGAAAACTAATGACTCAATGGAGTCTTAGAATTTCTGCTTATGCCGAACGACTGCTTACCGGACTTGATAAAATTGATTGGAGTGAAAGCCTAAAAGAAGCACAAAGAAATTGGATAGGTAAAAGTGAAGGCTGTTCTTTAAAATTCTTTTCTGAAAATACAGAAATTGAAGTATTTACAACACGTCCAGATACGATATTTGGTGTTACTTATCTTGCAATAGCACCTGAACATCCAAGTTTGGATTTATTATGTGTCAACGGCTATAGAGAAGCAGCCCTCGACTATGCTGAAAAAGCAAAAAATAGAAGTGAAAGAGAACGTCAAGCTGAAGTAAAAAATATCACTGGGGCATTCACAGGCTCATTCGTAAAACACCCTTTTACAAATGAAGAAATTCCTATTTGGATTGCTGATTATGTTTTAGGTAGTTATGGAACAGGTGCAGTAATGGCCGTACCAGCTCATGATAGCAGAGATTATGCCTTCGCAAAACACTTTAAATTACCAATTAAAGAAGTTGTAAGCGGTGGTGATATTTCTGAAAGTTCGTATGATGCTAAAATTGGTGACATAATAAATTCTGATTTCTTAAACGGATTATCTGTAAAGGATGGGATCAAAAGATCAATCAAAGAAATTGAATCCTTAAAGCTTGGTTTTGGTAAAACCAATTATAGATTAAGGGATGCTGTTTTTGGAAGACAACGCTATTGGGGTGAACCTATTCCAGTTTTTTATGAGGATGGCATTCCAAAAGCTTTTGCTGAAAATGATTTGCCTTTAATATTGCCAGAAATTGATAAATACCTTCCAACTGAAAGTGGTGAACCTCCGCTAGCCCGCGCTGCAAATTGGACGTATAAAAATCATCCTATTGAAACAACAACAATGCCTGGTTGGGCAGGTTCCTCTTGGTATTTTTTAAGGTATATGGATCCATCAAACAAGGAAGGTATCGCATCCAAACAAGCATTGGAATATTGGAAAGATATCGATTTGTATATGGGCGGAAGTGAGCATGCTACAGGTCATCTTTTATACTTTAGATTTTGGACTAAATTTTTATATGACTTAGGAATTATTCCTTCTGATGAACCCGCCAAGAAACTTATTAACCAAGGAATGATTCAAGGTATGTCATGTTTAATTTATCGAGTAAATCAAACATCAAAATTTGTTTCACTTGCTCATAAAAATAAATATGAAACAACACCAATACATATTGATATTAAACTGGTAAATTCTAGCAATGAAGTTGATTTAGATGCATTAAAAGCATGGAGACCAAGTGAGTTTGAAAATGCTGAATTTGAACTAGAAAACGGAAAACTAATTTGTGGCACCGAAGTCGGTAAAATGTCAAAAAGATGGCACAACGTTGTAAATCCAGATGATGTTTGCAATGATTATGGTGCAGATACGCTAAGATTATACGAAATGTTCTTAGGGCCTTTACAAGATGCAAAACCTTGGTCAACTCAAGGTATTGAAGGTGTATTAAGATTCTTAAGAAAATTCTGGCGTTTATTCCATAATAATGCAGAAGAAAATTTCAATATTTCACTGGAGACTCCTACCAAAGCTGAATTCAAAATTTTACATAAAACCATTAAAAAAATTAGTGAAGACATTGATAATTTTTCATTCAATACTTCTGTTTCTGCGTTTATGGTATGTGTGAATGAATTGCAAGACTTAAAATGCAATAAAAGGGAAATATTAGAACCTCTTGTAATTTTACTTTCTCCTTTTGCCCCACATATTGCTGAAGAACTTTGGCTACTATGCGGAAATAAAGAAGGTGTTTCTTATGCCAATTGGCCAAAATTCAATCCTGAATTTTTAGTGGAAAATGAATTTAATTATCCTATCTCATTTAATGGAAAAGTTAGGTTTAATTTAAACTTCGCTTTGGATATTGATAATAAAGAAATGGAGTCTTCTATTCTCAATAATGAACAAACCAAAAAATATCTTGAAGGCAAAGAACCTAAAAAAATCATTATTGTTAAAGGCAAAATTGTAAATGTTGTAATGTAGGTATATCCTATTATTGATGAAAATTTGTCATAAGCCAATATTTTAATTAATATTGAATTGTTTATGAGAAAGTCTATTGTTTTTCTAATTAGTTTAATCTTTATAGCTGGGTCATGTTCTCTGCTTAAAAAGCATCACAATTTTGATGAAAAAGCCTATGAAAAAGCACAATTAGATGCCTATTATTTGAGACTTCTAGCCGATCCTAAAACCGGCAAAATTCCTTTAAATATTAGGCAGAGTGAATTGGCTTTTGCCAGCAGTTTACCCAAATATTCGAACAACAAACGTTCAGATGATATATGGAAGTCAAGAGGTCCAAATAATCAAGGTGGAAGAACTAGAGCTATTGCTTTAGATGTCAATAATTCCAATATTATTCTAGCAGGCTCAGCGACAGGTGGAATATATAAATCTATCGATGCGGGACAAACTTGGTTAAAAGCCAAATGTCCTGCAAATGCAATTACTTGCATTGTTCAAGATACAAGAGCAGGAAAAACCAATATTTGGTACGCAGGGACAGGTGAACTATCTGGCAGTAGTGGAACAGCTACTGGGGCTTATTACTACGGTCAAGGGATATTTAAAAGCACCGATGGTGGAAATACCTGGACAGTTATTCCATTTACCAATGGCGGCAGTACAACAACTTTCGATTCTGATTTTGATGGTGTTTGGAACATCGCAATAGACTTATCTAATAACACCGAAGATGAAATATATGCTGCTACATATGGTGGAATTTATAAAACCATAGATGGTGGATTAAATTGGAAAAAGAAGAGATCAGGCTCATTGCCAAATTATTCATATTATACCGATGTGGCAGTCGACCAACAAGGAATTGTTTATGCAACTATGAGCAGTGAAAGTACCCATAAAGGTATATGGCGAAGTGTTGATGGTGAAGCTTGGATTAGTATAACTCCTGTTGGCTTTCCAAGTGTTTATGGTAGAATGTGTATTGGTATTGCACCTTCTGATCAAAACCAAGTTTATATTGTAGCAAGTAACACAACAAACTTTGGCTTCGTTAGTACCAATTTTCAAGGAACCAAGGAATGGAATAGTTTATGGAAATATAATTACGTTTCTGGAAATGGTTCAGGTGCAGGCGGCCGTTGGGTAAATAGAAGTTCAAATATGCCTGATGCTGGTGGAGACTTTGGTTACTATAGTACACAAGGGGGATATGACCTTTACATTAAAGTAAAACCTAATGATACCAATGTTGTATTTATAGGAGCAACTAATTTATGGCGTAGTGATGATGCTTTTCGTAGCAATAAAAAAATAAATTGGATAGGTGGTTATGCAGTTAATACTTCTAGACCCGATTTTAAGTTGTATCCAAACCATCATCCAGATAACCATCAATTGATATTTTACCCAAATAACTCTGATATAGCTTTAAGTTCTCACGATGGAGGAATAAGTTATACCAATAACATTATGGCTAATAATGTAAGCTGGGAGATTAAAAACAACAATTATATTACCTCGCAATTCTATACCATAGCAATAGACCATTCATTAGCATATAACAATAAAATTATGGGTGGGTTGCAAGACAATGGAACTCAGTTTGCCGATGTTTATGGTTTAGCCTCTTGGCAAATGAGTTTCAATGGTGATGGTTCATATTGTGCCTTTATTGATGGAACTAATGAAATAATTGGCAGTGCTCAACAAGGTAGAATCGCGCATCTAGAATTAGATAATATTGGGCAACCAATTAAATATGCACGTATTGATCCAAAGCAATTAAACCGCGATAATTACGATTTTATCAACCCATTTGTTTTAGATCCAAATGATCAAAAAATAATGTATTTACCTGCTAAGAATAAGATTTTTAGAAACTTAAACATTTTCTCAAAGCCCTTAAATATAAACTTTGATAGTACCCGTTGGGATACACCTCTTTGGGAAGAATTAACCAATTGTACTCCACTAACTGGTCAAGAATTTTCAGCAATTTCTATCTCAAAAATCAATAAAAATACACTTTACTATGCCACTGACAAAGGACGCTTGTATAAGTTGAATAATTCAAATATTGGTCAACCTTTCCCTAAAGAAATTACCGGTTCGAATTTCCCAAGCGGAAATATTAATTGTATAGCCCTCGATCCTAGTGATAGCAATAAAATTACTGTTGTATTTTCTAATTACAATATATTAAGTGTATTTACCAGTGACAATGCAGGTGTTTCTTGGACAAATATCTCTGGAAATTTAGAAGAAAATACAAATGGTTCCGGATCAGGACCAAGTTGCCGTTGGGCTGCTGTTCTTAATCTTGAAAATGGGAGAAAATGTTGGTTTATTGCTACCAGCGTAGGTTTGTACGCAACAGATACATTGAATGGTATCCAAACAAGATGGATACAACAATCACCAAATGGAATAGGCAATAATATCGTGACTATGCTTGATACTAGAGAGTTGGATAATTTTATTGCTGTGGCTACACATGGCAATGGTGCATACAGTGCAAACATTTCCAATCCATGGCAAATTACGAACATTAATAAAAATGTTTTAAACTCAGATATCATAAACGTTTTCCCTAATCCATTGCCTTTGAATGAATCCTTGACAATAGTTTTAAAGAATAAACTTCCCTTAATTTCTGATATTACCATCACAGATATTTTAGGAAATATAATTTCAAAACAATTCTATACCATAAATTCATTAAATCCTGAAAATATTAAAATACATTTCAATAATTTAAGTTCAGGAGTGTACTTTGTTAATATTGAGATAAATGGAGAGATTTATTGCCAGAAAATAGTTCGTCAGTAATTATAAATAAAGATTATATCTGATAATAAATTTAATTCGCTAATTCCGAATTAGATTGTCTTATTTTTGCAGCCAAGAAATGAGTATCCTTTTTAAATATCTAAAAAGACAATGGCCTACCCTTTTGTTAGCTCTATTTTTAGCTGCTATTAACCAGTCTTTCTCTTTATTAGATCCTCAGATTACTGGTAGAATTGTCGATGAAATTATTAATAAACATAGTGAATTAAGCAAAGAGCAATTCATATCACATGCACTTTACCTAGTTGGTTTATCAATAGGTGTGACAATGGTTTCAAGAATTGCCAAAAATTTCCAAGATTACTACACCAATGTAATCGTTCTTAAAATGGGTGCTCAGATATTTTCTGATGGACTTAAACATTCACTAGAGTTACCTTATCAAGTTTTTGAAGACCAAAGAAGCGGTGAGACTTTATCTATTTTAGAAAAAGTTAGAACAGATTCTGAAAAATTAATTACTTCCTTCATTGGAATTTTATTCACTTCTATTGTAGGGATGATTTTTGTGATGATTTTTACAATTAGCGTTAGTTTTAAAGTAGCAATAGTTTATTTGGGGGCTATAATTGTAATTGGATTAATAAGTTCATTGTTAAGCAAAAAAATAAAAGTGATGCAGAAGGCAATCGTTGGTGAAACCACTTCATTGGCGGGAAGTACAACTGAAAGCTTAAGAAATATTGAACTAGTAAAAAGTTTAGGTTTGGCCAATCAAGAAATTGCAAGGTTAAACAATACCACATTTAAAATATTAGGTTTAGAGCTTAAAAAAGTAAAATACATAAGAAGTTTAAACTTCTTGCAAGGAACAACTGTTCAATTTACAAGAAGCATTATGATTGTCGTTCTGCTTTATTTAATATTTAACCATACCTTATCTGCTGGGCAATATTTTACTTTCCTATTCTACTCTTTCTTTCTTTTTAACCCATTGCAAGAGCTAGGTAATATAATTCTGATTCATCGTGAAGCAGAAGTGTCTTTAGATAATTTTAAGAAATTAATAGATACTCCAATAGACTATAAACCTGCAAAACCAAGAGTTCTTAAAGGCCTTGAGGATTTTGAATTTAGAAACGTTTCTTTTCAACATTTAAGCGCTAGAACACCTGCATTGACTGATGTTAGTTTTAAAGTACATAAAGGTGAAACTATTGCATTCGTTGGCCCTTCAGGTTCTGGAAAAACCACTCTTGTAAAATTATTGGTTGGATTATACCAAGCGCAAACTGGTAACATTTTTTACGAAGGTATTGATGCAAAGGAAATTGACTTAGATGAATTGCGTGAAAGAATCGGTTTTGTTACCCAAGACACACAATTATTTTCAGGCTCCATTAAAGAAAATCTGTTGTTTGTAGCCCCTAAGGCAAGCGATGAAGATATTATGAGATCACTTGATAGGGCTAGTTGCCAGAATCTATTAAAAAGAGCTGACAACGGAATTGATACAGTTATTGGTGAGGGTGGAGTGAAGGTTAGTGGTGGTGAAAAACAAAGATTATCAATCGCAAGAGCTCTACTAAGAAATCCAGGCTTATTAGTATTTGATGAGGCAACATCTGCATTGGATAGTTTAACAGAGGATGAAATCACTCAGACGATTAAACAAATCAATGAAGACCATTCTGCAATAACTATTTTAATTGCCCATCGATTAAGTACCATAATGCATGCCAATAGAATTTATGTTCTTGAGCAAGGTAAAATCATAGAACATGGTAAACACGATGAATTACTGGCTGAGAAAGGTTTGTACTATGCAATGTGGCGTCAACAAATTGGCGAAAGAAAATCTTAGACTTCTCTTATTTCATTGAAAAATATTTTCAATCATTACACTTATTAGAAATAATAAAATAGATTTGTATGCATGAAACTTCAATATACTATTGCAGCAATCTCTATTTTAGCCTCAAGTCTTGCATTTATGCAGCCTGATAAACCCAAAAATAAAATTATGACCTACCCCCAAACGGAAATAATCCCTGTAAATGATACCTATTTTGGAACTGAAATTGTCGATCCTTATAGATGGTTAGAAGATGATCTAGATCCTAAAACTAAAAATTGGATTTCTAGACAAAATGAAAATACTTACAGTTATTTATCACAAATTCCTTACCGTGAAACAATCAAGAAAAACCTAGAAAAGATATGGAACTACGAACGTTTTTCGGCACCATTTAACGAAGGAAACTATACCTATTTTTATAAAAATAATGGTCTGCAAAATCAAAGTGTACTTTACAGACAAAAAAACAATGAAGATGCTTTAGTTTTCTTAGATCCAAATACCTTTTCAAAAGACGGAACGAGCTCACTCTCAGATGTAAGTTTTACAAAAGATGGAAGCATACTTGCCATACAAATAAGTGAAGGTGGAAGTGATTGGCGAAAAGTGATTGTAATGAATTCAGAAACTAAAGAAAACATTGGAGATACTTTGATTGATGTTAAATTTAGTGGCATTTCATGGAAAGGAAATGAAGGATTTTTTTATAGTAGTTATGACAAACCTACAAAAGGGAGTGAATTATCTGCTATGACTAACCAACACAAGCTTTACTTCCACAAATTGGGAACTAAACAATCTGAAGATAAATTAATTTTCGGAGGAAGTGAAACCCCAAGAAGATATATAGGAGGTTATGTAACCGAGGATGAACGTTTTTTAATCATATCAGCCGCTACTTCTACCAATGGAAATGAATTATACATTAAAGATTTAAGTGAAATCGAAAGCAAAATACTACCCTTAGTATCACATTTCAATAACAACAACGATGTAGTGCATTCAGAAGGAAATACTTTATATATCCTAACCGATATGGGTGCTCCAAATATGCGTTTAGTGAAAACTGAATATTTAAAAGATCAAGGTTTTTCTGAGTGGTCAGATGTTATTTCTGAAACAAAAATGCCTTTAAGTATCAGCACAGGCGGCGGTAAATTCTTTGCATCCTATATGAAAGATGCATGCTCACAATTGCTACAATATAATATTAATGGTACACTTGAAAGAGAAATCATATTACCTGGCAAAGGAACAGCAGGAGGATTGAGTGGAAAATGGGAAGAAAATGTACTTTACTATACATTCACAAGTTATATCTATCCTCCAACTATTTTCTCTTACAATGTAAATGATGGTGGTTCAAACTTATTTAAAAAAGCAGGCGTACAATTCGATCCAAGTCAATATGAGTCTATTCAAGTTTTTTATGAAAATGAAATAGACCATACTAAGATTCCAATGATGATTACTTGCAAAAAAGGCATCAAAATGGATGGCAAAAATCCGACTATGCTATACGGTTATGGCGGATTTAATGTTAGTCTTACGCCATCGTTTAGCACAGCCATGCTCGCTTGGTTGGATGCTGGTGGAATATACGCTGTACCTAATATTAGAGGTGGTGGCGAATACGGAAAGGATTGGCATGATGCCGGAATACAAATGAAAAAACAAAACGTATTTAATGACTTTATAGCAGCAGCAAATTATCTAATAAATAAAAAATACACCAGTTCTTCATTCTTATGTATTTCTGGTGGCTCAAATGGTGGTTTACTTGTTGGTGCTTGTATGACCCAAAGACCTGACTTATTTAAAGTGGCTTTACCAGCAGTTGGTGTTTTAGATATGCTTCGTTACCATAAATTTACTGCAGGTGCAGGTTGGGCATACGACTATGGTACTGCAGATGATTCAAAAGAAATGTTCCAATATTTATTAAAATATTCGCCTTATCACAACTTAAGTAAAGGTAAAAAATATCCGGCAACTATGGTCACAACCGGCGATCACGATGACCGTGTGGTACCTGCACATTCATTCAAATTTGCAGCTAAATTACAATCAGTTAACGATGGGCCTAATCCAACATTAATTCGAATTGAAACAAATGCTGGTCATGGTGCTGGAAAACCTACCAATATGATTATTGCTGAATACGCTGATAGATTTGCATTCGCACTCTGGAATATGGGTATTACTGAATTGAAATAAAATAAAAAATGCTGAGTATTTATTTACTCAGCATTTTTTCTTAATAAGCCTTAGCAAATAAGACCCTTTGTTTCGAAGGATTTCCTGTTAAAACACATTTTCCTTCTTCTTGAATATTATCTAAAGGTATACATCGAATTGTTGCCTTTGTAAGCTCTTTGATTTTCTCTTCTGTCTCGCCTGTTCCATCCCAATGCGCAGAAATAAATCCTCCTTTTGAATTAAGAACTTCTTTAAATTCATCCCAAGAGTTTACAGTATGGATATTCTCGTCTCTAAACGATTTAGCACGCTCATAGATAGCGCTTTGAATTTCGTTTAATAAATTTTTTATATGCAAATCAATGCCATCAATACTGGTTACAGATTTCTCTTTTGTATCTCTTCTTGCTAACTCTACAGTACCGTTTTCAATGTCTCTAGGACCAATTGCAATGCGCAACGGAACACCTTTTAGTTCCCATTCTGCAAATTTATATCCTGGCTTATATGTATCTCTATTATCAAATTTAACCGATAAGTCTAGATCCTCTAATTTTAGTTTAATTTGTTCAGCTGCAGCTTCAACTTTCTCGCGTTCTTCATCGCTCCTATAAATAGGTACAATAACAACTTGAATTGGCGCTAAACTAGGCGGTAATACTAGACCCTCATCATCACTATGAGCCATTATTAAAGCGCCAATTAATCTGGTTGAAACACCCCAACTAGTTGCCCAAACATGTTCTAATTTGCCTTCTTTAGTTTGAAATTTGACATCGAATGCCTTAGCAAAATTTTGACCTAAAAAATGCGATGTGCCCATTTGCAAAGCTTTTCCGTCTTGCATTAAACCTTCAATACAATAAGTTTCTACTGCACCCGCAAAACGCTCATTTTCAGTTTTAACTCCACGAATAACTGGAACTGCTAAAAATTTCTCAGCAAATTCAGCATAAACATTTAACATTTGTTTTGTCTCAGCAATTGCCTCATCAGAAGTTGAATGGGCAGTATGTCCTTCTTGCCACAAAAATTCTGAAGTACGTAAAAACAGTCTTGTACGCATCTCCCAACGCATAACATTGGCCCATTGGTTTATCAATATTGGTAAGTCTCTATAACTTTGAATCCAACCTTTATAGGTATTCCAAATAATTGCTTCACTAGTAGGTCTAATAATTAATTCTTCCTCTAGTTTAGCATCTTCGTCTACTACTATTTTTCTATTTTCATCAACTTTAAGTCTATAATGCGTAACAACAGCACACTCTTTTGCAAATCCTTCTGCATTTTTTTCTTCTTTTTCAAAAAACGACTTGGGAATTAATAGAGGAAAATATGCATTAACATGCCCTGTCTTCTTGAACATTTTGTCCAATTGAGCTTGCATTTTTTCCCAAATTGCATAACCATAAGGTTTAATTACCATACAGCCTTTCACATCTGCATGCTCTGCCATATCAGCGTTTTTAACAAGGTTGTTATACCACTCGCTGTAATTCTCACTTCTTTTTACTTTCTCAAATGCCATATATAAATTGGAATGTTTTTTGTATCTTTGATACTGCAAAGGTATTCACTTAAGACCAAATGCACCTAAAAAAATACAGCCATATGAAACAAATCATTTTTGCATCGGTTTCAATTCTTATTTTTAGTTCTTGTACCATACAAAAACAAGCCTCAAACGTAGCAGGTAGAAGCGACGAAGTCTATTTTACACCAAACGATACAAGGAAAAAAACTGATGAAGTAAATTCTTCCATCAGTCAAAATAATTATCAAAATCAAAACAACCAGAATAGCAATGCAGGTAATTATACCAATAGCTATTCAAACAGATTTAGAAATTTTGGGAGTTCTAGAAGATTTAGTTATGACAATTATCAACCAAGCCTAGTACCTAGCTTATCGTATAATAATTATACAGGATATAGTTTAGGACTTAGCTATGTAGACACTAGATTCGGCTATTCAAGTGGCTTTAACAGTCCTTTTTCAATGTATTACGGTTATAATATGCCTTACTACAATCCTTTTTACTCTTATGGTTGGGGGAACTCTTGGATGAATGGATACTATCCATACTATACATTTAATCCATATTTCTACAATCCTTGCTCATACTATTATGGTTTTGGATATGGATATTACAATCCATATTATAGAAATTACTATTACAATAATTTTTATAATAACAACAATAATAGTTACTACAGAAATCCTAGTAATCCCAATTACGCAAGAAGAACAGGTAGTACCAATAACCAACCAACTAGTACAACAAGAACATCTCAGCCACAAAATTCATCTACTTCTGGAAGTAACAATAGTAGCAGTGGAAACACTTGGTACAATGGTGGAAATTCAGATAGAGGTAGTTCAAGTGGAAGCAGTGGATCAGGTAGCTCATCAAGTGGAGGGTCTTCTGGTAGCAGCGGATCTTCTGGTGGAAATAGTGACAGAGGATCATCTGGCAGTTCAGGTAGTACACGAAGAAGATAATTAAGACTTAAACATGTTGAAATTAGATATTAAATTATTTGTACTAACGTACTTGGTTTGTTTTTCCGTAAAGTCTCAAAACGAAATAGATGTTGTTAGGTACTCCATGCAAACCATAGGTAGTACAGCCAGATCATACGGTGTAGCGGGAGCATTTGGTGCCATTGGTGCAGATGCTTCTTGTGCTGGAATTAATCCTTCTGGATTGGCCCGTTTTCGTAATAGTTCACTAAATTTAAGTGCAAGCTTTTACAATGCTAAAAATAACGCAACATATATCGGTCAAACTTTTAATGACAATAAGTTCAATTTTAATATCCCAAATTTAGGCTTAATTGTAAATATCCCTGCAGCCGACTATACAAATAAAAAGCCAACTGGATTTGTCAATTTTGTTTTTGGTTTCAACATCAATAGATTGAATAACTACAATATGCGTAGTTTGTTTTCTGCAGATAATAAGGAAAGTAGCATTACCCAAGACTGGGCTCAAAGAGCAAATAGCACCAATGATATTCCCGCTAATTTTTCAAGGTATTCATTAGAGCATTTAGCCTACCAAACATGGGTGCTTGATAAAGATACTTTATCATCAACTCCCGCATATAAATCAGCTTACGGGAAAAATGCAGCAATTAATGTTAATCAACAAGGAAGCTTAATTACAAAAGGCGCTTTGAATGATTATAATTTTAGTTTTGCTGGAAATTATAAGCACATTTTACTTTTTGGTATATCCTTAGGTGCTAAGAGTGTTCGTTATGTTCAAAACAATAGTTTCAAAGAAAAAGACAATAAACCTGTAGTAAAAAACTATGAAGATATTGACTATGTAATTTTAGATCAATACCAAAGAACCAATGGAATTGGACTGAATGCAAAGTTTGGTGTCAACATTGCTCCGAATGAATTTGTTAGAATTGGATATGCTTATCATTCACCTACACTTTTCAACCTAACAGATTCTTACAGTTATACACTTACTTCAAAATTCGATTTTCAAGCGCGTGACCAATTTGGCGACCTTAGAGAAAACTCAACCGCAACAACTGAAGCAACCATATATAAATATAAGATTTCAGTTCCAGGAAGGCATGTATTTAGCCTAGGAGCTGTAAATAAAAATTTAGGGTTTTTATCACTGGATATTGAATCTGTTAATTACAGCCAATCCTATCTTTATGCAAAAGACTATCCTTTTACTGACGAAAACTTAAATATTAAGAAATCCATGAATCCAAGCGTTGTAAATCTTCGCTTAGGAGGGGAATTAATTCAAAACCAATTCCGAATTAGAGCTGGATATGCCCGATATCCATCAACATATCGAGAAGGTGCTGTTCCTTATGTAAAAAGTTTAGTTAACAACATCTACACTTTAGGTTTAGGTATAAAAGAAAAAAGATATTCATTTGATGTGGCTTATGTAAATAGTGGTTATGCCAATTACTTCGTTCCTTATACATTAAACAATGGAGTTTCTTATGCAATCACCAATAATGTTCGCACAAGTAATATTGTAATTTCAGCTAGTTTTTTAATAGATTAAGTTTCTTCGCTATCTAAAAATAGTCTGTTTCAGTAGATTTTAGTATTTTTGCAGGGTCCATGAAACCTACCGATAAATACGCAGAAAGAGGCGTTTCTTCTCAAAAAGAAGACGTACATAAAGCAATTGCTCATATTGATAAGGGATTATTCCCACAAGCTTTCTGTAAAATTATTCCCGATGTTTTAGGCAATGATCCTGAATACTGTAATGTCATTCATGCTGATGGTGCTGGAACCAAAAGCAGCTTAGCATACTTATATTGGAAGGAAACTGGTGATATTTCCGTATGGCGTGGAATTGCTCAAGATGCAATTGTCATGAACATAGATGATTTACTTTGTGTTGGAATAACTGATAACTTTTTACTTTCAAGTACCATTGGTAGAAATAAAAAAAGAATTCCTGGTGAGGTTATCGCTGAAATTATTAATGGTACAGAAGAATTTATCGAATCTCTAAAAGAACATGGCATAAATATTATTAGTGGTGGCGGTGAAACTGCTGATGTTGGTGACTTAGTAAAAACGATTATAGTTGATAGCACAGTTACAGCCAGAGCGAAAAGAAGTGATATTATCTCAAACCATAAAATAGAAGATGGAGATGTTATTATTGGTTTAGCCTCTGATGGTCAAGCAAATTACGAAAAAAATTACAACGGAGGAATGGGTAGTAATGGTTTAACTAGTGCTAGACATGATGTATTTGATAAAGAGTACCGCAGTAAATACCCTGAATCTTTTGATGACTTATTGTCTCCAGAACTTGCCTATACCGGAAATTTAAAATTAACCTCAAAAGTAGATGGTATAAGTCTAGATGCTGGCAAAATGGTGCTTTCTCCTACACGCACTTATGCTCCAATAATTAAATCTATACTAGCCGCTCATAAAGACAATATTCACGGTATGGTGCATTGCACAGGTGGTGCGCAAACTAAAGTATTGCATTTTATCCAAGCGCCGCTTCATATTATCAAAGATCAACTATTCCCTACTCCTATCTTGTTTAAAACCATACAAGAGCAAAGCGGAACTTCATGGGAAGAAATGTACAAAGTATTTAATATGGGACACCGTCTTGAAATTTATGTTAAACCTGAGTTTGCAGATCAAATCATACAAATATCAGAATCATATGGTGTAGCGGCAAAAGTAATTGGAAGGGTTGAAAATTCAAGCCATAAGCATGTGAGCATCATTGGTGAAAATGGCAATTTTGTTTACTAATTAGCATATTTCTTAATAGCTTATTCTAATAGTATATATTGCTAATCTTTATATAAAATTATATATTGATTAGTTTATTTTTGCAGTCATTTTATAGCACAACATGCAAAAATTACTAGGCTTAATATTATTAGTTCCAATCTCTGCTTTTTCTCAATTTAAAGACACCACTAAAAAAGAATCTCATCTAGTTAATATTCAACAATTGAGCTTCGGTGGGGATAATGCTGAAGCCTATTTTAGCTTTAATGGTCAATTTTTAAGTTTCCAATCTAATAATTCTAAATGGGGATTAAAATGTGATCAAATCTTCTCAATGAATATAAAAAAGGCAATAAAACAAAAAAGTTCTTATATGCCTCAACTTATCAGCACAGGTAAAGGAAGAACTACTTGTTCTTATTTTATGCCAAACGATAAGTCTATATTATTTGCAAGCACCCATCATCATATGGATACTTGTCCTGCAGTGGCTCCATACAATCCAAAAGCAAAATATGTTTGGCCTGTATATCCTGAATTTGATGTGTTTATTTCTAATACTAAAGGAAAAATCATCCAACAATTAACTGATACGTTTGGTTATGATGCTGAAGCAACGGTAAGTCCTAAAGGAGATAAAATCGTTTTTACTAGCACAAGAAGCGGCGATTTAGAACTTTGGACTATGAATATAGATGGTTCCGGCTTAAAACAAATTACCACAGGATTAGGTTATGATGGTGGTGCATTCTTTTCACCAGATGGCACAAAGCTCGTTTTTAGAGCCTCAAGACCAAAAACAGATGAAGAGGTAAAGGAATATAAAGATTTACTTGCACAAGGCTTAGTAGCCCCTACCAATATGGAAATTTATGTATGTGACATAGATGGAGGAAACCTAAAACAAATTACCCATTTAGGTAAAGCGAATTGGGCCCCATTTTTTAGTCCTGATGGCAAGAAAATTATATTCTCTAGTAACCATGCATCACCGCGTGGATATTCATTTCAATTGTATATGATTAATTTGGATGGGACTAATTTGACTCAGATTACAACTGAAAGCAATTTTAATGCTTTTCCAATGTTTAGCCCTGATGGTAAAAAACTGGTTTGGAGTAGCAATAGAAACAATGGTGGTACAAGAGATACCAATTTATTTATCGCAGACTGGATTGACTAAAGCTAGTTTAAAGCCAATAATATTAATAAACCCGCAAGTATCCGATACCATCCAAAGGGTTTAAATCCATATTTATTTAATATTCCAACAAAGGTCTTAATGGCAATTAATGCAACAATAAATGCAATTATATTTCCGGCGATAAATAAAGTAATATTGCTTGAATTAGATAATATCATTTCATAACCCTTTTTCTCACCCAAGGGTAATTCCCAATCTTTCAAAAAGATTGAGTAGGCAGTCACTGCAAACATCGTTGGCACAGCTAAGAAAAACGAAAATTCTGCGGCTAACTTCCTGTCAAGCTTTTGTTGCATTCCACCTATTATTGATGCTGCTGAGCGGCTAACCCCTGGCATCATAGCCAAACATTGCCAAAAACCTACAGTAATTGCATTTCTATATGAAATTTGCTCATCAACCGTCTTCGTAGGACTCTGAAAAAATTTATCAATAAATAATAGAAACACACCACCTACAATCATAGTAATAGCAATTGGTATTGGCTTTTCTAAAACTGCCTCTATTTTATCGTCAAATAAATATCCAAGCACCAAAGCTGGAATGACGGCAAAAGCCAATTTGAAATAAAACTTAAGATTGTTTAGATTAAAAAATTTCTCTCTATAGGCCACAACGACAGATAGTATAGCCCCAAATTGAATGGATACTTGAAACATTTTTACAAACTCGTCCTTTTCAATACCAAGGAAAGAACTGGTAAAAATCATGTGAGCTGTTGAAGAAACAGGCAAATATTCTGTTAATCCTTCTACAACAGCTATTATAATAGCATCTATTAAATTCACTTAGAATCTTCTTGTGCTTCTTGAGTCTTAGGGGTGTATAAAATTGAAAAAACACCTAAACCGAAACCTAACAATACAATAATAGGAGCTACTGTTATTTTTATTGGAGCATCAAATGGTAGGTCTTTGCCGCTTCCCATAACAATAAAACCAATTACAATTACAAGCACACTTGCAATAAGAAGAATATAATTCTCTTTCTTAAATACCATAGTTGGAACTGCTTTTTTTTCTGGCTGTTTTACGATTTTTGATTTATTTGGTGCTGCCATATTATTTTAATAAAGTTGGTCTATTTTTAATTTTAAATATCTTTTGGTCGAGAAAAATACACTAATCAATGAAATTAGTAGGGCCAAAACTAATAAAAATCCTGCTAAACTTGCATACTGAACGATAAATATTTGCCAGTTATTTTGTTGAAGATACGTTTCAACCACATAAACAATACCTGATAACATTGAAATTGCAAGAAAAACCGATAAAAGAGCATATATTGAATACATGCCCAAGAAAGGTCTAATTATAAACCAATCCGATGCCCCTACATATTGCATACTCTTAATAATAAATCGTCTTGCAAACATATTTATTCTAACAGTGCTGTTAATAAGTGCCAAAGCTATAATTAGAAAAATGATAGCCAATGCAAGTAAAATGAATTCAACGGTCTTGAAGTTTTTATTTATCTGAGTTAAAAGATTTTTCCCTAAATCATCTTTAGCATATTTTACATCATCAACATTAGGTAGCAATCTTAATTGCTTTTCAATTATATCCATCCTGCCCTCCTCAGCATATTCCGCTTTAATGTTTAACTGCAAAGTATGTGGAATTGGATTATATCCTAAAGTTTTTATGAAATCATTTCCAAGTCGTTTAATTTCCTTTCTTGCAGCTATTTCTCGGTCAATAAAGACTGTTGAATTTACAAAAGATAATTTCTTAATTTGACCTTCAATTTGTTTAGCATCATTAGTTGTTGTTGAATCGGTATAAAATACAAATACTTCAAAATTTTGCTGATAAAACTGAGCCAAATGCTTCGCATATATAGAAACTACCCCCAATAAGCCAACAATAAATAAGACCAATGTCATACTGATAATTGTAGGCCAAAATGACGTTCGCTTTTTATATGTTTTTTCTTGTTTCAAAATCTTTGACAAATTTAGCAATATTTCTCAGATTGCCTATACTGCAACTGGTGCTTTAATTGCAGGATGTGGATTGTAGTTTTCTAATGTAAAATCTTCATATTTAAAATCAAATATTGATTCAACATTACTGTTAAGTTTCATTGTTGGATAAGCATTAGACGTTCTTGATAGTTGCAATTCAACTTGTTCAAAATGGTTGGTGTAAATATGAGCATCTCCAAATGTATGAACGAAATCTCCATATTTCAAGCCACAAACTTGAGCCAACATCATAGTTAATAACGCATAAGACGCAATATTGAAAGGAACACCTAAAAATATATCTGCACTTCTTTGGTATAATTGACAAGATAATTTTCCATCTGCTACGTAAAATTGAAACATACAATGACAAGGTGCCAATGCCATTTTTGGCAAGTCTGAAGGATTCCAAGCAGAAACTATCATGCGTCTACTATCAGGATTTGTCTTTAATGTTTTTACAATATCACTTATCTGGTCGATAACTTGTCCATCTGGACTTGCCCAACTTCTCCATTGCTTTCCATATACAGGCCCTAAATTACCTTGCTCATCCGCCCATTCATCCCAAATACTTACACCATTTTCTTTTAAATACGCAGTGTTAGTCTCTCCTTTTAAAAACCAAAGAAGTTCATGTATGATTGATTTCAAGTGTACTTTTTTAGTTGTTATCAATGGAAACCCTTCATTAAGGTCAAATCTCATTTGATACCCAAAAATACTCTTGGTTCCTGTTCCTGTGCGATCACTTTTTAGTGTGCCATTTTCATAAACATATTTTAGAAAATTTTCATACTGATTAAGCATGTAACAAAAGTAAGACAATAATTAATAAGCATATACACAGATTTTAAACCTTGATAAGGCCATCTATAAACAAAAAATGCCCCTATGGGGCATTTTTCAAAAAACGATAGTTGACTACCAAAGTTGATCTTTATACAGTTCAGCAGATGGAGTTCCTACTCGCTGACAGTTCATTTCATGATCTGTATTCCAATACATTTTCCAATAAGTTTTGAATCCACCAGCAGTTGGAACAATTTCTAGAGTATCGGAATTATTTTTCCATTTCCATGTTCCAGTGTTTGCATAAATGCCGTTACCTCTGAAATCATGAATAATTGATCCACCCTGATTGTACCAAGCTTTAGTTGTTAATGTTGCCTTATTAAGGGTATTTGCAGGATTAGAGTCGTCTGACTTCTTACAAGACCCAAGAAATAAAGTGATTACCGGCAATGAAAGCCATAATAGAGATTTAAAAGTTTGCTTTTCCATTAAAATTTATAATTGTTGTAGCGCCAAAAATAAGCCCCTCTCTACAACAAAAAAAATTTTGTGCCCTTTATTAATTAACACATAAGTCTACCAAGCTACATCTTTGTACAATAACTTTGTAAAAGTACCAATCTTTTCACATTCCATCTCATTGCTTGTATTCCAATATACTTTCCAAAAAGTATCTGGATATCCAGACTGGGTAACAATTTGTAATGTGTCAGAATTGTTCTTCCATTGCCATGTACCTCCCATAGTTCCATAAACGCCTCCTGCCTTTAAATCATGGATAAAAGAACTACCTTGACTATACCATTTTTTTGGTGCAAGTATACTTTTATTAAGCACCTTAGCAGGTGTTGAATTATTTCCAGATGAATCATCTGATTTCTTACTGCAAGCAGTGCTGAAGATAATGAGACCAAGAAATAAAATTAATTTTAGGGTTTTTGTAAGATTGTTGTTCATAAGTGTTTTTTTATCAAAATTACTTATCAGTGATAAATAATTAAAAAATTTAGATAAAAGTAGATTTAACAAAGTTGAATTGTGTAAAAATATCGTTTAAGGTAAAAGATCTGTTATTAAAAATATGACTCTTAACTTAAAAAAAATTAATTAGCATTGTAACCTATTTAATATTCTATCGTTATAGATTTATAATTGATGACAGAAAAAGAGTATAATACCTCTGTTGATTTGCATGCCAAAGCTTTGTTTAGATTTATTTTTAAAAATCTGAATGTTAGAGAAGATGCAGAAAACATTGTTCAAGACTCTTTTGAAAGTTTATGGCTAAATAAAGATAAAGTAGAATTTTCCAAATCCAAAAGTTGGCTATTTACAACAGGTTATCGCAAAATGATTGATGGAATAAGAAAAAATAAAAAAATTGTAGAGATGCCAGATGTTATCAAAGATAAAGGCAACAGCACAGCTCAACCAGATTTAAAATCAATTGTTAACTCGGCATTAGAGAAACTTCCCGAAATTCAGAAAACAGTTATTATGTTGAGAGATTACGAAGGTTATGACTATGCCGAAATTGGAAAAATTACAAACTTAAATGAATCACAAGTTAAAGTTTATATTTTTAGAGCAAGACAAACACTTAAGAACTATCTAGTAAATTTAGAAAATATTATATGAAACATATAAATGACGACAATATAGATGAATTAATGTTTCAACTTCTAGAAGGAGAAATAACCGGCATAGAACGAGAAAATCTTTTGCAGGCAATTCAATCTGATTCCAAGTACTTAGTACTTTGGAATGCATGGCAAAATACCGTTTTACAAAATGAAGAGATACCATTTAATGTTTCTAATCTAAAACGTAAAAAAACAATTATTATACCTCTTTATGTTAAATATGCTGCAGCCGCTATTTTAATATTTAGTGTAATAATATTGTTAAATAGAGATAATTTAAAGCAAGAAGACATGGTACTTTTGCCTCCTAAAATTAAAACATTCACAAATCCTTTGCCCCAAATTAAAAAAGACAGTGTATACAACAGCCATCTTATAAGAGATACTTTTGTTCCACTTAAAGAAAAAGTCAAATATATGGCAGAGGAAAAATCTCCAACTTTAGAATCTATCATAATTGAAAAAAATGAAACGCCTTCAGAATTTAATATTGTTCAATTAAATAAAATAGATTCAACCATGTTAGTAAACAAAACAATTGAAGTGAAAAGTTTAATTAAAGAGAATGAAGAAGAAATTTTTGTCTCTGTAAGCACCGAGGATAAACTAAATAATGCGAAAGACGTTAAAAACAAAACTAACTTTTTAGCGAGATTACTTGGTAAATCAAGCATAAAAATTGAACCTGATTACAACACAAGAACCAAACGAAAAATTATATTCGAAAATAAAAAATATCAAATAATTGCTGGCTTTTAATAAAAAATAAAATGAAAACAATTCATATCATATTATGCAGTATTGCTCTTGCTTATGCAGGCATATATGCGAAAGCTCAAAATACTTCTGATAGTGTTAGAGTGACTTACAAAAACAAAACAGTAGTGGTTAAACCACAAGGTGATGAAAGTTATACCACAATCAAATTTAAAGATACTGGTCTCAACAAAAAAATCATTGTAAAAATAGCAGTTCTAGACAACTATGAAATTGCAGAAAAAAAGATTGAAGACAAACTAGATACAACTTCAAAAAAAGTCTACAATATGCTTAAATACAACAAATCAAATGAGCGAAAACACTTTATTGAAACGGATTATTTCGCTACTTTTGATCTAGGCCTAACTTCAACAATAAATGAATTTGATAAAAATACTTTTAATCCTAAAATTGGCAAAAGTGTTAATATGAATATTGGTTTAATTAGGCAAAATATGAATCTTTTAAAAGGCCAATTGTTATTGAGCTATGGACTGAGCTTAAACAATTACTATTTAAAATATGAAAACAAACAGATTATACAACATATTGATAACCAAGGGTATTTAGTAGGAATTAAAGATACCATTAATACATATTCAAAAAATCGTTTAGATGTTCGATATTTTACTATTCCTGTTTTAGTTGAATACCATAGTAAGTCAAATAAATTCAGTATTGCAACTGGAGTTGAATTTGGTTTTAATGGAAGAAGTAAATACGTTTTAAAAGGTGAAAATAATGGCTCTAACTTTAAAAACAAACAAGAAGCAGACCTAAACATTAATCCTACCCAATTAAACGCTGTAATACGCATAGGATTAGATAACATCGCCTTATATGGCAAATATAGCATAAGCGATATGTATCAAAATTCGAATTATGCTTCAAATCAAAATCCACATCAACATTTGTATAGTGTAGGAATTTGCTTCTTTGGGATCTAAGATATAATTAAAAATAAAAAAGGCAGATGGAAACATCTGCCTTTTTTATTTATCTTTAATGTTAATTCTAACCTGGAAGTCTACTTATAGACTTTTCCATTATTTTTATCTGTTCTACGATATCTTTTGATTTAGGGTTTAATGCCTTTGCTTTTCTAAAATATGCCTTTCCCGACTTGTTTTGTTGTCTTTGGATTTCTAAAGAACATAATTGTAAATAAACACCGGCTAAACTTTCTTTGTCAGGAATTCCTGCTTGAATAGCTGCTAATAAATTAGCTCTACCCTCTTTAGTTTTACCTTGACGCATTTGAATAAATCCTAATTGCATTAAATTAGTTCCTTGCATATCACCCGCTAAGGATGATTTAGTATTTAAACTCTTACGTATATTTGATTCAGCAGTAGACAAATCATTTGTTGCCATTGACATGGTGCTTTGCAACATATAATATGCTGAACGTATTGGTTTAACTAACAAATTTGGATACTTAATTTTTTTAATATAAACCAAAGCTTGGTCTACATCACCGTCTTCAACTGCATCTTTAACTAAGCGCATTGTTCCTATCATAAAATGGAGCACAACGGACACAATAGCCAAGATGTATAAAATCCAAGCCAATATCACATCAGCGAACAAGTGAGAGAGTATACCTGCCACTAGTAATCCTAGTGCAAAAAACAATCTATAAAGTATATATAATCTTAAAAGTTTCATTCTTCTTTATTTATCAAATTTAATTAAAATCGGCTCTAATGTAAATCCAGCTTTCTTTAATAATTCTACCATTCCAAATTCTCCAGAAATATGTGCGGCTCCAACTGCAACAAAATATGATTTGGCATATATATTCTTCTGTAAATACGTAACCCAATTCATATTTCTATTATCCAATAAAACATCTTTTAAAAACAGCATTTCTGGAGAAGTTTTAAATGATAATTCATAAATCAATTTAGACTGTTGAGAATTATATGCCTTTAGCATTTCACTAAAATCATTCTTAGCTTTTTGCACATCCATTGCAAATTCTAATAACCATTTAACTTGTATACTATCTGGAATACTGTTTAATAAACTATCTTGGAATTGAGGAGATTCTAAACCATAAGATTCCTTATTGTTGCGTTTAGCAAGTTCTGCTACTATAAAATCTAAAGGTATTGGAGAACAACCAATAATAGAATCAGATAAATACATTTTACCCAACAATGACATAGGGGTTCTTTTGTCTAGATTTTTGAGTGAATCTCCTAGTAATTTCTGACAAATACTATCTACCAAGGACCTTTCTTTTGCTGTCAGAAAAGATGAAATAGAATTCTCTGATTCTTTCATCGAAGACTTCATCAAATAAACAAAGGTTGAAAAATCATTTAGATTTAACTCCATTGCGACAACATCAACAGATTTAAATGTACTTAAAAAATCTTCAGTGAAAATCTTATCTTTATCACAATAAGCATGAATAGTCCCAAATAAGTAACTAGGCTTTGCTAAACCATTTCCACTTATCTTCCATAGCAATCCATCACTTTGTGCACTTAGTAATGAATAAAATAAAATAAATGCCGTAAAAAGTATTTCTTTAAGCTTCATTTGAAATTGCATGTTCTTCAATGTTAGCTTCGTGATTAATTTCAGAAGAATCTTCTTTATTTAGATGCAAATTAAAAAAACGTTTTTGAAAAATAATAATTGCTATAACACCAGCACTAATAGCAGCGTCTGCTAAATTAAAGACAGGACTGAAAAAAATAAATTCTTGACCAGGTTTAATTGGCGACCAAGATGGATAATGTGTTTCAATTATAGGAAAATAAAGCATGTCTACTACCCAACCCAATAAATAACCTCCTTGATAGTCATTCATATCATGATACCAAACACCATAAAATACACAATCTATAATATTTCCTAGGGCACCGCCTAAAATCAATGCCACACAAACTAAAAAGAATGTATTGGCTTGTTTTTTAATGTGTGATATTAAATACCAAAAACCGAATATAGCAACGCCTAGTCTTAAAATTGATAATGCATATTTTCCCTTTACCCCAAAAAACTTCATTCCAAATGCCATCCCTTCATTTTCGGTAAAATGTAAAAAGAACCAATCTTTTATCATTGGCCTCTCTGTATGCAATATCATATTGTTCTTTACCCAATATTTTAGGTATTGATCTATAAATATTACAAACAATAAAACCAGAAATGGCAAGGCCCATTTCAAAACAGATATTTTCTTCTGTTCTGGAATTAATGAAGTATTATCAATTTCTTCGCTATTCAAAATTCTAAGGCTATTTGTATTGATTTAATTTAGCTTCCATACTTAAAGTTGCGTGCGGTACAGCTTTTAATCTCTCTTTTTGGATTAATTTACCTGTTACCCTGCAAACTCCGTATGTTTTGTTTTCAATTCTAATCAATGCAGCTTCTAAGTTGTCAATAAACTTCTTTTGTCTTGCAGCCAATTGATTTAAGTTCTCTTTTTCAAAAGTACTTGCGCCATCATCTAGAGTTAAATATTGATTTGAGGTATTCTCATCCCCATTTTCATTTGGATTTTGCAATGATTTTTGCATTTTACCAAATTCATCTTTAGCAACTTCTAATTTAGACAAAATTAATTGTTTAAATTCTAGTAAATCAGCATCGCTGTAGCGAGTTTTTTCTTTTTCTTCAATTTTTTTCTTAGCCATTTTTTTCTAGTTCTATGATACAATTTACACCTTCAATGTCAATTTCAGCGCCATTTTGCAACCCTTCTACATGAATTAAATCATCTGCTAAAATTTCGCTGCAAATATACGATTTAAAATCAAGTATAGCACCCCAAGTGATTTCATCTGTTTCAACTCTAACCAAAATTCTATCCATTACATCTAATCCAGAATCTTTTCTTAAATTTTGTAATCGGTTTACAAATTCTCTAGCTATTCCTTCTTTTCTTAACGAATCACTTATTGTTATGTCTAGAGCTACTGTTAATGCTCCATTAGTATTCACCAACCACCCTGGAATATCTTGAGCTGTTATTTCAACATCCTCAAGAATTAATTCAAACTTAATTGATCCAAGGTCTATTTCTATTTTACCGTCTTTCTCTATTGTTCTTATCGCATCTTGGTTCATTTTCGAAACTGCTGCGCTTAAGAGTTTCATATTTGATCCAATTTTAGGACCCAAAGCTTTGAAATTAAGTTTTATGCCTTTTACAATAACTTCATTTTCAGCACTTAAATATTCAAGTTCTTTAACATTTACCTCAGATAAAATTAAATCTTGAATATGCTCCAATCGCTTTTTAAACACTTCATCTAAAACGGGAACCATTATCTTTTGCAACGGTTGTCTAACTCTAATATTGTGCTTCTTTCTCAAACCTAAAATCATGCTGCTAAGATCTTGAGCCAGCTGCATGGTCTTTTCAAGCTCGACATCTATCAATTCTTCCTTGATTATTGGGAATAAACTCAAATGAATAGATGAAAGTTCTGTCTCTGATTTTAAACTCTTGTGCAACCATTCAGAAAAGAAAGGAGCAAATGGACTCATTAATTTATTTACACTAACCAAGCAAGTATACAATGTATCATATGCTGATTGTTTGTCCAAATTCATTTCTCCTTTCCAAAATCTTCTTCTTGACAATCTAATATACCAATTGCTTAAATCATCACAAACAAATGTTTCAATTGCCCTTGCAGCAGGAGTCGGATCATAGGCATCCATGCACCCAGATACTGTCTTAATCAAAGTATTTAATTTAGATAATATCCAGTTGTCTAATTCACTTAATTGATTGCTTTGTAAAATACGTGATGCATTATATTCATATTGATCAATATTAGCGTATATCGCAAAGAAAGAATACGTGTTGTATAGTGTGCCAAAAAACTTTCTTTGTGTTTCAGCTATACCTTCTAAATCAAATTTTAAATTATCCCATGGATCAGAATTGGTAATCATATACCATCTTGTACTATCAGATCCATATTTATTTATAGTGGTAAAAGGATCAATAGCATTTCCAAGACGTTTACTCATCTTATTGCCATTTTTATCCAACACCAAACCATTCGCTATAACATTTTTATAGGCTACCGAATCAAACAACATGGCAGCAATAGTGTGCAATGTAAAGAACCATCCTCTAGTTTGGTCAACACCTTCAGCAATAAAATCAGCAGGAAAATTCTCCGCCCATTTATCTTTATTTTGTAATCCCCATTGAGCATAAGGCATTGCACCGCTGTCAAACCAGACGTCAATCAAATCACTTTCGCGTTTCATCGGTTTTCCCGAATTTGAAACTAAAATAATTTCATCTACAAAAGGTTTATGCAAATCTGGTATTTCAGAAATAGTCTGATTCAAATTTAATTTCTCATTAGCTTTTTGAATTTCAACTTTAAATTCTTCAACTGAACCAATGCAAATTTCTTCATCCCCTTCTTCTGTTCTCCATATTGGCAATGGTGTTCCCCAATATCTGCTTCTACTTAGATTCCAATCAACTAAATTCTCTAACCAATTACCAAACCTACCTTCACCTGTAGACTGAGGTTTCCAATTAATGGTCTTATTTAACTCAACCAATTTATCTTTAACTGCAGTTGTTTTTACAAACCAACTTTCTAAGGGATAATACAAGATTGGCTTATCTGTTCTCCAACAATGCGGATAAGTATGCTCATATTTCTCCTTTTTGAAAAGCTTATCTTCATTTTGTAATTTTAAAACTATTCTTTCATCAACGTTTAAATAGTTTAATTTACTAGTATCTTTTATAAAACCTTGGAGTTTGTCTTTTTGAACTTCTAATTCAACTGCCTTTTCGGTTTCATTTAAATAGTCTTCTTTGACATACTCTTCGCCATAAAGAAACAACCCATCATTAACCCCTGATAAGAATTTACCTCTCTTATCAACCAAGGTTAAAGAGCCGACTCCATTTTGTTTAGCAACTCTGTAATCATCTGCACCGAAACTTGGCGCTATATGAACAATACCAGTTCCATCTTCAGTAGTTACAAAATCACCTATTAGAACTTTAAACGCATCGCCCTCAATCAAATTCCTGTTGTTGGCTTCAAATGATAGCAATTGCTCATAAGTTAATCCGGCCAATTCTGATCCTTTAATTGAACCTAAAACTCTATATGGTATTATTTTATCGCCTGGTTTATAATCTTCAAACGATGCATCTTGACCCGCTATGTTAAAATGTTTCCCTATTAATGGTTCAGCCATTATAACATTAACTCTTTTGTGAGAGTATGCATTGATCGTTTCTAAACAAACATAATTTATATTCTTACCTACAGCCAAAGCAGTATTACTTGGCAAAGTCCATGGAGTGGTGGTCCAAGCTAAAAAATATAATGAATCAATTGCTAAACCTTCAATTTTAAATAACTTTAATGCCCTATCTAAAGATTCCTCAGTTAATTTAAATTGTGCCACTGCTGTGGTGTCTTTAACATTCTTATAGGTTCCTGGTTGATTCAACTCATGTGAAGACAAACCTGTGCCAGCTGCTGGACTATAAGGTTGTATGGTATGTCCTTTGTATAAATATCCTTTTTGATGTATTTGTTTAAGTAAATACCACAGGGTTTCAATATAGCTGGTTTCATAAGTAACATATGGATTGTCAAGGTCAACCCAATAACCCATTTTTACTGTTAACTCATCCCATTTATCTTTAAACTCCATTACGTCTTTTCTACATTCAGCATTGTAGTCAAGAACAGAAATTTTCTTTCCTATATCTTCCTTAGTAATTCCTAAACGCTTTTCAACTTGAAGTTCTATCGGTAGACCGTGAGTATCCCATCCACCTTTACGCTCAACTCTATATCCTTGCAAAGTTTTATATCTGCAAAAAATATCTTTAATAGCACGTGCCATAACATGGTGAATACCTGGCATTCCATTCGCACTCGGTGGTCCCTCATAAAAAACAAAGCGGTTATCAATTGGACGCGCATCAATACTCTTTTGAAAAGTTTTGTCATTCTCCCAATGATTTAAAACCTCAACTTCTATCTCCGGCCAATTAACTTGTTTAAGGGTACGATACATACTTTATTTTCTAAAATGTGCAAAGGTAAGCAAAAAAAATGGATTTATACATTGTATAAAAAAAGATAAAACTCTGATAATTAGACTAATATGTATAAATATTGTCTATTTAATAAACAAATACACCTATTATAATTAGATTAAAATTATGCTCAATATTTGTATTTCTGCTTCCATCTCTTGCTCAGAAATAAACGCATTTCATTTTCTCTGGCGTTTTCACCAGGTTCATAAAATTTAACTCCTTGTATAGTTTCAGGTAAAAATTCTTGTTCTACAAAATTTCCAGGATGAGCGTGCGCATACTCATAATTTCTACCATAGTCTAAATTCTTCATCAATCCTGTTGGCGCATTTCTTAAATGAAGTGGGACAGGCAATGCGCCTGTTTTTTTAACAAATGCTAATGCTTCATCTATCGCTAAATAGGAAGCATTACTTTTGGGACTGCAAGCTAAATAAATCGCACATTGTGATAGTATAATTCTTCCCTCTGGCATCCCTATTGTTTGAACAGAAAGCAAGGTATTTGTAGCCAAAACTAATGCTGTAGGATTTGCATTCCCAATATCTTCAGAAGCCAAGATTAGCATTCTTCGTGCTATGAATTCAGGATTCTCTCCTCCCTCTATCATTCTTGCTAAATAATAAACTGCTGCATTAGGATCACTTCCCCTTAAACTTTTAATAAAGGCTGATATAACATTATAATGTTCTTCACCTGCCTTGTCATACACTATCTGCTTACTTTGAAGTGCTTTAACTACCATTTCATCATTAATCAATACTGGTGCCTTTTCTTGCATCGATATCATCTCAATTATATTAAGAAGCTTTCTGCCATCTCCAGAACTAAATTGAAGTAAAGCAGAATTCTCAATAATTCTCACTTCTTTTTCACGCAAAAAATCATCTGTCATTACAGCGTTTTCAGCCATTTCAATTAAACTCTCAACAGCTAGCTCTTTTAAAACATAAACTTGACATCTTGAAAGTAAGGCATTATTAACCTCAAAAGAAGGGTTTTCAGTAGTGGCTCCAATTAATAAAATATTCCCCGATTCAACAGCACCAAGCAAAGCATCCTGTTGGCTTTTATTAAATCTATGAATCTCATCCAAAAACAATAATATTCGACCTTTTTCCTTGGCTTCTGATATTATTTTTCTCACATCTCCAACTCCTGCACTTATTGCACTTAACTGAACAAATGGAATTTGCAAAGACTCTCCAATAATTCTAGCAAGTGTTGTCTTTCCAACACCTGGAGGTCCCCAAAATAAAATACTTGGAATATTTCCTGATTCAATATAACGCCTCAATGGAGCACCTTCTCCTGTTAAGTGTTCCTGGCCAACAAAATCCTTTAATGAACTTGGTCTTACCCTTTCTGCCAATGGAATGTTTTGCATATGCAAAAATAATCCAATTGATGGCAATTAGTTTTGAATTAACGCAACAATAAAAAACTTGTTTTCAAGAAATGCCATCTGCCTTTAAAATCTCTAACTTTAAAAGTTACTGCATACATACCCTCCATAACATCAGTACCCATATATTTACCATCCCAAGGGGTACTATTATCTGTTTGATACACCTTCTCACCCCAACGGTTAAAAATACTCATTTCATAATAATTAATTCCAATTCCACCTGGTGCATATGTATCGTTTATTCCATCATTATTCGGTGAAAATGCAGTAGGAGCATTAAAGACATAAAGGTATCTTATAGTAATGGTTTTTATAAAAGTATCTCTACAACCATAAATATTCCAAACCATTTGTCGCAAAGTAAATACACCGCTATCAGGGTAGCTATTACTTAAGTTTCTCATCATTGAATATTTACCATCACCCAAATCATAAATTAGTGTATCTGCTCCAATACTCAAATCTGAGATCTGAATTTCAGGATTAACAATTGTTCCTTGATCAGGATCTGTTTTAAAACTTGCTTCTGGTACTGGATAAACTACTACTAAACCATTAGAATCATAATCACAATTATACCCTGTTGTTATCTTCAAATTAACCTTAAAAGTATCATACAAAAGATAAGTGTGAATTGGTTGCTTTGCCATAGAAGTGTCTCCATCACCAAATTGCCATAGATATTTCTTTATGTTTGAATTTGGAACCAAACTTTTATCGACAAACTCTATAGGATCGCCTAAACAAACATTTTGACTACTAAATCTAACAATAACAGGAGGATAACTAACTACAGTCTTTTCAATAGAATCTACACAAGAAAAATTACTATAGACTATGTGTTTTACTTTATAATTTCCAGAGCTTGGAAATATATGATTTGGATCCTTTAATATTGAGCTAGTATTGTCGCTAAATAGCCACTTATATGTTGAAATCGAGCCAGAACTAATGCTTGATTTTGTGAAAAAATTAAATTGATTATCAACGCATTTATTGGTGTCATTGAAATCAGCTATAGGTTTAGGGTAAATAGTCACAAGTCTACTCGTATCATAAATACAACCCTCATTGCTCGTAACAATTTGTTTGACGGTATAAGTCCCAGATTTATTATATTTATAATACGTATTGGCAATAAAAACTGAATCACCATTTCCAAAATCATAAATCCATTTGCTAATCCCTGTATTTATATATTGAGATTTGTCGCTAACTATTACTACATCTGAAACACATGTATCCGTGATTGTAAAATTAGGTATTACTCTAGGATACACTATTGCCTGTTTTGTTATAGTGTCTTTACAATTATGATTAGAATTCACAATTAAACTGATGTTAAAGGTATCTCCTATGGCGAATTTATGGGTGTAGTTTGGGCTGTTATAAGTACCTCCATCGCTTTGATTGTAATTATGTGAAGTAATATTTCCTTTACTTATTTTTGAACTACTAAACACGGAACTTGTCTTACCCTCACATATAGGCAAAACACTAAAATTAGCATTTGGATTTGTGTAAATTTCAAATGATTTAATAATGCTATCACGACATCCCATACTAGAAGCTGTTTTTAATTCTACATTGTAAATCGTGTCTTTTGAATAATAAAATATTGGTGACTGAATATTAAACGTGTCTTTTAATATTAACCACTCATAATTAACAATCGAATCATTCAAAATACTTGATAAATTCGTAGGCTTCAGGCTATCTCCACTGCAAACATTTGTAATACTAAAATTAGTATTTGGCCTTGGGTAAACAATGACATCATTTGATATGGTGTCCATGCAATTCTTATCTGATTCTATATACAATGATATATGAAAAGTGTCAGCAAAAGAATAAAGGTGTTTGAAGTTAGAATTGAAATATTGTAAACCATCTCCCACATCTATTTTGTAATTATTTACTGAGCCAGAAGGAATTTTACTTAAGTCTTTAAATTGTACCGAATCTCCAAAACATACATTATTTATTGAAAATTTAGCTATTGGCAATGGGTTCACGAATACTGTTTTACGAATTGTATCCGTGCATCCGAACGATGATTTTGCTGTGAGTTTAATGCTTGTACTTAATTTGCCAGACAGATCAAAAGTAAAATTAGCAACATTGAGTGTATCTAATGAATTCTCAACCCATCTTAAATAATTAATACTATCATTTAAGATTTTTGATGAATCTGAAATTGTAATTAAATTACCCTCACAAGTTTTTGAAAAGCCAAAATTTGCTTTAGGGTATTCTCTTGTGTAAATTGATACAGAATCCTTAGAGAAACAATTTTTACTATCGATTATTGTAGCAGTATATTTTGTGCTTTTTTGGGCTTGTACTATCGGATTAAAACTTGCAGTATCCGTAATTTTATAATTTGGTATCCAAGATATTTTCAAGCCCCCATTTGTAGTTTTTACCGAGGTTTTTAAAAGTACTTTTTGACCACTACAAACATTAGTGTCATTTTGTAAAATACCAATTTCTGGTAATTTAAAAATATCTATATAGGTTGTGTCTTTGCTATTACATTGACCTCTATAAGTTGTTAAAATAAATTGCTTCCGAATTTTTCCTGTATCAGAATTATTGATGATCGCAAATGGATTTGAAATTGTGTCATTGTTTAATTCTATACCTGGTGTCCACAAATATCTATACCCATTTACTTTACTTATGCCTATTCGCATAGTGTCTCCGCTACATACAGATTTTGAAATTCCTGCATTCTTTAATGACGGAATTGGAAATTTACTATAAACAAAATTACAACTGCATGAAGCAGAATCTAACATAACAAATAATGCACAAGATAAACCGGCCTTAACTTTAATGTTCTTATTTATACTAACGATTCCGTTCTTAGCCAAATTAAGATACTGTGTATCTATAAAAGCAACTTGATCTTTTGGATCTGCTGTTCCTGAATTGTTTCTATCATAAACATATTTCAAAACAATAGGGTTAGATGAATTAATTCTATTTCCTGTATTTCTTATACTATAAGTTAAATCCAATGATTCAGAATCTGAACTGGTAAAAAGTAATTTGCTTTTTAATCCCGAAAAAGTAATTCCACCTTTGAAAACAGGAACCTTTAATAAACTGTTGCCTGTTACAACATTAATTTTACATTTTGAATTATCTGAAACACACAAAACCTCCTGTTTAACAGCAGCCTGACTATATAAATCAACATTCCCGCAATTTATTTTTTTCCCATCAGAAGTATAGTTAAACTCAAAGGCCATACTATCACCAGGGTTAACATTGCTCTGAAGACTAAATTCAACTTCAGTGGCTCCATTAATATTTCTAATTCG
Source organism: Bacteroidia bacterium (assembly GCA_030158725.1). Classification (GTDB taxonomy): domain Bacteria; phylum Bacteroidota; class Bacteroidia; order NS11-12g; family UBA955; genus JABMMZ01. The sequence goes on from JAOASJ010000025.1 coordinate 78,008, forward strand.
TGTTAATGAATTATTGGGTCCATTATTGATGTTGTTATATGATGAAGAATCATATAACATACCAGGTAGCAATACGACTTGATATTTATCTTCTGAACCAGTTTTAGCTGGACCTAAATTAATTATCTTTACTTTCAATTTACTGCTTTTTTCACATGGAAAAATTGAGTCCGATTCTGCCTTAAGTAAAGTATAATATGGCCTTGTAACACCTTTAATATTTAAGGGATTACTAATACATGAATAACTCAATATTGGATCTCCACACTTAATATTTCCAGAACCACCTGCTCTTATATAATTTCCACTTGAATAATTACAATCCGTTTTAACCTTGAAATATACAATGATCTTGTTTTTATTGGTATCATTTATACCTTTAAGTCCAAAACTAAGTGCTGAATTATAGGAACCTAAATTCCATTCGTAGGTTGTTCCACTTTTTAAAGTAGGCAATGGAATCGATGTTTTACTTCCTTTATGGGGATATTTCAAATAACATGAACCTGGAACCACACTCATTCCAATAGGTAAATTGATATACGCTTTAGGATTGTATCCATTTGTGACTCCTGCATTTTCAATAGTTAATGTATACGGAGAATTTGAACACAAATCAATGACATTTGATGAGTCTGTAATGGCACTTTGGAACTGAGTATTTTGAGGTTCTATATATAATGCTATTCTATCCTTCAAACAGTTAAAGGATGCTAAATCATTTGGATAAGACTGACAATTCCAACCAGAATATAAAATGACACTGTCCTTATTGCAACTATTATAAATAGCTCTAACCTTGAATTTTCTTGACTTATTAAATGGTATCGTTCCTAATTTAAATATTAAATTCTTAGAAGGCATCAATGTGTCACTAGCAGCATCTTTAATTTGAACAACTTTAACAGCTCCACTGTTATCTGGCGCAAACCAAGAGTTAATATTGCTAAATGTTGACGAATAATTTGTATACTCTAATTCCCATTCTGCTGTGTCTTGAGATGCATAAATTGTAGGAAAAACAGATTTAATTGTTGTAACCGGTTTGTTGTAAATTATATTATCTGTATTTCCACTCGAAACTGTATCATATCCTGACCCTAAGGTGTTTCGTCTTTCAAAAATAAAATCGTATTTAATTGGGATGTTTCCTTGTGATTGAATAGAACACGATGGTTCAATAAACGCTTGATAATAACCATGAAATGCGTCATCACTATAATTGACCGTGCCTTTTGCAGAATCAACAAAGTATTTTGTGACATCATATGAAATTGGATAAGAGTTTACGTTAATTGGTTTAATTGTATCCTTTAACTCATATGCTGTTTTATTTGAACCAGATGTTCTATACTGAGCAAATATTGACTTCTTCATTGTAAAGCCACTTGGCATATAAAACTTTACAGCTTTTAGTCGGGCAAAATTCCTATATTCATATGGAAAATAATTATTGCCTCCATAGTTAGAACAACATGCCCCAATACCCATATAATAATAGTTATTAACTGCAACTTGAGAACAAGAATTTAATTGATAGTTTTCACTACAACATGTAGTAAAATAATATCCCGCCATAATCATTTGCCCGCTAAATGTATCGCATTGAAACTTGTTTGCATTACTACTTGGATTAACTATGTTACTGGTATAAAATCTATTTGTAAAAACAAGGTTCATTGTTGAACCTCCAATATTGCTTGTTACTTTGTATTTTACTTTAACAATTATACTATCATCAGTATTATATCTATAGGAACTTGAAACACAAGATAGCAAGGAATCAGTACTAAGATGAATTTTAAAAGTAGCATTGTTTCCTGATACCGTTTTATAACTCTTAATTTGACTACAATTAGTAGATAAGGTAATTCCACGGCGCCATACCAATAATTGTATGCCTACAATATCCAAAAATTTACCTCCTGTAATGCTTGATTCTATATAATTATATCGCCATGAAATAATAGAAGATGTTCGTTTAACAGTACCCGTGTAAACTGCCATTATTGTATCGCCAACAAAACATCTTTCTTCTCTAACTTTGAGGGTATCAATAACTCCTGTGGCATCAGGTTTACCATCATTGTTATTATCAGGCTTACCAAAGTTTATTCGTTGAACAGAAAAATTTCTGAATTTTAATCCACCTCCACAATTGCTAATACAGTGAATTTTAACCGCCATAGTTTGACAATTCAAATACAACCATTCTTTAGGATTACAATTTTTATCAGGATTATACCTTATCTGTAACTTGATTGTTTGATTCCCATTGGCCCCAGATTTTGAACAATCTGCAGTTAAATAATATACCAATTCTGCATTGGTCAGAGATATAGGAACAGGATGCGGGAAATAACCTCTCAAAGTGTCTCCGATTTGGACAATACTATCAGGGTTCCAATTTGCAGTTAAATCAGAATTTATAAAATATAAATCCTTTTTTTGTTTGCTATGAATAAGCCCTGGTGGCAATATTAATTCAACATAATATCTAGCACTAGAACTAGTTGGAAATAAACTTGCAGAACTAATTAATGTTCTGAATTCTCCTTTCTGATTATTAATTAGATCCGTTGGAATGAAAGAGCTTGAAGTCATATAATGTTGATCATATACTTTCCCCCAAGTCCATGGGACATTTTTTAAATTCTTACATTGATCTTGATAATCCGCATAATATGCCCAGCAATTAACGAGCATAGAAGCATTTGAACACGCTGGAGCTGTGCATGTTTCTGTGTTCCAGGTTACAAAAAGTGTATCATTGGGTTTTAAATCAGGACATTTTATTCTAAAAAATCCGATAGGATACAGACCTATACAACCATAATAACCTAGGTTATATGTTGCAGTTGTACTATCCTTAATGACCTTAGTTAGTACTCCCTTGTAACCAACTTTTATCCTTATTGAAGAAGTATCAAAAGTGGACATTACATATGGATAATTTAAAGAAATTGCCACCCTTGGACTTACAGCTATCATATTTCCAGTATTTACAAACCGTATTTCTGATTTGAAAATATTCTTATTGTAACATGTCGGTGTTACAGGAAATGGTAATGCTTTTAGTACTGGACTCTTATTGCTTATTGATGCTGACCCACTGGTTTTAGATGTTTGACAAAACTTTTTATTGCAACCCCAAGTTAACTCATAAGCTGTGTTTAACTGTTTACAACCCTTAATAATATTTGAATCGATAATTGTAAATGTTTCATTTTGATCTAAAAAAGTATCAAGATTACCAATTGTTTTAAAAAATGACGTTCCAAATGTGCTGATAACAGTATCTCCTGCAAAAGTGTTTGTTCCCTTATTTACATAAAATGTTTGAATATCTTTTCCATTTACCCGCTTTAATCTCAACTCCCTTAATGGTCCTTTGCCATAATTACCAACGTTGATAGTTCTTGTAAACTTAGTGCCTATATCTCCAGTAAATGATAAGTTTATAATTGAAGAAATTTGAGCTGATGGCACACGAACTTGAAAAGGTATTGAAGAACCTATATCATAGTTACCTGTATAATTAGCTCTTACCTGAATTACAGGAATACTGCTAGACAAATAAGACAACAAATCACAGTCTGCAGTTAACAAAAGTTTGAACTTGAAATTTTTAGCTATTGTTAAATTAGGAGCAGAAAATTCGGGTTGATTAAGATTTGAAATGTTACTTTCACTTACGCCAATTCCGCTGACAGTATTTTTGACATATTTAATACCACTTGGTAAATTTAATTTTATAATAATTGAAGTTACAGTGCCAGATGAAATATTAAATACTTCAAAATATGAGGTATCATTTACACCACATATACTCAGTTTACTAGGACCAGTAGCTTGGATGGACAAACGATTTCCCTGTGCATTTATATTTTGCACGAAAATCATAAATAGAAAAAATATTAGCCAAAATCGATAATGGTATAATTTAATCAAGAGAACAAATATATTAACAAAATATGTGCTTTACAAAAGAATTGTAATTTAAAAACTTTAAATATCTTTGTGCTTCATATCATGCAAAGAGATTCACAAATATTCGATCTAATCAATTTAGAGCAAGAACGCCAAGAACATGGCATTGAACTAATCGCTTCTGAAAATTTTGTTTCAAGACAAGTAATGGAAGCAATGGGTAGTGTATTAACCAATAAATATGCTGAAGGCTTACCTGGTAAAAGATATTATGGAGGCTGTGAAATTGTTGACCAAGTTGAGCAAATTGCTATTGATAGGTTAAAGGAATTATTTGGTGCAGAATGGGCAAATGTACAACCACATAGTGGAGCTCAAGCTAATGCAGCTGTTATGCTTGGTTGTTTAAATGCAGGTGATAAAATACTGGGGTTTGATCTTAGCCACGGTGGTCACTTAACTCATGGATCTCCCGTTAACTTTTCAGGAAAATTATATGTTCCTAGTTTTTACGGAGTAGAAGAAGAAACAGGTTTAATTGATTTTAATAAAATTGCCGAAATCGCAAAGAGAGAGCAACCTAAATTAATAATTTGTGGTGCTTCTTCATACAGTAGAGATTGGGATTACAAAACACTACGAGAAATCGCCGATAGTGTTGGCGCTTTATTATTGGCCGATATTTCTCATCCCGCAGGTCTAATTGCTGCAGGATTACTAAACAATCCAATAGAATATTGCCATATCGTAACCTCTACCACCCACAAAACCCTAAGAGGACCAAGAGGTGGTATTATTATGATGGGGAAAGATTTTGAAAACCCTTGGGGACATAAAACACCTAAAGGTGAAATCAAAATGATGAGTGCAATACTTGATGGTGCTGTATTCCCAGGAACGCAAGGCGGGCCTCTAGAGCATGTTATTGCAGCAAAAGCAGTAGCATTTGGAGAAGCATTAACTGAAGAATATAAAACTTATATGAAGCAGGTTAAATCTAACGCAAATGCATTGGCTAAAAGCATGGTAGATTTAGGTTATAAAATCATTTCAGGTGGAACAGACAACCATTTGATGTTGATTGATCTTAGACCTAAAGGAGACACAATTACTGGAAAATTAGCTGAAAACACTTTGGTTAAATGTGACATAACAATTAATAAAAATACAGTGCCTTTTGAAACTAGATCTCCATTTGTTACCTCTGGAATTCGTTTAGGTACTCCAGCTATAACTTCTCGTGGAATGAAAGAAGAACATATGGCTAAAATTGCAAGTTTAATTGACAAAGCACTTATGAATCATGACAAAGAAGATGTCTTAATGAGCATCAAAGTTGAAGTCAATGATTGGATGAAACAATTTCCATTGTACAGTTAATTTATGCGCCATTTCAAGACCAGTTTACTTTGGTTGGCGTTTATATTACTTTTATTGCAATCTTGGATAGATATTCAAGAAAATATACTATTGGGGTTCATTTATAGACTAACCCCAAGCCTTTGCTTATTAATTTGGTTTATACTTTCTTTGTTTTTTAAGCAAGCATTGATTATAAATGCTGCTGATATTCCTAAATGGGCACTTCGCGCTCTTAAAATATTACGTCCCTTAGCTAGCACACTTATTATACTTGGTGCCTTATTTAAATTAATGCATTGGAATGGAGGATTTCCTCTATTAATTATTGGTATAGGGTTTATGGCTATTTATTCCAGTATTCTTAATAAGTATTCTAGCGTCAAATCAAAGACAAATATTGATATCATTGATGATATCAAAAATTAAAAAAATTTACCATAAAAAAAGGGGTGCAAAATGCACCCCTTTTCAATAATTATTTAAATCTTATTGCAAAACCACACGCTTGGTGATTACTTGACCGTCTGCAATTAATTTGATGGTGTAAACACCACTTGCATTTCCGTTTAAGTTAATCTCAAACTTGCTGTTTGATTCAGTATAGTTATTTACTAAGATCAATTGACCCATTGCATTGTATACTTCGATACTTGCATTTTTGGCAACTAAACCTTGTAAGTCAACATTTACAATTCCATTACTTGGGTTAGGGTAAACACTTACTGTTTCTTCAATTGATTTAACATCGTTTACTGATACAG
>JAOASJ010000026.1:0-7523 GCA_030158725.1 Bacteroidia bacterium
TGGTCAATTATTGGCTTACTACAACCCTGAAACATTTAATTCAAGCCCAGAAATTACCATCAGTGGTAATGATGAAGAAATTAAGAATGGCGACAAGTATCCAGTAAACTACGACAATACTGATTTTGGTAATGTGGTTAAAGGTAGCAATGTTGTTAAAACTTTTGAAATCAAAAACAACGCAGTAGGAACTTTGAAAATAACTGGCATCAGTATTTCAGGTTTAAATGCTTCTGAATTTGTATTAGAAGGTTTACCTACTTTCCCATTAACTATTGCTTCAGGTGCTGTTCAAACCATTACAGTAAGATTTACACCAAACAGTGCCGGTTTGAAAACTGCAGCTGTAAAAGTGGTAAGCAATGACTTTGATGAAGCTGCTTATAACTTTAACATCCAAGGTTTAGCAAGTCTTTCAACTGGAATTGATCAAGTAGCAAGTGAGTATGGAATTAAACTATATCCTAATCCAAGTAATTCAACAACTGTATTAAGTATGGAAATCAAAGACGCTGGTCAAGTATCAGTTAAGGTTTTCAATATGAATGGTCAAGAAGTAATGGAAGGATTTGAGCAAACACTTGAATCTGGTAAACAATCAATTCAATTAAACACAGCAAACTTAAACGCAGGTGTTTATTTGGTTGAGGTAAGCATAAACGGAAACATCAGTCGTTTGAAAATGACCGTAATGCATTAATAAATTTAAATCCTTATAGTAAGTCAGTGTGCTTTTTCGAAGGCACACTGACTTTTTTTATTTAAAGAGATATGAAAATTAAATTTTTCACCATTTTCGCCACCTTATTTGGACTTATATTTATGGGAGCCTTCCGTAATGATGATAATTCCAATGTATACAATTCGACTTATTCGTTTTTTTTTAAAGGATATGAAAATTCAAGTGAACGTTTGCAGAAATATGTGCAATCAGGTATAAATAATGAAGACAGTTTAAGAGACTTAATTCATCAAGCCCGTATGGATTTAAAGACTCTTGATTTCTGGTTTCGCTACGCTAATCCCATTCAATATAAATTGATTAATGGACCACTACCTGTGGAATGGGAAACAGAGGTTTTTGAAAAATATGAAAAACCTTATAAGAGAATAGGTAGTGGTTTAACCCTAGCAGAACTTGCTTTAAATGACAATGACACCCAAGGTGTAATAAAATATATTGGCTCTATTCATTCGGCATTAAATCATTTTAAGCCAGATTCAATGTCAGGGCTTTTCAAAACAGCAGATCATTTTGCCTTTTGCAACCGTTTGTATATTCTAAATTTATCAACTCTATATACCACAGGATTTGAATGTCCCGATCAGAATCAGATTATTCCTGAATTATTGAGTATGTTAAAAGGAGTAAGGACTATTTACTCGGCATACTCCAAAACCTATATTCAAAATCCACTTGACGACGATTACTTGGAAAAATATGATGCTTGTATTCGTTTTGTAGAAAATCAGCCAAAGAATCCTCAGTTGTTTGATCATTATACTTTTGTTTCTCAGTATGTCAATCAATTATACCGTTTGCATTCAAACTGGATACTCAAAAATGACTTTAGGTCCAAAAGCATGCTTGATTATACAATTAATAAAGAGGCAAAGTCTATATTTGATAAGGAAATATATAGAGGACAAAACACCAAAGGTATTTTCTTAAGGGTCAACAACCAAAACGATTTAACTAAAATTGAGCAATTAGGAAGACTATTATTCAACGATCCATTGTTATCAGGGAACCTTCAAAGAAGTTGTGCTTCATGTCACATAGCTGAACAAGGGTTTACCGATACCACACAAGGCACAGCCTTGGCATTTAATCACCGAGGTAAACTCAAACGCAATGCCCCAAGTTTATTGAATTCTGAGTACAACCATTTGATTATGCAGGATGGAAAACATTTAACGCTTCAAGAACAAGCATTATCAGTTATAACCAATCCTGAGGAGATGAATTGTCCTGAATCCTTAATTTTGAAAAGAGTTTTATCTTGTAAGACCTATAAAACAATTTTAGAAGATTTAAGTAAACTTACACCACAAGCGCCTGCACCATCAATAGAACATGTATTGTCGGCATTAACTTTTTATTATTCGAAATTTAATGCTTCCAAGTCAGATTTTGACGCTGCAATGGAATTGAAATTAGATTTATCTGTTAAGGCTAAGCGTGGATTTAATCTTTTTATGTCTAAAGCACAATGTGCGACTTGTCATTTTTTACCTCTATTTAATGGTGTAAAGCCTCCTTTCGTGGGTTCAGAATTCGAAGTATTAGGAGTGCCCGACGACACTGCATTTACAAGATTTGGCGCCGACTCAGGCCGATATTTAATCAACCCAAGTTTTGAAACACTTTTTGCTTTTAGAACTGGAACTTTGAAAAACATTAATAGAACTGCGCCTTATATGCACAATGGGGTATATAAAACTTTGAGAGAGGTAGTGGTTTTTTACAACGAGGGTGGGGGAAATGGAAGAGGACTGAATATATCCAACCAAACACTTTCTTCTGATAAATTAGAATTGACTGAGCAAGAAATTTCAGACATTTTGGTTTTTCTAAGCACATTGAATGAAAATTACACAATAGACAAACAACCTATTGAATTACCAAAATCAAAAAACAAACAATATAACGATAGAGTCTTAGGAGGAACATATTAATGATAAAATACAGTTTAATTATAATTTTAACCATCGGCGTTTTCAGTATGTGCGCCAATAAAAAGTCAATTCAATTTGAGTTTCCAGAAAAAATGACTGATTCAATAAAGTTAGTTAATCAAGCTTATGCGGAGAAAGGATTAGCCTTGTATAGAGTCAGCTGCGCTAAATGTCATACAGACACAGTAAAACGCAGAGAGGTGATACCAGATTTCACTTCAGAACAATTATCTAACTATGAGTTCCGGATTGCCAACAAAAAACATGAGGATAATTTAGGGGAAACACAATTAACCCAGGACGAATTGATTCTAATCAATATGTTTTTTAATTACAAGAAGAAGAAATAAATATTAGGCATAAAAAAATCCGATTAGAATTCTAATCGGATTTTTAATATTATTCGTTTTGATTAAGCACCAAGGGCGATACGTTTGAAGCTAACAACTGTTAGTCCAGCTTCAGTATCAGCTAACATTTTTGCAATGCTTTTGCTGCTATCTTTTACAAACTCTTGGTTTAAAAGAGTGTATTCTTTGTAGAATTTGTTCAATCTACCTTGAGCAATTTTCTCAGCCATTTCAGCTGGTTTGCCTTCAGCGATTGCTTGTTCTTTACCAACTTCAATTTCTCTTGCGATGGTATCAGCTGGAACTTGAGCTTCATTAAGAGCAAGTGGGTTCATAGCAGCGATTTGCATTGCTGTATCTTTACCTGCGTTCATGTTAGCTTCAGAAGGAGCGTTGTTCATTTCAACCAATACACCCATTCTGTTTCCAGCGTGGATATAAGCGATTACGTTTTCACCATTGATGATAGCGTATTTAGAAACGTCCATTTTCTCACCTGTTTTACCCATTTCATCTAATAAGCGTTGCTCAAGAGTCAATGAACCGATAGTTAATGCTTTTAAAGCATCAGCATCAGCTGGTTTGTGGGTAAGGGCTAGGTTAGCGATTTCATATGCGAATTTCACGAAGTCTTCGTTTTTAGCAACGAAGTCAGTTTCGCAATTCAATTCAACTACTATACCTGTTTTACGATCTTCAGAAGTAAGAGCGATTACAGCACCTTCTTGAGCTGCTCTATCTGCTCTGTTTAAAGAGATTTTTTGACCTTTTTTTCTAAGGTTATCGATTGCTGCTTCGAAATCACCATTGCTTTCTACTAGGGCTTTTTTACAGTCCATCATACCAGCACCGGTCATTTGACGCAATTTGTTTACATCTGCTGCACTAATTGTTGACATACTACTCATGTTTAATGTTTTGTAAATGAATTAAGCTTCAGCTGATGCTTCTTTTTCTGATTTAGATTTCTCTATTTCAGCTGAATCTTTTTCTTTTTTACGGTCTAATTGTCCTTCTTCGATAGCTCTAACAATAACATCAACGATTAATTTGATAGATTTTGAAGAGTCATCGTTACTAGGGATAGCGAAATCAATGTTTGTAGGATCGCTATTGGTATCCACCATAGCAATGGTAGGGATATTTAATTTGATTGCTTCAGCTACTGCCAAGTGCTCTCTTTTAACGTCAACGATAAATAGAGCAGAAGGAAGGCGAGACATATCAGCGATACCACCAAGCACTTTAGCTAATTTAGCTTTTTCGCGCTCTAGCATCAATTTTTCTTTTTTGTTGATGTTTGCATAAGTTCCATCTGTAGACATTTTATCAATGGTCTGCATTTTTTTGATAGACTTACGTACTGTAGCAAAATTGGTTAACATACCACCTAACCATCTTTCGCAAGCGAAAGGCATGTTGGTTTGAGCAGCAGCTTCTTTAATGATTTCTTTTGCTTGTTTTTTGGTAGCTACAAATAAAATTTTGCGACCAGATTTAACCATGTTTCTAACGGCTGAAGCAGCTTCATCCAATTTTAACGAGGTTTTGTTAAGGTCTATGATGTGAATCCCATCTTGCTCCATGAAAATGTAAGGAGCCATCTTTGGATTCCATTTGCGGGTAAGGTGGCCAAAGTGACAACCTGCTTCCAATAATTGTTCTTGTGATACTGAAGACATTTGAATATAGTATTAGCGTTTGCTGAATTGAAATCTTTTTCTTGCTTTCTTTTGACCAGGTTTCTTTCTTTCAACCATTCTGTCATCTCTAGTTAATAAACCTAGTGGTTTTAGAGCAATACGGTTTTCAGCGTTCATTTCGCAAAGTGATTTAGAAATGGCTAAACGGATAGCTTCTGCTTGTCCTGTTACGCCACCACCATCAACATTTACTTTGATGTCCAATTTTCCAACATTGTCAGTTACTTGTAATGGTTGAACCACTTTGAACTGATTTACCAATGTAGTGAAATATTGGTCGTATGGTTTGTTGTTGATAAGAATATCACCATTACCGGCTTTTACATAAATGCGGGCAACAGCTGTTTTTCTTCTTCCTGATGTGTTTGATACTTCCATGAATGATCTGTATGGATTATTTTATCTTTAATTCTGTTGGTTGTTGAGCTGCATGAGGATGTTGATCACTGTCATATACAAACAGATTTCTAAACATTTCAGCACCTAGTCTGTTCTTTGGCAACATGCCTTTAACCGCTTCCTCGATAAGAGCAATTGGTCTTTTGTTTACCAAATCTGAAGCAGAGATTCTTTTCTGTCCACCTGGGTAGCCAGAGTAAGTGATATACTCTTTAGAGTTGATTTTGGTTCCAGATAATTTCACTTTACCTGCATTCAACACAATAACGCAATCGCCATTGTCAGAATGAGGGGTGTAATCTGTCTTATTTTTGCCGATTAAAGCAGAAGCGATTTGAGAAGCCAAACGGCCTAATACTTTTTCGCTCGCGTCAACTACATAAAATTTCTTGTTTATGCTTGTTTTGTTGGCGTAAATGGTTTTATAACTAATTGAATCCACGACTTTGGGTGTTGATAAAAATTTGGGACGGCAAAATTAGATAATCATTTGCGAAATACCAAACACCTTTTGAATTTTTATTGTAATTACCTTGAAAGGGTGTCGTAAACCTTTGATAGTATTGGTGTTTGGCTTTTCCAATCATATTTCTCAAAAACGGTTTTTTTGCCGTTTTTTGCCATAAGTTCACTTTTTTCGACATCCATGTGCATAGCGATAAGCACTTTTTTCAGTTCAAGGGCATTTAAAGGATCGATACAAACCCCACAATTATTTTCTTCAATAACTTCTCTATAAAGTGGAAAATTAGAGGTAATAATTGGCAATCCACAGCGCATATATTCGAACAATTTTGTAGGGTAACTTTCTATAGAATTCTTCATCGGCCAAATGAGACATATTCCTATGTCCATGTTTTTTGCCATTTTATACCCTTCTTCTAAAGGCAATCGTCCATAAAAATGGATTTGACTTTCTATTTCTTTATAATATTTTAAACTCTTGATTTTTTTATCCAAATCAGAATACAATTCTCCAACACAGTGAAAATCGGCTCGAAGCCCCTCTGTTTTCAACAGATATAGGGCCTCAAGTATTTGTAAAATACCTCTGTTCTCTAATATGATACCTATATAATATAGGTTCAGGTTGTTTTTATATTCTGTTTTTTCAAATGGAACAAAGAAATCCGTGTCACAAAAATTCTGAACCGTCGAAATATGCTCACACATATTATTATACCTTTTTTCATAAGAGCGCTCTGCCAATAGTATGAAAAACATTTTACAAGCGATTTTCTCAAAAAAGGTAAAAATAGCAAAAACCATTTTTTGTCTTTTAATCCAGGGCTTATCAAACAAGTCCTCTGCAATGTTTTCATGAATGTCTAAAATTACCTTTTTACCAAACAGTCTTAAAAGTATGCCGCATGGAATTAACTCCGGATCATGCAAATGGTAAATCCGAGCATTTACCTTAATTGCTTTAAAGAACATGAATAACCACCCAAAGAGAATTCTGAATTTACGGTTGTGGTAACGCTTAAAGGGAATTATACGTATTTTGTCTTTTACCTCTTCTTTTGGATGCACCGCTATTAAGGTAACATCGTAGGAAGAACTCAAAAATTTGCACATTCTATAGAAAATTCGGGTATCTAAGGCAAAATGCACCGAACTAAGATGGCAGATTTTTATGGGTGTGTTTTCAGACAAGAGTGCAAAGGTAGGGGGTAGGGAAGCAAGAAGCAAGATTACTGAGCTTGACTTTTGCAAAGCCAAAAGTTAAACTCAGGCAAGAGCAAGAGTTATGAGGGGAGCATTCGGAAATGTTCGGAATTTCGATTATAACTTATTTCCTTAGCGATTAAACAATACTCGGAAAGACAATAGACCCGTGTTAGAGCATTCCATTTTGTTACATGTATAGAACAGGATAAATGAAGAGGATTGAGTAGAAAAATCGAGGTATGTCGGGGATGTCGTTCTTATATATGTGTTAAAATCGTTAGTTTCCAAGTAGGGTCAGGGCATACCCAGTTCTTACAAGGAAATGAAATTACCGATAATGCGCACCCCGCTGACCGGCGTGTAGCTCTTGAGGCCTGCCTCAAAGCCGCAGCGAAGCGGAGACAGAGGGCACGGAAAGGTGCACAAAATAAGAAGCAAGGGCAAGAACGAAGTTTAGCGTTATAATGAGCTTGCGAGTAACTAAGTGGAACGAAGTTTAGCGTTCTCATGAGCTTGCGAGTAATTACGCGAAACTAAATGTAGCTTTCTGGCGAGTTTGCCATTAAATTAGCGCAGCGCTTTCAAGACTGAAATGGGTACAGAAATATTTATAGCCTCTAGTTTTTACGAATGCCTGCCCTCCTCAACCCCCTTGCTCTTGCTTTTTTTTCAAAACAAGTTCAAATTTCCTTTGTTACTTATAATGAATTTAAATAAGTCC
>JAOASJ010000026.1:7623-10578 GCA_030158725.1 Bacteroidia bacterium
TTTTCAAAACAAGTTCAAATTTCCTTTGTTACTTATAATGAATTTAAATAAGTCCATTTTTTTACTTTTATCAAATAAAAGGATAAATTTGCGGCCAAGTCAAAGTTTAGTACTTTGGTTTGAACACTTTAAATAATCGAAATAACAAGTAAAAGTTACAACATACATGAATTGGCTAACAAATTTTCTAAAATCAAGTATCGGTAGAAAGCTACTGATGGCCTTAACTGGCTTTTTCCTTTGTGCATTCCTATTGGTTCACCTAATTGGGAATCTGCAGTTGTTCAAACACGACCATGGTCTTGCATTTAACACTTACGCAGTGTTTATGACCAGCAATCCATTTATTAAGTTTACCTCTTATGGATTGTATGCTACCATTTTGTTTCACGCATTTTGGGGTTTGTATTTGGTTAACACCAACCGCAAAGCACGTCCAGTTAATTACGCTGTAATTGATGGCAAAGCAAACAGCTCTTGGAACAGCAGATGGATGGGTGTTCTTGGAACAATTATCCTTGCCTTTATCGTGTTTCACATGGCTGATTTCTGGGCCGAGTACAAATTCGGTGAAGTACCATATGTGCAATATTCACAAGACCTAAATACTTTAGAAGTTTCTGCAATGCCAACAGATGCTATTGATTCTAAAAAGATTCAATTCACTGAAAGCAATGTTGAAATTACCATAGTAAAAGATTTATACCAAGAAGTAGCCGTTGCTTTCCAAGAATGGTGGATTGTTTTGTTGTATGTTCTTGCCATGGCATCTATCTCTTTTCACTTGGTGCACGGTTTCAAAAGTGCTTTCCAAACTTTGGGATTCAACCACAAAAAATACAATGGTCTAATCAACTTCATTGGTGTGTGGGTGTTCGGTATCATCATTCCTATTCTATTTGCCGCAATGCCGGTGTATTTTTTCATTAACCAATAACCTAAGCTAAAGATTTTTTATATGTCAAATATTTTAGATTCAAAAATCCCTGAAGGTCCAATAGACCAAAAATGGACCAAATATAAATCCAGTGTTGCGCTGGTTAACCCTGCAAACAAAAGAAGTATTGAAATTATTGTTGTAGGTACTGGTTTGGCCGGTGCTTCAGCAGCAGCTACTTTGGCTGAAATGGGTTACAAAGTGAAAGCTTTCTGCTTCCAAGATTCTCCTAGACGTGCGCACTCAATTGCAGCTCAAGGTGGTATCAATGCAGCTAAAAATTATCAAAACGACGGTGACAGTGTTTACCGTTTATTCTACGATACCATTAAAGGTGGCGACTATCGTGCCCGTGAAGGCAACGTTCACCGTTTGGCTGAAGTGAGCAGCAGCATCATCGACCAATGTGTGGCTCAAGGTGTTCCATTTGCTCGTGAGTACGGTGGATTGTTAAGCAACCGTTCATTTGGTGGTACCCAAGTTCAAAGAACTTTCTATGCAGCTGGACAAACTGGTCAACAGTTGTTGTTAGGTGCATACAGTGCTTTACAAAGACAAGTTGGTATGGGTAATGTTACCCTTTATGCCCGTCATGAAATGATGGACGTTGTAACCATCGACGGAAAAGCAAGAGGTATTATTGCCCGCGATTTGGTAAGTGGTAAATTGGAAAGACATTTCGGTCACGCTGTAGTTCTAGCTACTGGTGGATACGGAAACGTTTTCTTCTTATCAACCAATGCAATGGGAAGTAACGTAACTGCTGCTTGGAAAGCACACAAAAAAGGTGCATTCTTTGGCAATCCTTGCTTTACACAAATTCACCCAACTTGTATTCCAGTATCTGGAGATCACCAATCAAAATTAACTTTGATGTCTGAGTCTTTGAGAAACGACGGACGTATATGGGTGCCAGCGCGTAAAGAAGATGCTGAGGCAGTAAGAGCTGGTAAATTAAAACCAAATGACATTGCTGAAGAAAATAGAGATTACTATTTAGAAAGAAGATACCCTGCTTTTGGTAACTTGGTTCCAAGAGACGTGGCATCTAGAGCAGCTAAAGAAAGATGTGATGCTGGTTTTGGCGTTAACAAAACAGGCCAAGCGGTATATCTTGATTATGCAGCAGCTATTGAACGTTATGGTAAAATAGAAGCGACTAAAAAGAACTTACACAACCCTGATAAAGCAACTATTACCGTTTTAGGTAAAGCAGTTGTTAAAGAGAAATATGGTAACTTGTTTGACATGTACGAGCAAATTACTGGTGTAAATCCTTACAACGAACCAATGCAAATTTACCCTGCGGTGCACTACACCATGGGCGGATTGTGGGTTGATTATAACTTAATGACCACCGTTCCTGGTTTGTATGCAATTGGTGAAGCGAATTTCTCTGACCACGGTGCTAACCGTCTTGGAGCTTCTGCTTTGATGCAAGGTTTGGCAGATGGATATTTTGTATTGCCTTACACCATTGGTGCTTACTTAAGTACAGATATCAGAACCAAAGCAATTCCAACAGATCATGAAGCATTTGTTGAAGCTGAAAATAAAGTTAAAGCGGTTATCGACCATTTAATTAATGTTAAAGGTACCAAGTCAGTAGATTACTTCCACAAACGTTTAGGAAAAATCATGTGGGATGAATGTGGTATGGCAAGAAATGCAGAAGGTTTGAAAAAATCTATCAGCGACATTCAAGCTTTACGCGCTGAATTCTGGGCAAATGTGCGTGTTCCTGGAACTGCAGATGAATTCAATACCGAGTTAGAGAAAGCAGCACGTGTGGCTGACTTCCTAGAATTGGGTGAATTGATGTGTAAAGATGCATTAGAGAGAAATGAAAGCTGTGGCGGTCACTTCCGTGAAGAATACCAAACCGAAGAAGGTGAAGCATTAAGAGATGATGCAAATTTCAGTTTCGTTTCTGCTTGGGAATTAACCGGTGACAACCAATGGAACTTGCACAAAGAAGAATTAAAATACGAGAATATTAAAATTGCAGCACGTAGTTA
>JAOASJ010000026.1:10678-19472 GCA_030158725.1 Bacteroidia bacterium
CCCTAGCCCCTAACCCCTATAAAAATGAAGATAACATTAAAAGTCTGGAGACAAAAAAACAATGCTGCTAAAGGGCAGTTTGAAACCTATAAATTAGACCATGTTTCTGAGGATATGTCATTCTTGGAAATGTTCGATGTACTTAATGAGCAGTTAATCAACGAAGGCAAAGAGCCTGTTGTATTTGACCACGATTGCCGTGAAGGTATTTGCGGTATGTGCAGCATGTATATCAATGGTAGACCACACGGTCCGAAAAATGCTGTTACTACTTGTCAATTGCATATGCGTTCATTCAAAGATGGCGACATCATTGTTGTTGAGCCATGGAGAGCAGCTGCTTTCCCAGTGCTAAAGGACTTGTCAGTTGACCGTTCATCATTCGACCGTATTATGTCAGCTGGTGGATTCGTAAGTGTTAACACAGGAAACGCTCAAGATGCAAACAATTTACCTGTAGGTAAAGAAGTTGCTGACGAAGCTTTCTCAAGCGCAGCATGTATCGGTTGTGGTGCTTGTGTAGCTGCTTGTAAAAATGCAAGTGCTATGTTGTTCGTTTCTGCTAAAGTATCTCAATTGGCATTATTGCCTCAAGGTCAACCAGAAGCTAGAAAACGTGTTCTTGCAATGGTTAATCAAATGGATGCAGAAGGTTTTGGAGCTTGTACCAACACAGGTGCTTGTTCTGCTGAATGTCCTAAAGAAATTAGCTTAAGCAATATCGCTAGAATGAACAGAGAATATCTTTCAGCTGGCATCATCGCTGAGTAATCTTAATAAGAAATATATTGAAAAGGTCTTGATTTTAATCAAGACCTTTTTTTTGTTAAAATTTTTGTCACCTTTTGCAAGAAATTGCATCTATAAGATAAAGCTAAAGCAATTTGAACGAAAAATCACTCATAAAACTCTGCATCCAAAAGGATGAAAAGGCAATGACTGAACTTTTTAATCGCTATGCTTATGTTTTAAAAACGACTTGCAGAAGAATTGTTAAGGATGTTGATGAGTCAAATGATGTGTTTCAGGAAGGGTTTATAGCCATATTTAAGCACTTAGAAACTTTCGAATATAAAAGCAGTTTGTACTCTTGGATGAACCGAATTATGGTCAACACAGCCTTGTCTAATATTAGGAAGAAGAATATTATTCTTACCAGTTTGGATATTCATGAAATGGACATGATTCAAGATGATCCTGCAAATGAACAAGACGAGGGTGTGTTTGACTATCTGGAAAACTTAGATGGAAAGGAAATTTTAGAACTCTTGTATTTATTGCCTGATAAGTACCGCATAATTTTAGGGCTTTTTGCAATAGATGGTTTGAAGCATTCTGAAATTAGTGAGCGTTTGGGAATAAGTGTTGACTTAAGTAAAAAAATTGTTTCAAGGGCACGTATAAAATTATTGGAAATTGTAAAAGCAGAACAAAATGAGCAAAGAAAAATTGGATATATTGCTGCAAAGTAAATTGTCTCACTTGGAATCTGATGTCCAAGATAGTGAGAGAAATGCCATATTCGCGCAATTTGGAATGGCAAAAAAACGCCGTGGCCTATTGCCAATATTTGGCATTGCCTCAGTGTGTTTTTTGGCTGGAATTGGTGTTTCGTTTTTTGTTTTTAACCAAGAAAAACCGAGTGTCTCAAGCAATTATAATTCAAGTAATACTGCAGCGAGTTCTATGCAAGAACAGGTGTCAACCAATAAATCAAATGATATTAATTCGCCTGAAATCAAACCTAGCTTAACTGTTGCTTTCCCTAAAGTCAAACCTGAAATTGGGGTACAAAAACCAAGCATAAATGTCCCGTATATATCACATGAAATTAAGTTAGTTTCCCCAAGTATTTCCAATGAATTAGAAATTGAATCAAACATAGAAAATGCCCAATTGAAAATGGGAGGATTTCAAAGAAACCAATTTGAATTTGGATTAGCGGCACTCGGAAAAGTCTCATATTTTAAAAATGTATTGAGCCCATATGTAAAGAAGGAAAAGGGTTTGCTTAAAGTTGCAAAATACCTTAAACCTGAATTGAGTTTTTATTTAGCCCCTCAATTTGCGTTTGAGAAGTCAAAAGCATCAAGCACAAATGAGGATTATATGAATTCAGATTACATAAGTAATAAAAGTAATTTTGAGTCTAGTAAATTGACAATAAATGCTGGTTTTGGATTGAACTTTCATGTTTTTTCAAACATGAGTATAGGCACTGGGATTGGTTATTATAGTAGTTCAAACAGCTATAACTATAATTATATAATCAATAAAATTCCTATTATAGACTCAGCTACTCAGAAAATAATGGGTTACATAAAACTTCCTGATTCGAGCAGTGCAAAGGTTCAAGCCCAAGGAAAGAAGGTTTCAAGATATATTGAACTTCCTCTTTCAATGAGGTTTAAACTATACGCAAATAAGAAGTTTCAATTAGGATTTGAACCAAGTTTTTCCCTTCAGTTTTTAACCCAGAGCACAGGTCAATATATGGATATGGTTTCGCTCAAATTGGTCAATCAAAACAACATGAAGAGCCGGAATGGAAATTTCCAATTTGCCTTTCCTTTAAGGTTTATTGCAGGTCAACAAACTGCGTTTAATATCTCTCCATTTTTTGGACGAACAGCCAGCAATATCTCTAATATCCAGCATGACAATAGATACAGAATCTACAGTGGGATTAAGTTCTCAATCAATTATAAAATTTTCAAATAAACAAATGAAGAATATGAAACATACTTTTAAAAAACAACTATTACTCTTGCTCCTTTTTCTTAGCGCATCTTTTGCGCATGGACAATTGGTTAATTTGGGCTTCCCTTTGAATCCTGGGGAATCTAAATATTATTGCAATATTGCAGCTTGTAATTCGGGTAACGATTTATGGGCAGTTTTTCAAATATACGATACAACCTATAGGCAGTATAGAACTAAGGTTTGCAAGAACAATGGGCTGTTTTGGACTGAGTACATTAATTTTCCTAGTAATGTTGGAAATGGCACAAAAGGGAACGCTATTTTTTATAATGGAGATTTATATTTCAATAACTATTATGCAAATTTAAATTTAAATTCTGTGAGCTATCCTAGCATGAATGCATTGTTGAAATGGGATGGAAGTTCTTTGACCTTTGTTGATAGTATAAAAGGTGATATTACTGATATGGATACCTTTAGGAATAAGTTAATTATTTCAGGTAATTTCTCTAAAGTTGGGACTAATAGTATTAGTAAATTGGCTGAATATAATGGCAGCACATGGTCTGCTTTAGGCAGCCCTGCTGATTGGGTTAATTTTCAACCTGGTTTTGGGTCAGTTCAAAAGCAAGGACAATTGGTCAACCAAGGGGGTATGCTGTACATTACAGGTAATTGGAGTTTTGTTGATGCCAATAAACCCAGGTACTATGGCCTTGCAAAATACGATGGTTCTGCTATTAGTCCTGTTGTTAATACAGAATTTACGCACGTGAATTTTTCCTTTGGTCAAATTTATGCCCATCCTGACTCTACAAGATATTATGCAAATGATTCTTTCTATAGAACATATTATTGTGAAAGTGGAAAAAGTCCTATAAAGGTAAATACCAAAAGTTCAGGTTATACTGGAGGTCCCAATCAGCCTGAAAAATTTGCATACAAAGGAAACTCAGTTTATACTCTAAAACTAGGTTTCCGAATTAATTCTTCTATAAATAATGTTTTTATTGAGAAATTTACAGGAAGTAAACTCAAAAAGATTGCAATATCCCGAAATTACATGGTTCAAAAGGATAGGGCTCTTGGGATTTTCGGTAAAGGAGTCGTTTTTTTGATGTTGCAAGATATCGTTGTGGGGGATTTGAATTTCTATAGGTTAGACAGCAACGAAAACCTTTCAGCAACGGTTTCTGGAAAAGCATATTTAGACAATGATAAAAACAATTATTTTAGCTCAGGAGATATGCCAATTGCGAATGAGTCGGTTGTTGTCAATCCAGGAAATATAACTGTTCTTACAGATTATAATGGAAATTATAGTTTGCCAGGATTAGACAGTGGTCGATACACGTTTAAGATTAATAAACCCAAAAATACATTATTCTCAAAGCCAAGTTTTGGGATCTATACAGACAGCTTGACCAGAGATTCTAGTGTGTTTAGAGATTTTACGTTTTCAATCGATTCTAGTGTTAGAGATATTCAAGTTGGTTTAACAGCTTTCTGGGGCTGGAGAGCAAGAAGAGGATTTACAGAAACTTACTTTTTAAAAGTTAAAAACAATTCAGCGTTTAAAAAAAGTGGTACTGTGGTTCTGAACTATGGTGCTGGTTTTTATGATCCTGTGAGCTACGATTCTAGTTTGGTATTTAGTAATGGGAAAGCTGTATATACTTTTACTGATTTAATGGTGAATAAAGAAATATTTGTTGCTTTTAGTATGAAAACATATAATACTTTGTCACTAGGCAGTACACATAAAATTTGGTGCTCTATAGATAGCACTTTGATGGCATGGGATATTGACTCAACAAATGATAAGGATACTTGTTATTTGAAACTTGTTAATGGTTGTGACCCCAATGACAAAACCAGCCTCCCTGCCGGAGATATTCTTCCAGGTACCCGACATATCCAATACCATATTAATTTTCAAAACGTAGGGAATGACACAGCCTATAATGTCGTGGTTGTCGATACCCTTGATTTAAGACTACCTCTTGAAAAAATTGTTATTGGAAGTTCAAGCCATAAATTTCAATTAAGGAACGTCAACAATATTCTGATTTTTGAATTTAAAAATATTAAATTGGTTGACAGTGCCACAAATGAAAAAGGAAGTAAAGGTTTTATAAGATTTTCTGCCCTACTGTCGCCTAATTTGCCAATTGGTTCTAAAGTCGACAATCGAGCCCATATTTACTTCGATTACAATGATGCAGTAATTACCAATGTTGCAAGTGTTAGGATACAAGATAAGTCAGAAATTGTAGACCAAGATATCACACAATTTAATAAGTTGTTGGTATATCCAAATCCAAGCAGTAATTTGATTCAGATTGTAAATACCCTCGAGAATTCAAGCTATACAATATACAACTTAAATGGAGAAACCATTCAAACTGGAAATGCCGAAATGGGTGAAAACACCATCAATGTTTCTGGTCTTGCTAAAGGAATATATTTCATAGTTCTAAGCAATGGCTTAAACGCGAAAATTAGTATTCAATAAGAGAATAAAGTTTAATGATTAAAATGGCTGCCTAATCCGCAGCCATTTTTTTTTAAATTAATTTTTTCTAACTTCGTGGTTCATGAAATCAAATGAACCTATAACAGATTACGCCAAGTTAGATCCTAATGCGTCGTATACGTTTATAGATTACATGCGTTGGCAGTTCAAGGAACGGGTTGAATTGATAAAAGGTAAGCTCTACAAAATGAGCCCTGCAGCCAACACAAACCACCAAACTATTTCTAGCAATTTTAGCAGGATATTGGGGACTTATTTTTTAAATAAACCTTGTCGTGTTTTTATAGCTCCTTTTGATGTTAGGCTTTTTCCTAAAACCGATGGCAAAGATCAAACTGTTGTTCAACCTGATTTATGCGTGGTTTGTGATGAAAAAAAACTCGACAAACAAGGTTGTGTCGGTCCACCCGATTTAATTGTTGAAATTCTTTCACCCTCTAATAGCCAGCACGACTTGAATACAAAATTCAATTTGTACCAAGAAGCCAAAGTGCAAGAATATTGGATAGTCGACACACAAAACAAAACGCTGATAGTTTATACCCTTAACAAGGGTAAATATCAAGGTTCAAAAATCTATACAGAAGTAGAAATATTTAACTCCATATTATTCCCAGAACTCAGTATCACAATGAAGGAGGTATTTCTTCATGTTAAAGAATATTGAGCTTATACCAACATGATTAAAAAAGCAATTTATGCACTTGTAAGTGTATTGGCAATTGGCTTAAATGCCCAAAATAACTGCACCCAATACGTTAACCCGTTTGTGGGCACTGATGGCCACGGTCATACGTTCCCAGGTGCAACAACGCCGTATGCTATGGTGCAATTAAGTCCTGACACCAGAATAGATGGCTCATGGGACGGATGCAGTGGTTACCATTACAGCGACAGCATAATTTACGGGTTTTCACATACCCATTTAAGTGGCACTGGTTGCAGCGACTATGGAGATATTGCTTTCATGCCCACCTTTGTCAATAAAGCCATTGAGCCCATTTGGAATTTGGACAAACTCTCTTATACTTTTTCTCATAAAAATGAAAAAGCCAGTCCAGGTTATTACAGCGTTAAACTCAACAATGGTATTTTAGTTGAACTGACTTCAACGGCTAGAGTGGGACTTCAGAAATACACCTATTCTCAAAATGGATATGCTTGGATAACCCTCGATTTGAAACACCGCGATATCTTGTTGGAAGGAAAGATTACCCAAATAGACAAGCACACCTTTAGTGGCTTAAGGCGCTCTGAGGCTTGGGCGGTCGATCAACTTTTGTATTACTATTTTCAAGTAAGTAGAGATGCTGATCAAATACACATAACGAAAGACAGCAATGGGCAAACGAAGATTAACCTGGGTTTTCAAGTTAAAAAAGGGGAGTCTATTTTAGTTAAAACAGCCTTGTCAGCAGTAGATGAAAAAGGGGCGCAAAACAACCTTGAAAAGGAATTAAACCACTGGGATTTTAAAAAGGTGAAAGACGAGGCCAACAAAGCTTGGAACCTTGAACTAAACAGAATAAAAGTATACGGTGGTAGCTTGGTAGAAAAGAAAAATTTCTACACCGCACTTTACCATTGTATGATGCATCCCAATGTGTTAAACGATGTCGATGGTCGCTATATGGGAAGAGATAAAAAGATTCATGTGGCCGATGGATTTAATTACTACTCTGTGTTTTCATTATGGGATACCTACAGGGCTTTACATCCATTGTTAAATATCATTGACAAGAAACGCTCCCGCGATTTCATGATGACCTTTAGGGCCCAATACCAAGAAGGAGGGCGCTTCCCAATGTGGGAATTATGGGGCAATGAAACCAATTGCATGATTGGTTTTCACAGTGTGAGTGTTATTCAAAATGCTTACTTGAGAAATGTGATCAGCAAGGATGAATTGGCTTCTTTGTATCCGGGTATAGTAGCAGAAACCATGAACAATAGAACGGGATTGGACAAATTCAGATTGAAAGGATATTTGTCTGCAGAAGACGAAAGTGAAAGTGTTTCAAAAACGCTTGAATACAGTTACAACATGCATTGCGCTTCTAGCATAGCCCGTTCGCTTGGAAAATTTGAGGATGCTCAAAAGTATCAAGCTTATGCCGAGGCTTGGCGCAATATCCGCAATGTGAACTCTGGGTTTATGACCCCAAGAGTCAATGGTGGATGGTTACCAGACTTTGATCCTAAGCAGGTGAACAACCATTTTACAGAAGCCAATGCCTGGCAATACACCTTTGCGGTTCAACACAATTTAGAGGCCATTTATGACCGTAATTTGTTGTCAAAATTATTTAACACCGATTCAAAAACAACGGGCAGAGAGCAAGCGGACATCACGGGTCTGATTGGTCAATACGCGCATGGAAACGAGCCTAGTCACCATTTTGCTTACCTGTTCAACAACATCGATTCGACGTCTAAGTATGTAAAAAGAATTTGCCGCGATTTTTATAAACCGACACCTGATGGTTTGTGTGGCAATGAAGACTGTGGGCAAATGAGCGCTTGGTATGTTTTCAGTGCCATGGGTTTTTATCCTGCCAATCCTTCAGAACATAAAATGGTTTTTGGAAACATGCTGTTCGACAGTGTGCGCTTTGTTCAGGGCGATGCATCGGCAGTAATTTATAAGAACAAAAAACCCAAAAGCAGTGATGATTTTCTTAAAAGTTCAAGCATGAAATACTTCGGGCATTCGAAAGCCTATTATTTCGGATATGATAATTTTGAAATAAGCGAGGAATGGGCCCGCAATGCTTTGTCTGCGCCCGTAATTCATTCAACTGGAGAGGTGTTTAGAGACACCATGTTGGTTCGCATAAGCAGCAACAATAAGGCAGAAATTGGCGATAAAATTTATTACACTTTAGATGGTTCAGAACCTACAAGTAAATCGCTCTTATATGTGGATGGACAGGTGTTAAAAATTAGTCAATCTTGTTTACTAAAAGCAAAATCTATTCTTTCTGAGCAGTTGAGTAGTCCTATTGCTATGGCTCGATTCCACAGGTATTACAACGATTATTCCATTCAATACAATTGCACGTATAATAAACAGTATACCGCTGGTGGTGACAAAGGGTTGATAGATGGTTTGATCGGCGATGTGGACTGGAGAAAAGGCAGATGGCAAGGTTATCAATCCCAGGATTTTGAGGTGGTGATAGACTTGAAAAAGGCAATGTTTTTTGACACCATTAAGATTGGATTTTTGCAAGACAAACGTTCATGGATATTCTTGCCCGATTGGATTAGTGTGTATGGCTCTGAAGATTCCGTACACTTTGAAGAATTGAATACTGGCGATTTTGTTTTAGAAGAACGGGATATGACTGTTGAACGCTATCCTATGGTGTTTTATGGATTCAAGAAAAGCTCGCCCTACCGCTACTTAAAGGTGTTTGTAAAAAACTATGGCAAATTACCAGCCTGGCATCCCGGTGCTGGAGGAGATGCTTTTATTTTTGTGGATGAGATAGAGATTAAATAAGTTCATAAACGAATTGAATACGTTTATCGAATTCAGTAAAAAACAAATTT
>JAOASJ010000027.1 GCA_030158725.1 Bacteroidia bacterium
AATAAAAAAAGAGAGGATAATGTTCGCTTTCGCTTAGAGTGAATCTTGATAAAGCCCCAGTACCAGAGTTTTTCGCTTCGCTACAAACACGGTACGGGGCACACGAAAATAAAAAAAACCGCCGTAAGGGCGGTTTTAATTTTCGTGGTACCTCCAGGAATCGAACCAGGGACACAAGGATTTTCAGTCCTTTGCTCTACCAACTGAGCTAAGGTACCTCAGTAATTGGGAGTGCAAAATTATTCTTTTTTTAAAGATTAACAAACTATTTTTTCTTTTTTTGTTTTAATATTGAAACTTCATTCATTTATGATCAGTCAAATAGCCTTCATTATCATCACCGCCATAGCCACCATACTATGTGCTAAAAGCGTTGCCCGCATTAAGAGATACATCAATCTGGGCAAGGACGAAAACCGCTCAGACAACCCAAGTTTGCGCTGGAAAACGATGGCTTTGGTTGCTTTAGGTCAGAGCAAAATGACCAAAAGACCCCTTGCGGCCTTCTTCCATATTCTTATTTATGTGGGTTTTGTTCTCATAAATATTGAAGTTTTAGAGATTTTAATCGATGGAATTACCGGCAAACACCGAATTTTTGAACCTTTGCTCGGAGATTTCTACGGCGTTGCCATCGGATTTTTTGAAATTCTTAGCTTTTTAGTCATCGCCGCTTGTGTGGCTTTTCTAATTAGAAGAAATATCGGAAAGGTAAAACGCTTCAGCGGAACTGAAATGAAAGGTTGGCCTGTACTAGATGCCAATTATATTTTAATAATAGAGATTGTCTTGATGAAGGCTCTATTAATCATGAATGCGGCAGATGCTGCTTTTCAAGCCAAATACAGCATGCCAATTAGTTCCATCATGGCGCCTTTGTTCTCTGGTATGGACCAGCACAATGCCCACATCTTGGTTGAAGTATGCTGGTGGTTCCACTGGGTAGGAATACTTTTCTTCGCCAACTATGTACCATACAGCAAGCACTTACACATATTTATGGCTTTCCCAAATGTGTATTTCAGTAATTTGAATCCTAAGGGTCAAATTAAAAACATGGAAAGTGTTACCACCGAAGTGAAATTGATGTTGGATCCGAATGCGGTTCCTCCAGAAGGTTATACGGCACCAGAAGGTTTTGGCGCAAAAGACGTTAACGATTTGTCTTGGAAAAATTTGATGGATGCCTACAGTTGCACAGAGTGCGGCCGTTGCACCAGTGTTTGTCCAGCCAATATCACCGGAAAATTGTTGTCACCGCGTAAGGTGATGATGGATACCCGCGACCGTTTGGAAGAAATTGGCAAATTAAAAGACGTCAATGGTGTTGACTATACCGATGGCAAAACTTTACACGATAGAACCACTGCTGAAGAGCTTTGGGCTTGCACCACCTGTAATGCTTGTGCTGAAGCTTGCCCTGTGAATATTAGTCCTGTTGACATTATCATGCAAATGCGTCAGTATTTGGTGATGGAACAAAGTGCTTCGCCTTCAGAATTGAATGGCATGTTGAGTAACTTGGAAAACAACGGTGCTCCATGGCAGTTTTCTCCAAGCGACAGAGGCAATTGGGTTCAAGAATAATTGTTGCTTAGTAAGCTTAACATGGTGAAGCCCAAACTATATTTTATAAAAGCAAGTGACACCAGTTTAACTGATCTTAAAACCGAAAGATTAGATAGGATAAGTCATTATCTTATTTCTAATAATTTATGTGAGGAAGCTAGAGATGCCGATGAGGCTGATGCATTAATACTTGAAGAATGTATTTCCTACAAAGATTTTAAATACGTACATGCTATCCAAAATGATGCTTTTATTGTTAAGTACTTTGAAAAATTATATACTGTAAATGTTGACGATGCTGCAGTTGGTTTCTTCAAAGGTATTTACAATAATATTTGCAAAAAGAGCTTCGTAGAGGCTAAGCATTTTGTGGTTCCACCATTAGATATGATTAATGAGTTGGTGTTTGCCAATTCTAGAACAGAAGTCACACCTCAATATTTAGCGGCTTGGAGAGGCAATCTGAAATCAAATAAAATAAGAACTCAATTATTAAATACGTTTAAGGGCCAAGTTGGTTTTAATATTGAATGTTCTGAAAGTTGGTTTAACCATGGCAAAGAAGAGAAACAGCATTATGTAGATTTTATACTAAATACAAAATTCTCGCTATGTCCAGCAGGGTGGGGACCATCGAGTTTTAGAATATTTGAAAGCATGGCTTTAGGAAGATGTCCTGTAGTTATTGCAGACCAGTTTATTCCTTGTGCAGGGCCAAGTTGGAGCGAGTTTGCTTTGTTTGTGCCTGAAAATTCTATAGATGATTTACCCGCAATTTTAAAATCAAACGAACCCAAAGCTTTAGAGATGGGTAGAAAAGCCAAAGAGAATTGGGATGCCAATTTTAAAGATGAGAAATTGCTTGCATATTGTGCTGTATCTTTGTTAAAGGCAATAGAAACGGCGGAAGTAAAACCATTTGGTCTTGAACTTAAAACATGGAATTCGCATGAATTTTATTATTTAAACAAGTGGACTTTGCCTCAGCGAATAATGAATAAACTGAAACGCATTCTAAAAATCAATTAAACAATAAATTCTTCTCTAATATGATACGCTACGCACTGAATATGGAAATTAAACCTTTGTTGCCGGGTATCGATTACCGCGATGCATTGGTGTTTATGGGTTCTTGTTTTTCTGAGCACATGTCGGGTCGATTAAGTGCCTTGGGATTCGATGTGGAATCTCAAAGCAATGGTGTTGTGTTTAATCCCATTAGTTTGGCCGAAGCCTTTCACCGCATTTTATGGAAAGGTGATTACACGGAAGCGGATTTGATTTTTCACAATGGATTATGGCATGGCAAATTTCACCATGGCCGTTTTTCAGAAATAAACAGCAGCGATGCCTTGCGCAAGATGAACCATGCTTTGCATGCCCTTAGAAGCCATTTAGAGCGCTGTAAAACGATTTTTATAACATTTGGGTCTGCTTATGTGTATGAATGGAATGAAACTGCTGAGGTATTCGCAAATTGCCATAAAATTCCGCAAAGCCAATTTAATAAACGATTACTGAGTAAAGAAGAAATTGTGAATACCTGGTATGAACTAATTGCAGGGATTCAAGCGCGCTATCCTCAAGTTCAATTTGTGTTCAGTGTTTCTCCGGTTAAGCATTTGCGTGATGGGGTAGTGGAGAATAATTTGAGCAAATCGACTTTGCTTTTGGCCATACATGCTTTGCAAATGCAGTTTCCAAGTTTGGTGTATTTCCCAGCCTTCGAAATAATTAATGACGATTTACGCGACTACCGTTTTTATGAAAACGATGGCGCCCATCCAAATGCAATGGCAGTCGACCATGTATTCGAACAATTTAAGACCAGTTATTTTAATTCAAGAACCCAAGACTATATTCTAGATATTGAAAAATATCAAGCCATGACTAAGCATAGAATTCAAAATGCAGATGCAGAGGAAGGAATTAAGTTTATGAAAAAACTAGAGGATTACAGGACCGAATTGGAAACAAAATACCAAATCGTCTTGTAAGCGGATTACAACAATTCGAAGCTAAACGTTTGTTTTACTTCATCACCTTCTTTTAGCTCAACTTTGTATTTGCCTTTTTTGTAAGAAGGCGTTTGGGTGAAGTTTACTTTTATCTTTTGTTGCACACCATTGAAAGTAACAGATTCTTTCACAGTATAAACATCATCAGAATTGCTCAATTTGGTGTTGTTGTTGCTCAAGACAATTCCGTCTGGATCCATTACACGAACCATGTAATCTTTTTTAACAGCTTTATCTGTTAGCTTGTTGCCAAGTACATCGAATGTAATTTGTAAACGCTCAACTTTTTTAGATTTGTAGATTGGAATAAATACACCCTTTTTTGCATACATTGGTGTAACAATTACAGGGCCCACACTTGGCTGTGCGGCTATGTTTACCTTATCGTTTAATATGCGTTTTTGACTTTCAAGCGCAGCAATTTGATTTTCTCTTTCTTGCAAGCGGGCTAAGTAATCTTCATTTTGATTAAGCAAAGAATCTACTTGGGTTTTAAAGGCCATATTTGAAGCACTTAAGCGCGACAAACTGTCTTTTAAAGCTCTTAATTTACCCGTGCTACCACCGTTAGCAACCATTGCTCTAAGTGATGATATTTTTGACAATGAAGCATCCAACAATTGTTTTAAACTGTCGTTATCGTTTTGGTACATGGCAATCTCAGCCCTTAAACCCTCAACTTTTTGTTGTTCTTCAGACAATGCTGCATACAAGCTGTCTTTTAAGTTGTGGTAGGTATTTAAAGAATCGATTTTAGAATTGGCTATAGCTGTAGCAGATTTTTCTTTGCTCCACAACATGAAATTTCCAATACCTGAACCAATTACCAATAGCAACAAAAGTGCAATTAAGACACCTTTACCTTTGCTTTTTTTTGCTGGGATTACTTCGTTTTCTTCCATTTTAAATCTGTTGATTTTTTAGCAAATTTAATAAATCTGCCGGACTTATTTTTACTTGTTTGATTTTTAGTCGTTTGCCTGTTAGTATTCCCAAAGGAAATTGGTTGAGGAACAAGGACTCGTTTATTTTTTGAGTCGATTGCCCGATAAACCAATTGATTAAATTTCTTTGTTTAAACGATTTTAATTCTGCTGGTTTCTCTCCGTAGTTGAGGGTAATAACTTGAATGCGGTCAGCATAATCGCGTGCAATAATTCTTAAAGCTGCGGTGTCTTCTGTAAAACCAGCTTGGTCGAAACGCCATACATAAATATACAAGGGTTTTTTCTTGTACTTCTTAATGGAGATTTTTTTAGGGGTTTTGTCGGTACTTGAAAATTTGAACTTTTTAAGTTTTTTACCAATTACCAAAGAGTTGCTGATTTTAGCGTTTTTGTCTTCTTGTATGCTTGCATATGCACCAAGAGGGTCAATAAATGTAATGTCATAACGCTTTCCGTTTTTTTCAAACCCATTCTTGTCAGCTTTGGCATTTATAGTAATTGCATTGTCAGGAAGCACATAGGTTTGATAATCGCCAATTATAAACTGATCGATGCCAGCGTCATTGAAGATGCCATTGCAATTGACATCTTTAAACCCAACTCTAAAGCTGTCGCTCTCAAATTTGAAATCGCCAGCAATGGTATTTAAACGCATTTCTTTAAAACTGTATAAGGCGCCAGAGAATTTCTTATTGCCGCTATTCGCGTTGTAATAATCGTCGAGCATACCAATGTATTTGCTGTTGTATGAAAATGAGAATCGGCTAAGATTTACTGTATAGGTAGCGTTCTTGTTATTAGGGTTAATTAAAGTAATGTCTTTTTCATTGGCATTCGAGGCAAAGGTGTCTGGGGCGCCATCATCACTCAAATCTAAGTTGTGGTTTTTGTCTATCCACAACAAAGCAGGTTTATTAAAACTGCGTTTATTGTTGCCAATGACCATTAAGGTATAACCCTTCAAATCTTTGCGGTCTTGTAAAGCACCAAAAAATATATAGGCGTAAGAAGTATCACTTACACCTTGCATATTGGGTAGCTTGGGGGTAAACTTAGCTGCTTCTTTTTTGGTTTCTACTCCTAATCCACTTGGATCTTCGAAGACTGGTCCTGTGTATTTGTATACCGCAATTATGGCTTGCATTTTTTTGCCTTTCTCATCCTGAACAAATTTGTTTAAATAAACTTTGTGTACAGGGGTTTGTGCGCTAATTTTAGCAGACAAAACAAGCAAAGAAATAAGAATAAAACGCAGAGTCATTTTAGTCTCTTCGGTTCAAGAACATCATGATGAAATACATCAAGTTGGCAAGAGCTCCTGCTGCTGCAACCACATAGGTCATAGCTGCCCACTTCAATGAATCTTTTGCACCATCGTATTCGCGGCTAGTTACAACGCCATTGCTTTTCATCCAAACCAAGGCGCGGTTGCTGGCGTCGAATTCAACAGGTAGAGTAACCATAGCAAATAAGGTTAAGAAAATATTCGCTGCAATAAGCACCAACAATACCGTAGTGCCTACAGGGTTTTTAGAGTAGAACAAATAACCACCAGCAAACAACATAATCATGTTTGCGAAGTTCATAATACTTGCACTTACATTTACCAAAGGAACAAGTTTGCTTCTTAATCCCAACATGGCATAAGCTTCAGCGTGTTGAACGGCGTGTCCGCATTCGTGAGCTGCAACAGCAGCAGCAGCGGCATTGCGTTGGTGGTAAACCGATTCACTTAAGTTAACGGTTTTGTTTAATGGGTTGTAGTGGTCGGTTAATTCACCAGCCACATGGGTAATTTTCACATCTTGTATGCCGTGGTCAGCCAACATTTTAGCGGCGATTTCAGCACCAGACATATTGTTCTGTAATCTTACTTGCGAGTAAAATTCAAATTTCTTTTTCAATTTGCTGCTCACCCACATGCTTATGAGCATAACAACAATTCCTATAATTAAATAGATTCCCATGGTGTATAAATTATTTATTTAAATATCTTTAAGATGACAACAATGATGCCGACAATAAACATCAATATCGAAATTCGATTAATGCCATGCATCATTCGAAGATATGATTTGTCTTCTTGACCAAATTCAGGTTGCTTTTTAAAACTTATGTATGACCAGATTTTTTTAAGCATTGTATTTAAAATAAAGGTTGGTAGTGAATTTTTGAATTAACAACAATGGCAGTTTGAAAACGGCCTTTGATGCTGTCGTATAATTTCATGCATTCGAATTTTGAGATAAACAAACCAACATAAACTTTAAAGTTTGGTTCATCCCACACCACTTCACTGAAGTAGCGGTATTCTGCATCAAATTTCGCTTTTACACCTTCAGCGCGCGAACGGTTGTCGCCATTGAAAATTAAAATATGGTAACCCTTGGTTGTTGCATCAGGGTTTTTACGCTGGGCCACACGAGAAGCCAATAAGCCATCCAAACCATCTGGTTTGCTTACCACTACTTGTGCTTGTGTTTGACTAAAATACAATAGACTTAAAAAGCCTAAGAACATTTTGATTTTCATATTAGCGTTTCTTTTGTGAATCTCTTTCAATTTTGCGTCTCTCAGCTCTGCTCATTCCACCTCTGTCTTCTGCATCGGCATTACCCATCATGCTTTCCAAAGGATTAGGCATGCTGTTCTCTGAACTGCTTAATTTCATTTTGCTCAAATCGGTTTTAGCCGGTTCTTTCGCTTTTTGAACACCTCTGTTGTCTTCTGCAGCAATTTGTGCTTTAAACAACATAGATAAGATTTTATCATTCATACGTCCAATCATGCTTTGGAACAATTTAACCGATTCGATTTTGTAAATCAACAACGGATCTTTTTGCTCAAATGTTGCATTGTTGGCCGATTGTTTTAAATCATCCAATTCTCTTAAGTGGTCTTTCCATTCATCGTCCAAAGTTTCCAAACAAACATTCTTTTCATACTCTACGGTTAGAGCATCTCCATCAGTTTGTATGCATTTCTTTAAGTTGATTGGAATACCAAAGTTCTTAATTCCGTCTGAGAAAGGAATCATAACATATTCTACTTTATCGCCTTCAGTGGTCTGAATTTTCTTCAATACTGGTAAAGCAATTTCTCTAACATGTTTTTGTCTTTGTTGGTATGATTCTATTAAGTAATGGTATAATTGATCACCCAATTCGTCTACTTTACCCGCTTTGAATTCATCGATATTGAAAGGCAATTCAAGCGCAAACGATAAAGCCATCTCCAATGACAATGCTTCGTAATCGTCTCCATGTTTTGCAACATGAATTTTATCGTCACACCAATCGGAAATCATGTTTTGAATGTCTAGGGCCAAGCGGTCTCCCAATAATGCGTTTTTACGACGTTTGTAAACAACAGTTCTTTGTTTGTTCATTACGTCATCATATTCAAGCAAACGTTTACGCATACCAAAGTTGTTTTGCTCAACTTTTTTCTGACTGCGTTCTATCGTTTTACTCATCATTGAATGTTGAATAACTTCACCTTCTTTGTAACCAAATTTATCCATTAATTTGGATGCTCTGTCGCTACCAAATTTGCGCATTAAATCGTCTTCCAAAGAAACGAAGAACAAAGATGAACCTGGGTCACCTTGTCTACCTGCACGACCTCTTAACTGTCTGTCAACACGACGAGAGTCGTGGCGTTCAGTACCGATAATGGCCAAACCACCTGCTTTCTTTACCTCTTCACCAATCTTGATATCGGTACCCCTACCAGCCATGTTTGTAGCGATGGTTACAGCTGCTGGATTACCTGCTTCTGCAACAATTTCTGCTTCACGTTGGTTTTGTTTTGCGTTCAACACATTGTGCTTGATGTTGCGCAATTTTAACATCCTCGACAACAATTCCGAAATCTCTACCGAAGTGGTACCAACCAATACAGGACGGCCTTCTGATGTCATTCTAACAACTTCATCAATTACCGCATTGTATTTTTCACGTTTGGTTTTATAAATTTGATCGTCTGTGTCTATACGAGCAATTGGTTTGTTGGTAGGAATAACCACCACATCCAATTTGTATATTTCCCAGAATTCACCGGCTTCTGTTTCCGCAGTACCAGTCATACCCGCTAATTTGTGGTACATTCTGAAATAGTTTTGTAAAGTAACCGTAGCAAACGTTTGTGTTGCTGCTTCAACTTTTACATTTTCTTTTGCTTCAATCGCTTGGTGCAAACCATCGCTGTAACGACGTCCTTCAAGCACACGACCCGTTTGCTCATCTACAATTTTTACTTTTGCATCAGCAATAATGTATTCAATGTCTTTTTCGAATAAAGTATAAGCTTTTAACAATTGGTTGATGGAGTGAATACGTTCTGACTTAACAGAGAAATTACGCATCAATTCATCTTTTTGTTTTGCTTTCTCATCCGCAGGAATAGACAATTTATCAATTTCAGAAATCTCAGTTCCCACATCAGGAATAATAAAGAAGTCTTTTTCTTCACCCGATTGGGTAATGGCTTCAATACCTTTTTCTGTTAATTCTACTTGATTGGTTTTTTCGTCAATTACAAAGTACAAGCCAGCATCTGCTTTGTGCATTTCCTTTTGTTGGTCTTGCATGTAGTAGTTTTCAACCTTGGTTAACAAGGCTTTCATACCTGGCTCTCCTAAAAGTTTAATAATGGCTTTGTTTTTCGGTAAACCTCTGTAAGCACGCAATAAAGCCAATCCGCCTTGACCTTCTTTTTCGCCTGTATCACCTGCTTCAATTAGTTTTTTCGCTTCGTTTAAGAAACCGTTAACCGCTTTCTTTTGCGCTTCAACCAGTTTTTCAATTCTCGGTTTTAAGCCAGTGTATTCTTGAATGTCGCCTCTTGGAACAGGACCAGAAATAATCAAAGGTGTTCTTGCATCGTCAATCAAAACTGAATCGACCTCATCGACCATAGCGAAATGGTGTTTGCGTTGCACCAATTCTTCTGGACTGTGGGTCATGTTATCTCTCAGGTAATCGAAACCAAATTCGTTGTTGGTACCATAGGTGATATCAGCCAAGTAAGCCTTGCGTCTTTCGTCGCTGTTTGGTCTGTGGTAATCAATACAATCAACACTTAAGCCGTGGAATTCGAACACAGGTGCGTTCCATTCGCAGTCACGTCGTGCCAAGTAATCGTTCACAGTAACCACGTGCACACCTCTACCTGCAAGTGCGTTTAGATAAGCTGGCAATGTAGAAACCAAAGTTTTACCCTCACCTGTGCCCATCTCAGAAATTTTACCTTGGTGCAAAACCATACCACCAATAAGCTGAACATCGTAGTGTACCATGTTCCATTTTACCACACCACCTGCAGCAGTCCATTCATTGGCGTAATAAGCTTTATCACCAGATATGCGCACATTTGGTTTCGATTTTGAAACTTGTACATCAAAAGGACTTGCAATAACTTCTAGAGTTTCATTTTCACTGAATCTTTTTGCGGTTTGTTTAACCACTGCAAAGGCTTCAGGAAGAATGTCTAATAATATTTTTTCTAATTGAACATCTCTGTCTTTTTCAAGTTTTTCAATGTCCGAATACAATTCGTCTTTTTCTATGACATCATCGGCTGTCAGTTTTTCGATTTCTGACTTAATGGCATCAATTTGAGCATCAATGTCTGCGAGACCATCGCTGATGCGTTGTTTGAGTTCAATGGTCTTGGCTCTAAGTTGGTCGTGACTTAAGGCATTGTATTCTTGGAACCATTCGTTCACCTTGGCAACAACGGGCAATAGTTGTTGCACATCTCTTTCGCTTTTGTTGCCGCCAAATACCTTGGCTATACTTTTAATGAGGGAATTGAGCATAAAACTGCAAATATATTATAAATTAGGGACTAAATTTACGGGATTAGACCAAAGATTAGTCCAATTTGATTTGACTGACGAAATGGCGTTCCCTAACGGGCGGGCTATCCGCTATCATCTTTTGCTCGAAGCCGCAAAAGGATATTCGCTTCTATCCCTAACGCTCAGTAATAAAACTAGAACTTCGTCGTACTTTTATGCATAAAAAAAAGGACCCCTAAGGATCCTTTTCTAATTATGAGAAGTCTTGCGACTAGATTTTTACAAACTGAGCGTTTACAGCAATCTTCACCTCATCAGATACCACGATACCACCTGCTTCAGTAACAGCAGACCAGTTCAAATCGTAATCTTTACGGTTAATTTTACCGTTGATTTCGAAACCGTGTTTTTCGTTTCCATAAGGATCGGTCATTTGACCTGCGTATTCAACATCGAAAACAACTGGCTTAACCACACCATGTAAAGACAATTGTCCTTCTAATTGGTAGTTGTTGTCATCTGTTTTTCTAAATGCTGTAGACGTGAATTCTAATTTTGGGTGGGCAGCAGCATCAAAGAAGTCAGCGCTTTTTAAGTGCTCATCTCTTTGGCTATTGTTGGTGCTGATGCTGTTGATTTCTGCGTTGAAATTGATTTTAGCATCTGAAAAATCTGCTTGTTCTGCAGCCATTTCAGCGTCGAATGCGCCGAATTGTCCAGTTACTGTTGAAATCATAAGGTGTTTTACTTTGAAAGATACCTCAGAATGCGATGGGTCGATTTTGAAATTTGACATACGTTTAAATTAATGGAACAAACCTACGCCCCTTTTGTTCATGAAATATTAATTCAGATTAATAAATTTTCTTAAACTAGATTAAGTTTTTGTGTCTTTAATCTTGTTTGGGGCAAAACTGAACTTTATCAGCATTTGGACGAAAACACATAATAAAAGATTTGTTGTTTTAGAAATTGCTTTATACTTGTAGAAAATATTCAGCTTATGCCAAACATATTCGACCAGACAGAAAAACTGATTCACGAATTCGGCGAAATCAGAGACCACAACGCAAACTTTAAAACCCTTTACAATGATTTGTGTTCAGACGAATTGCTAAAACACTACAAGGTTTTTGCAGGAGAAAACAAAGCCAATATTTTACGTGAACTCAATACCATTGAGGAAGCGATAAAAACCATCGGTTTGAACATGAGTTCTCACCGCGCAGAAAATCAATAGCATTAAGCTTGCTTAGACATTTGATGTCGTATTTTACTCAAGAATTCTGGTGTCATGCCCAAATAGGCTGCTATCTGAATTTGAGGTAAACGCTGTAAAAGCATGGGGTATTTTTTGCTAAAATTTTGATAGCGCTCCATGGCTGGCAAACTCAAATTGTCTAGCAATCGGTTTTGTGTACTTATGATTCCATTCTCAGTTATGATTCTGAAATACTTTTCGAATTTTGGACAGCGCTCGAACAGTGCCAATTGATCGTGCCTCGATAAGGTAAGCATTTCTGAATCTTCTAAGGCTTCAATATTTAATCTGCCTGGTTTTTGGGTGGTGAAGCTCATCATGTCCGCCATCCACCAATCTTCTATGGCAAATTGTAAATTGTGCTCGAAACCATTGGAGTCAATAAAATAACTTCTCAAACAACCCGACAATACAAAGGCTGTGTTTTGACAAACATCACCTTCAGTCATGAAGAACTGTTTCTTCTTAAGTTTTTTTGGTTTCATTACCGATAAAACCACTTTTATCTCATCTTCATTTAAATGAATATGTTTTTGAATGTTATCAATAAATACTTGGCTCATGTAGCAAATTTATGGGGTAAAGTTTAATAATCAAATGCTTTCTTCTAGAACTTAACGGGCAAGCCACAGGTTTTGTTTTCACAGCGGTAAACCAAATTTATATTCTTATATTCTTTACCTTTGAAAAGCGGTATTTCTGTGTTTGTTCCAATGTGGCCAAATAAGGTATTTGGATGGTTAATTAACGAAAAATATTCGGGGTCTTTCGCTCCGTTTTCTGAACTCATTAAATGTTGTATGCAGTTCGTTTCCGTTCTCAAACTTAAAGCTGCCCAATGGCTATACCATGGACCTGATTTGCGCAAAAGCTCTGATACACCTTGCAACATGTCCATTGATATTTTACGCCAATCTTCTCTGTCAAAATACCAAGAAAGTGTGTAAAGGTTATGAGCCATAATGCTGTTTCCACTGCTGATAACATCGTCGTTGATGTCAAATTTTTCTGCAATCAAATGCGCAGTTTGTGTAAAGGCAAAATAGCGTTTTTCTTCGCGGTAAAACAAACGTATACATTCTTCACTTAAGGCTTTTGCTTTCAATAAATGTTTTTCATTGAGTCCTACTTGATACAGGGACAATAAGGCTTCAATGTAAGTGGCGTAATCCTCTAAAAATGCATCAATTTTTGCTGAACCATTTTTTGAAATTCGTTTCAATTTACCTTCAATATAAAATTCTTTTTCAATGCTCTTTTCTAATTCTATGGCTTCTTCAAGCAATGCTGTATCATTAAAATATAATGCAGAATCTGCAAGTGCTTTGAGTTGTAAGTTGTTCCATGAACTGATGCATTTGTCGTCGAGCCCCGGAGCAATGCGTGCGCTTCTGTAGTAATACAATTGCGATAAATTGTTTTCAATCGTTGCTTTAAAAAGAGCTTCTTCAATGCCATAATCTATGGCCGCTTCTTCTAAACTTTTGATAGGAAATAAAATGTTTCTTCCATGCTCCCAATTGCCTGTTTCGCTGCATTGGAAATAGGTGCAAAACAAGGTATGGGCTTCGCCTAAAATGGTTTTTAATTCTTCAAATGTGTAGGTGTAATACAAACCTTCAACGCCTTCTGAATCGGCATCCAAAGCCGACTGGTAAATGCCTTCTGCGGTCTTCCATTCTTTTTTGCAAAAATGCAAACAGTCTAAAGCAATTTTTTTATAAAATGGATTTTTGCTCACCGCAAATCCATAGGCGAAAACTGAAATTAATTGGGCATTGTCATACAGCATTTTTTCAAAGTGTGGGGCAAACCATTTTTGATCTACCGAATACCTCGAAAATCCTCCAGCCACCGCATCGTATATGCCACCTAAGGCCATTTGTTTGAGCGTGAATAAGGCCATTTCGCTGGCTTCTTTGTCGCCATAAACTTCGCTGTATTTTAACAAGAATTGCCAGTTGGAAGGCAAAGGAAATTTAGGTGCTCTTCTGCTTCCTCCATATACGCCGTCAAATTGGGATTTAAAACTTTCAAGAACTAAGTGGCTTAGTTTTTCGCCATTGTTTTCCTCTGATTTAATCAGGGGAGCTAATGATAAATTTTTAATGCCATGGCTTAGTTTTTCAGCATATTCATAAGCTGCACTTTCTTTGCTTTTCCATAAATTTTGTATGCTGTTTAAAATCTCTTGCCATTGTGCTTTCGGCGCATAGGTCATGGCATGTATGGGTCTTTTGTCAGGCAAAGTAAAAGCATTCAAAGGCCAGCCTCCACTGCCGTTTACCAATTGACAAGCATCCATGTAAATTTGGTCAACATCAGGCAATTCCTCTCGGTCTATTTTGATGCAAACAAAATATTTGTTCATGATATCGGCAGTTTCTTGGTCTTCGAAACTTTCGTGCGCCATCACATGACACCAATGGCAAGCACTGTAGCCGATGCTGATAAGCATGAGTTTGTTTTCACGTTCAGCCAATGCAAATGCTTCTTCGCCCCATTCGTGCCAATCGACCGGATTGTAAGCGTGTTGTTTAAGGTATGGACTCAAGGAATGAATGAGTCGGTTTGCTGTTTTATTTTCCAAAATAAAGTTGTAGTTTCGAAGTTCTTTCCATGCAAAAGTACCTGATTTTAATTTTTGTCTCATTATTTTTTCAAAACCTTCAAGCACAAGAGGAATTGGATTCCAATGGTCAAAGAGAAGATGCGCGTCTTAAAGATTTAATTTGGATTAAAGATACATCCTTTGGGATTTTTAAATCCAGACGCTTTACCAATTTTAAAGTTTTGTTTCCTTCGTACAAAACCTACAGACGTTTTATTGACACCTCAAAAGCGGGTGCTCAAAGTGATGTGACACAATTTGCCATGTACAATAATTTTTGGAACAGATTGCGCATTCAATATGTGAAGTTTGGCAAAAAGTCTGATAAAGCAGGAATAGAATGGGCCAAAACAACCCTTGATTCGTTTTGGATAGATACGGGTGGAATTGGTTACAACGAATATGCTTATGTGCATTGGATAGTTAAATACGACGGCAAACGGAAATACCATTTATCAGGATTGTTTTTAAAGATGAAAAACAAGTGGTATTTGATGGATGAATTGACCTTTGTTGGATTGGTGGTTCAGAAAAAGAGAAAGAAAGTAAAGCGAAAAGACGATTAAATAAATGTTGGAAAAAGTACAGTATATAAAGAGAGAGACGGGTCTTACAGAAAGAGCCATTCAGGCAGTGATGAAACTGCATTCAGAGGGAGCAAGTGTGGCCTTTATGGCGCGGTATAGAAAAGACCAAACTGGTAATTTGGATGAAGTGCATATTATGGACATTATCCGTTTGGACGAAGCGTTTGAAGAATTGACAAAACGCAAGGAATTTATTTTAGAGTCTATAAAATCTCAGGGAAAATTAAGTCCTGAGTTGCAGCAGAAAATCAATGCGTGCATGGATAAAGATGTTTTGGAAGATTTGTATTTGCCATATAAGCAACGCAAAAAAACCAGAGCAGATGTGGCCAAAGAAAAAGGTCTTGAGCCTTTGGCTAAAATTATTTTGGCACAACGCGAACGCGATGTCGATTCTATTGCGGTTCGCTATTTAAACGATGCAGTTAAAAATACAGATGAAGCCATAGATGGTGCTACTGATATAGTTGCCCAATGGATAGCCGACGATGCCGAAACAAGAACCATTTTAAGACAGGTTTTCGAACAACATTCTATTATTGAATGTAAGGTAGCCAAGGGCAAAGAAACTGCTGGTGAAAAGTACCGCGATTATTTTGCCTATACCGAGAAAGCCAGTAATGCCGCGTCTCACAGACTAATGGCCATTATGCGTGCAGAAGATGAAGGCATATTAAAGTTGAGTGTTGAACCCGATGAGCAAAGAACCTTGGAGACTGTCGACCGCAAATGGATACGACGCGATACAGCCTGCGAAGACATTATGTTGGATGCCACCAAAGATGCTTATAAGCGTTTGCTATTGCCTTCTTTGGAAAACGAATTAAAACAAAAATTATTTGAAAAAGCAGAGGAAGAAGCCATACGTGTTTTCACTGGAAATCTTCAACAACTCTTACTGTCATCGCCACTTGGAAGCAAGCGTGTTTTGGCCATAGATCCAGGTATCCGCACGGGTTGTAAGACTGTATGTTTAAATGAAAATGGAAACCTTTTACACCAAACTGTTTTGTACTTTAATTCGAGTTCCGACAAAGACCGCTCGGTTCAAGTCTTGCACCAATTGATGTCCGAATTTTTATGCGAAGCCGTTGCTGTAGGCAATGGAACAGCAGGGAGGGAGACGGCCGATTTTGTGCGCAGCCATTTAAAATCAGTACCCGTGTTTTTGGTTAACGAAGACGGCGCTTCGGTGTATTCTGTTTCTGAAATAGCACGTAAAGAATTCCCCGACCAAGATGTTACCGTTAAAGGTGCAGTGAGTATTGGAAGGCGTTTGATGGATCCTTTGGCGGAGTTGGTAAAGATAGATGCTAAAAGCATTGGTGTGGGACAATACCAGCACGATGTCAATCAAAATAAATTAAAAAAATCGCTGGAAGAAACGGTGGTTAGTTGTGTAAATAAAGTTGGGGTTAATCTCAATACTGCCGGTGAAGAATTGTTGAAATATGTGTCTGGTTTAGGCCCCGTTTTAGCAAAAAATATCGTACAATTTAGAAATGAAAATGGCGAGTTTAATTCGCGTGCAGATTTGAAAAAAGTACCACGTTTAGGT
Source organism: Bacteroidia bacterium (assembly GCA_030158725.1). Classification (GTDB taxonomy): domain Bacteria; phylum Bacteroidota; class Bacteroidia; order NS11-12g; family UBA955; genus JABMMZ01. Next base: position 16,355 of record JAOASJ010000027.1, read on the forward strand.
GACAAAGCATTTGAACAATGCGCAGGATTTTTAAGGGTACCCAATTCCAAACAAAAATTAGACAATTCAGCGGTGCATCCCGAGCAATATCCTACGGTGAAGCAAATGGCAAAATTGGCGGGCATGGAGGTCGATGAATTGTTGGGCAATCCTCATGCGGTGATGAAATTGCAAAGCATGCAAAACATTAAAGAACAAGTTGGAGAATTTACCTTTAACGATTTGTTGAAGGAATTGGAAAAGCCTGGACTCGATCCACGTGAGTCATTGGAAAACGAAACCTTCGATGATAAAATCCGCAAGATGGAAGACTTGGAAATTGGCATGGTGATAAAAGGTGTGATTAGCAATATTACCAATTTTGGTGCTTTTGTAGACATTGGCATAAAAGAAAATGGGCTTTTGCATATTTCTGAAATGTCAAAAACCTTTATTAAAAGTCCCAATGAAGTGGTTAAACTTAACCAACACATGAGTTTTAAAGTAAAAGAAATTGATGTGCCAAGAAAACGTATTTCTTTGACCCTTAAGTTTTAAACAAATTGAATAGGTTTACAGCCTGTTTTTATTCTATTTTAATGTGAAGTAGACGGGTGTTTTTTGAAACTTTTTAGTCCATCCTTTGTTTAGAACATAAAGATGGCTACAAAAACTTCTAAAACGACAAAAAATACTACCGACAAAATTGTCGATGCGTATATTGATTATGTGTTAACAGAGCAGAAAGAACCTGCTTCTATCTATGCATTTGCAAAACATTTGGGCATAGAAGAATCTGAATTTTATCAGTACTTCAACCATTTTTCTGATATAGAAGCTTCAATATGGAATGAAGCAGTTGTATTGGCAATAAACAGCCTAAAAGATTCAGCTGAATTTGAGACCTATTCTGCCCGTGAAAAAGTACTTGGTTTCTTCTACACATTTGTTGAAGTAATTAACAAACGCAGAAGTTTCTACGTGTACAGTTTAGGGAATAACAAAATGCATTTCAAAACTCCAGAAGGTTTGAAAACACCGATAATGGATTTTGCCAAAGAAGTAATCCAAGAAGGCTTGGCTGGTAAAGAGTTGGAAGAACGCAAATTCTTAAGCGACCGCTACCACGAAGCGGTTTGGTTGAATACTTTGTTTATCTTAAAATTCTGGATAGAAGACAAAAGCCAAGGCTTTGAAAAAACAGATGCAGCCATTGAAAAATCTGTCAATTTGATGATAGAATTAATGGGCAAAAGTGCTTTAGACAGCATGTTGGATTTGGGTAAATTTTTATTCCAAAACGGCATGAAATCGCCTTTTAAAATGTAATTGAATGGTGAAAACTAAGCAATGAAAGAACAAGTAAAAATTCCGACTTCCAAAATTCAACGCGCCGCAAGTTTTGCCGGTGCTGGTGCCAAAATTGGTGGCAATTACATTAAGTATTACATCAAAAAAGCCGTTAACTCGGATACCAAGCGCGATGAATTAAACGAAGACAATGCCGAAGATATATACGATACCCTTAGCAAACTAAAAGGTTCGGCCTTAAAGGTTGCTCAGATGTTGAGTATGGACAAAAACTTGATGCCAAAAGCGTATCAAGACAAATTTCAAATGGCGCAATTTTCTGCACCGCCATTGAGCTATCCTTTGGTGTTAAAAACCTTCCAACAAGAATTGGGTAAAACACCTCTTGATATGTACCAAACCTTTGGTAAAAATGCCTTGCATGCTGCCAGTATCGGTCAGGTGCACAAGGCGACATTAAACGATAAGGTATTTGCAGTAAAGGTTCAATACCCTGGCATAGCAGACAGTGTGAGCAGTGATTTGAAATTGGTGAAACCGTTGGCCACTAGGATATTAAATTTGAAGGGCAAAGACATTGACAAATATTTCAAAGAAGTAGAAATAAAATTGTTGGAAGAGACCGACTACAAATTGGAGTTGCGTCGCTCTAACGAAATTTCAAAAGCCTGCGCCCATATACCAGGTGTGATATTCCCTAAGTATTACAGCGACTACAGCAGTGCCCGTATTTTGTGCATGGATTGGATAGATGGTGTGGCTTTGTCTGAATTTGTAAAACAAAATCCTACGCAAGCAGAACGCAATAAAATCGGTCAAGCCATTTGGGACTTCTACATGTTTCAAATATTTGAATTGATGAAGGTGCATGCTGATCCGCATCCTGGTAATTTTATTGTAACGAAAGACTTGCAATTAGGGGTTATAGACTTTGGCTGTGTGAAAGAAATAGACGCCGATTTCCATAAAGATTATTTCATGTTATTGGATACAAATTCGATTGAAAACGACGAATTGTTTACCAAGATTTTATACAAATTGGAATACCTTTTAAAAGAAGACAATGCGCAAATTGTTCCGATCATGAAGCGCGCATTTAAAGACATGTTGGTCTTGTTGGGCAAACCATTCAACACCGATGTGTTCGATTTCTCTGACGATACTTATTTCAAAAGCATATACGATTTGGGTGAAAAATTCAGCAAAATGTCTGAACTAAAAGATGCCAACGGTGCCCGCGGACCACAAGATGCGATATACATTAATAGAACCTGTTTTGGGTTATACAGTGTGTTGAATATTTTGGGGGCGAAGGT